>JAIROA010000037.1 GCA_031257775.1 Synergistaceae bacterium
AGTCGCGCTCACCGGGACGGATGCGAGCAGCTTCACGCTCGACCCTGCATCGCTTGCAGGAATCGGTATCGGGTTGACGGGCGAATTCAGGGTGGCTCCCAATACCGGCCTTGAAGTCAAGGAGTACAGCGCGACGGTGACGGTGAGCGGAGGAAATGACATCATACAGCAGCAGTTCGGCGTCAGCTTCACTGTGAATCTGCCCGATCCGGTATACGGCATCGAGCTGAGCGTGCCCCAGGCGGAGCAGCATACGTTCGACGCCCTTGACGAGGGCTACGACAGCCAGTCCCTTACGCCTCTCGCCGTGACGGTGACGAACACGGGCAACCAGGCGACGGGGGCGCTCCAAATAAAGCTGTCAGGGCAGGACGATGACGCCTTTACGCTCTCCAAGTCCAGCATAAGCAATATCGGGCCGGAAGAGGACTATAATACCGAAAGCTTTACGGTAACCCCAAAGTCCGATCTCGGTGCCGCTACCTATGAGGCGACGGTGACCGTGAGCGGAGGAGACGACATAACCTCGCGGTCGTTTGGCGTCAGCTTCACGGTGAACGCGATTCAGCCGACCTACGGCATAGAGCTGGACGTGCCGGCAACGCATAGCTTCCCGCCAGTGACCGAAGGCTACGCGAATGCCCCTGCCGCCCTTGCCGTGACTGTGACGAACAGCGGCAACCAGAACACAGGCGCGCTTTCAGTCGTGCTCTCAGGGACGGGCGCGGGCAGCTTCGTCCTTTCCAGGGAAGCGCTTGACGGGATTGACGCGGGAAGAACAGGCAGCTTCACGGTCGCCCCGAAAGCCAGCCTCGTCGCCGGAACCTACAGCGCGACAGTGACCGTGAGCGGCGGCCATGAGATATCGCGGTCGTTCAACGTCAGCTTCACGGTGAACGCTGAGGGTGCCGGAAATCCTGCCTACTCCGTGACGCTGAGCGAAACCGGAACAATCGCCTTCCCTTCAGCCAACACCGGCTACGCTGCCCCCGCGGGCCGATCGGTCACCGTGACCAACAGCGGCAATCAGGCGACGGGCGCGCTTTCCATCCTCCTGAGCGGCGCGGACGGAGACAGTTTCTCTCTCTCTAAAACGTCTATCAGCAATATTGCGCCCGGAGGAACTGACAGCTTCACAGTGGCCCCGCTCACCGGCCTCCCTGCCGATGCTTACTCGGCCACGGTGACCGTGAGCGGCGGCAACGGGATAACTCGGTCGTTCGGCGTGACTTTCACGGTCCGGGCGGGCTCTGCCGATACCGACACGCCAGGGCAGGGCGATGCGCCAGGCGGCACAGACGATCCGGGGCAGGACGACGAGCCCGGCAATACGGATGACCCGGGGCAAAGCGACGAGCCTGCCAGCGCAGTGCCCTCAGTGATGATGAACCCAGTGGTAAAGCCATCGGCCGACAATGTCACCGCAGGGGTAGATGTCCACTTTATAAGCGCCGCGGAACGCGTCGGCCTGCCTAGCGGCGAGGCGGCGGTCACCGTTGTCAACGCGGATGGCATGGTTGTGGCCACGGCGAGCGCGATAGAAGAGGGGCTCGTCAAGAGCGGGAACAGCGGCGCCGTAGACACGGATCTGCCTATAGTACCCCTGCCGGTATTCAAGACGGAGGTACCGACAAAGGGCAGGACCGCGGCAATCACGGTCAAGACGCAACTGGACGGCTTTGCCGGCGAATACATCAGCAGCCTCACGGTACTGAAGCTGAAGAGCGACGGCAATGCAGTGCCGCTCGGCAGAGCACCCTCGCCTGACGGGATAAGGGACGGCCAGTACATATTTACCAATGCCGTTGGGGAGGAGATACCCCAGACGAGGGCCGTGGCCAAGGGGACATGGTACTACCTCAGCCTCGCGGTGACGGACAACGGCGATTACGACTGGGACACGGACGAATACGTGATAATCGACCCGGTTGCGATAGCGGCAAGCCGGGGCGACGCTTCCTCGGATCTGGCAAATGGATCCTCGGGCGGCTGCGACTCGGGCGCGTTTGGCGTTTTAGCGCTGGAGGCTTTCGGGTTTATCGCAGTCCTCCGCTAGCGCGGCGAATAGAAGCGATATATGCGGCCGGCCTTTCGCTCATAAATGCCGGCCGCGTCTTTATTACCAGGAAGGGCATGTGATGGACATGGAGGGATCGCCTTTTGAAACGCTTGTCCCGGAGCTTGAATTCGAGGAAGCGAGGCTCATGGCGAACGTCATGATCGCCGAACGCTTCAAATGCGGGCAGGGCGAGCCGGATGCCGCTCTCTGGGATCTCCGCGGCAGGCTTTATTTCGGCGATGCCGAGGCGAAGGAGCGCATCCGGGCGCTCTATCGGGAAACCAGACGAAAGGGGCAAAAAAGGCAAAAAGGGCAAAAACAGGCAATACCCGACGAGGACGGCGCGCTTTCATGAACCGGACGGAAGCGAAGGCTCTGGCGGCGGCCGGAGTGAACATCCTGCTGTTCGCGGGGCGCAAAGCATGCCGAATGCCTGAACCGGCTCTGGCGGAGGCGGCGAAATGTTAAAAGGGGATTTGCCAGTCATCGCGGAAAAGCTCATAGGGCATTACCTCAGTTCCCGCGATGAGGCTGAGGCCGAACGCCCTCTTGCGCTCGCGGTATTCGGCCAGCCCGGCACAGGCGCTTTCAGTACCGCCGTCAGGCTTTGCGGCGGGTATTTCGGCGAAACCGCGTCAGGCGGCGCCAGACACCCAGCCGTCGTATGCGAGGCGGATTTCGCGCACTGCCACAGGCTCGCCAGGAGGCTGCTCATGAAATACAGGGGCGACCAGGCGAAGATCGCGTCGAAAGACGCGTGGCGCTTGGAGCAGGAGTGCCTTAAAGCCCTTGTGTCCGCCAGGCGCGACATCCTCTGGGTCACGGACGGCGAGAAGCGGGAGCCGGCACTCAATACGCTCAGGATGATAAAAGCCGGCGGGTACAAAACAGAAGCCGTATTCATCGCCGTCCCGGGCAGGATAAGCGCGGCAAGGGCCATCTTCGAGTTCGAATACCTGAAACAGAAAGCGGGGCTGGCGTTCTTTCCGGGCGAATCGCGGCATTCCGGCTCGATACATTCCCTCGCGCAGATAAGCGCCTCCGTCGTGAACGGGCAGCTGGCAAACCGCATACGTGTCCTGAACGCGGCCGGGGAGGAACTGTCATTTTCGGAAGTCCCTGGGCCGGCCACGTTATGCGAGGAAAAAAGAAAGCCGCGCGGCGCGATACTTCACGAACAGCTGAGGGAGATATCCCCCGACGAGTATCGCTTCTGCCTAGAGCTTTTAAGCGCCGCCGCGTCCGGCATGGACCGCAGGGACGCCCATGTAGACGAGCGGCACGCCGCGGCCGGCTTCCTCAACAAGATATTCCGGGACAACCCGGAAGCGCTCTATATCTCCCGCGCCAAAATAGCCAAAAACGTAGTAAGCGGCAAATAGCCTATCAACAAAAAACAAACGATAGGGCGTAAAAAAGATGCCGCCCTATCGATCCGGGTTTGCTGAAAGGCAGATAGGCTATTTTATTATTACAAGTTCCCTCGTGAATTTGTTCAAGGCTTCTGCCGTGCCGTCCTGCCGGACCGCGACAAGGTTTTCGATGCGGACGCCGTATTTGCCCTCTATGTATATGCCAGGCTCGATGCTGAAGACGTTGCCCGGCGCCAGCGGGGTTTCATTGCCCTCTATAATGTACGGCGATTCGTGGATCGCGATTCCGACGCCGTGCCCGACTCTGTTCAGGAAACAATCGCCATACCCCGCGTCGTTTATGACCTTCCGCGAGGCCCTGTCCACGTCCTGCCCCGTCGCTCCAGGCAGCACCGCCGCCTCTCCCGTTTTCTGCGCCTCAAGCACTATGCCGTAGATCTTCCGCTGTGTCTCGTCCGGCTCTCCTAAGCAAAACGTCCTCGTCATGTCCGAACAGTAGCCATGAAACCTGCACCCTGTGTCGACGACTATGAAGTCGCCCTGGCGCAGCGTCCTGTCGCTGCGTGAGTAGTGCGGCATGGAGCCGCCGGGCCCTGACGCCACGATTGGCGAGAACGACAGGCCCTCCGCGCCGTTTTCCTCGTAAAGCCGCGTTATTTTATCTATTACGTCTTTTTCCGTAATGCCCTCCCGGATGAACCTCGACACGCCGTCCATGACCTTGTCGGCAATTTCCCCCGCCTTTCTCAGGCAGTCAAGCTCTGCCTCGTCTTTTTCCCTGCGCAGCGGCGAAAGGGTTTCAGCGCCGTTTGCCCACTTGAAGTCCACGGCATTCCTCATCTCTATCAGATCCACGGCCCGAACGCCGTCGTTTATGGCGATCCTCTTCCCCTCTAAGCCAAGCTCCGCGCAGCCGGCCGCCCATGACGAGGCAAAGCCCTCGTGATCGGCCCATATTTTGTAGGAAACGTCCTGCCCGAGCGACGCGGTCATCTCCTCCCTGTAAAGAAGCGGGACCATCGCGAAGCACTTCCCCTCGCGCGAGACCATGAGCCCCTTTACCCGCTCGTCGTCGAAAAGCCTCAATCCGGCAAGATACTCCAGATCTGTCGACGGCCCCATAAAAAGCGCGTCAATCCCCCCGCGTGATAATTCCTCAGCTAACTTGTCAATTCTTTTCGCGTTAAACATTAAAACACCTCCTGCTGCTAATATACTATACCCTTTGATAAGTATAAAATGCAGCCTTTATGTAGTATTTTATGCCGCAAACTTTATTATTGTATCTTAAATACGTAATTCCTATTACTTGGGCTCGCGTAAACCAATGATTTATGGAAATTCTTTTGTATTTTAGTCACTTTCACCTACCCATATTTGTTATTAGCTGTTATCATCAGATCGCAATAAAGAAATGAGTAAAGCGAGGTGAAATTAAAATGAAACCGATACATCTTCTGATAGTTGAGTCCGACCCACTGGTTCTCTTTTCAATCGGGCAGGTAATGAGGTATTTTGACAATTACGTTGTCGTCGATAAAATTGACAGCGTGGACGCCGCGATCGAGCGGATGGAAATCGCCCCAGTGGATCTCGTCGTCGTCGGCGGCACCGACAACGTCGGGCAGTGGCGGAAGTTCCCGGAATCCGGGCACAAGGTGAAGCTGCTCCTGCTGGTCGAAAACCCGTCCAAGGAAATAGTTCAGGAAGCCATCTCTCACGGAGTCTGGGACATGATCATGAGGCCGATTTCCACGGAGCGCCTCAGGTATTCCCTCGAAATGTTCCGCTACAGGGTTATCTATTGCGAGGATCTTGAACTCCCGGTGATGCAGGAGAGGCTCGACGCGATTTTTTTCCCGCGAGAGCGCAGTCAGCAAATTAACGATGGCACCATCAAGAATAGCGAGATGCTTGAAAAAGTACTGCAGCTCATCGAGGAAGGCGAGAAGCCGCAGTCCGCTGGCGAGATCGCGGGAATGCTGAGCGTGTCAAGGATAACAGTGCGCAAATACTGCGAGGCGCTTGTCAACACCGGCAAGCTCCACGTGAAGAATAAGTATCAGGCGAAGGGCCGCCCAATCAAACAGTACTACATGGCCTAACTTACCGCAAGCGTCCTGTTTCGAGAAGAATTCTTTCAGCAGATAGAGCGCCCCTCCAGATGACAGGGTATTCATGAGAGCCTTCCCTGTCCCGGTAAGAGAGTTTTTTGTCAACTTTTTCACTGGCCGGCGCGTCGTTTTTGCAATCGTGGCCGAACTGAATCACGCCGGCATCCCGTAACGCCGTTGCCTCGAATGAACCTCCGCAGGCACAGGGAGAGCCTTCGCCGGGCTGAGCGATGTCGGCGATTTTTCCGGCGAAGTCTCTCCCATAGCAACAGCCAGTGCAGTGATAGCCGGGGTGGTTTGCCCCGGCTACTGTGTTTCTGGCGCCAAGCACACTGCTGTCGCAGACCAGGATGACGTTCTCCGGCATTCCTACCGGCCCGCAGTAGCCGGCCACTTCGCCGAAAAAGCTCTGCAGCTCCTGTTTTTCCGCGGAGCGGAGGCCCAGGAGCCCGTATTCGTTCCGAAGCCAGCAGGAAAGCTTGCTCAGGCTTATATTGTAGTCCCCTCTGATGAAGGAGGCGACGGGGCTTAGGCCGTCCGCCTTCTCGCTTGCGGCCACATACAGCATGGCCTTTAAAGTGCGCTTCACGTCCAGATTGAGCTGGGAACAGAGTTCGGCGATGGTATTTGCGCCGGGCGTCGCCACTTCCTTTAATTCTTCTTCCGGCTCGTTTTCTCCCGGCTGGGGCGAGCGGAACTCAAACGGGGAATCCGCAAGCAGGATCTTGCCGCAGGAGCGGCAGAGAAAACCGGGCCTTGCTCCGATTGCGCCCTGTTCGCAGGGGAAAAGCAACGAAAAAGACCTGCCGTCCGGGATTGTCTCCTCCACGAACGAGAATGGCGTTCCGGCGCAGATTTGCTCCAGCTCGTCTGACGCCGCTTTCATGATTTCATCCGTTTTTTGCTCTGCGGCGGCGACATCCTTCGACCAGCCCAAGAGGCGGATGTCCCTGCCCCTCTCGTCGAGGTAGGATAGAGCGGAGTCCCCCCAATCCCTGACATACCTTTCGGCCAGGGAGAATATGGCTTCGTCGCTGCCGCAATTGACCGGCTGCAGGCCAGCCTCCTCAAAAAGACGGACGGACAGCCTCTCCTTGATCTGCCGCAGGGACAAGGCGCCGCCGGGAAGAAGCAGGAGTTCTCCGGATTTGGCGTTGTAGGCGGCGTCTCCGGCTTTTACGAGGCTTATGACGCCCCCATCCTTGACCTTTGCCGGGGCATTTGCTGTCGCTGGCTTAATAAATGGACGCATTGCTCAGTCCCTCCTCTGTTCTATGATGTCGCGAAGCGCGGATATGAGCTTTATGTTTTCCTCCGGCGTCCCTACCGTAAATCTTATGCCGCATGGCGCGTGCTCGTGCTTCAGAACGCGGACCAGTATGCCTCTCTGGCCAAGTTCCTGCGAAATGCCGATAAGCTCGGAGTGCGGCATCCCGTAAAAAGCGAAGACGAAATTGGCCTGCGACGGGACGAACGGTATGCCTGACTCGGCCAGGAAATTTTCGAGTTCCGCGCGCGTTTCCATTATGACGGCCCTTATTTTTTCCTTGAACAGCCCTACGGAAGGATCCCGCGCGTCCGTTTCGGCCGCTGCCTGAGCAAGGGCGTTTACCGTATATGGGAACCTTACGCGGTACATGTAGCTTATGAGATTCGGATGCGCGATCATATATCCGGCCCGGAGGCCCGCCATCCCGGACATTTTGGAGAACGTCTTCAGGACGGCTACGTTATTGTGATCTTCCAGGTACTTTGCCGCGTCCGCGTGATCCTGCCCCGGATCGACGAATTCCGCGTAAGCCTGATCGACTATAAGCAGTGGCCGCGTGGGGAAAAATGAGAGTTTTTCGAGGAGATCCTCGAATTCGCCCCGGCTGATTATGGTTCCGGTCGGGTTGTTCGGGCTGCACAGGAATATCATCTTCGTACGGCTTGTCACGGCGTCCGTGATCGCGCCCGTGTCTATGGAGAGCCCGCTTTTCATAGGAACTGAGACCGGGGCAGCGCCCATCATCCTGGCTGACGAGGAGTAAAGCGCGAACGTCGCGGCGGGGACGAGCACTTCGTCGTCGGGCTCGAGGAACGTCAGCGCGAGCATGTTTATAATGTCGTCAAGCCCGTTGCCCACGATAAAGCGTTCTGGGGAAATGCGGTATTTTTCTGAGAGCGCGTCCCTGAGCCTTGAGCAGGTTATGTCCGGATATCTGTGGAGCCCGGGCTTTCCCGCCAGGAGATCCCTCAAGGTTTCAAGGATGGCTGGCGGGGTGCCGAAGGAGTTTTCGTTGGCGTTCAGGAAAACAGCGTCTTCCGGCGCTGGCATCTGCCCGGGCGAATAGCTGTCCAAAGCCAGTATGTTGGATCTCAGAAGCCTTTTGAAATACACGTCCGATCTGTCGGCCAGAACTTTTTCCATCACCTGTCCCTCCATCCGATGAGATTGAAAAGCGCGTCCCCGACGCTGTCGAAATTCGGCTCAGCCCCGCGCAGGATTTTGCCTATCGCGGCAAAGCGCCCGCGCCTGAAAGCCTCAAATGACATTTTGTCGCTGGCCGTGTCGCCGAAAAAAAGAGGGCTGAGGTGGCCGAACCTCCGGCAGATGAGAGCCAGCCCGTCTCCGGACGGCTTGAGGATGCCGCTGTCGCTCGTGACGGCCCGCTCGTCCGGAAAATCGTCCCACGAAAGCACGGCCTTTGCCAGATCCCACTCCGAGGCGCTGCGCCCTGTGAACACATACGCAGGCAGCGGAAGATCCCTCCAGCTTGCCCGCAGCATCGGCTTTTCCCTGGCATAGACTCCGGCCTCTTGCCCCTCTCCGAAATATATCCTCATGCATCTTTCGATTACCCGTCCCAGCGGGAATGTTTCCTTAAAATTGCCGCGCAGCCACCCGACGGGATCGAGCCCGCATGTGCGGATCATCCTCTCTAGTTCATCAGGGGAGGGGATCAGCCCTGAAAGTTTACAGGCGCCCGCGCCGTGATTCTCCGGCGCGATCATATTAAGCAGCCCCCACGCTATATGAGTATCGTCGTTAAAACCCCCGTGCAGCTTGAAAACGGAGTTAAGGCGCGGCGAATAGCCCGGCGCGTCCGCTAAAAAGCCCGCGGCTGCCCACTCTTCCTCCACAGCCCTCCGCACCATCTCCGGAAAGGAATCAGACGAGTCGATCAGCACTCCGTCAACGTCAAAGATCAGGCAGTCGGGCCGAAAGTCATCCGGCCAGCCGTTTTCCCCCAGGCTGGCGCGGGCATTCGCCTGTAATTTCATTAAAGCACCTCCGTGCCATAAACTGCGATTCATGATATCATCAAAAAGTGCGTATTGCGAAGTTTTTATTTTTTTTGAAAGGGAGCGGCGTTCATGAACATCACGCCACGCGGATGCAGCAGCATAGGCGGGGAACTGGCCAATGGAATGGAGGAGTGCCGCTCAGCGGCTCTTTCGATGTTCACGTCCTATGGATACAGCCCGTTTAACCCGGCCATGCTCCAGCTTCTGGAAGGCACGATGAAAAACCTGCACAGGAAAAGGAGAGGGCGCGTCATAGCACTCAACAGCCCGTTCGGGGAGCCGTGCTGCCTGAGGGCCGACATTACCATCTCAGCGCTCTCGTACATGGCGCTGAACCACGCGCCGGAAGAATTCCCGCTCCGGCTCTGTTATTCGGAGCGTGTCTTCTCATCCCCGCGTCCCCCGAAAGAGAACATAGAGGACACTCAGGTCGGAGTCGAGCTTCTCGGATGGGAGGGCTTAGGCTCGGATATCGAGGTACTGACGATACTGCTCAGGGCGCTCGACAGCCTCGGCCTCACGGAAGCCGTCGTGGTGCTTGGCGATGCCTCTCTCTTTCCGGCCCTCTTCGCGGATCTGCCCGAGGCGCTGGCCGGACATCTGACAGAATGCCTCGAGGACGGCTCTTATTACGAGTACGGCAAGACTCTGGCGGATTCCCGGATTGGCCGAGATCGCAAAAAAGCCCTTAGCGGGCTGCCGTGGCTCAAAGGGACGGCTGAAGTGCTTTCGCAGGGCCGCAGCCTCTTTGGCGAAGAGGCTCTCCGGCCTCTGTCCGCCATCGCCTCCTCGCTCGCGGCGCTCGGGTATGCGGGCAGAGTCAGGATAGACCTGGGCTTTATCAGGGATCTTGGCTACTACAGAGGGCCGGTCTTCAACGTATACTCGTCGCCGGGCGGCGCTCTTCTGGGCGGCGGCGGCAGATACGCCGGCGCGCTCGCGGACACGCGGTTCTCGTGCCAGGCTGTCGGATTCGGCGTCAGCCTGCGAGAGATGGCCCTTGCGAGAGCCCGCGGGTGCCCGTCATCACGCGTGATGATCTGGGCAGGCCCGGCTTCGCCGGATAAGGCGCTCTCCTACGCCGCGTCGCTTGCCGGACGGGACGTGCCGTTCGAGATAAGCTGGAACCAGGACGATACGGAGTCGAAAAACACCGCTATCAAGCGAGGCTGCTCGTGGTGGGCCAACATTGAGGGGGACTACGCCCTCGTCCTGCCGTCCTGCCGGCGCGTCGCGATATCTGAAATAGGGGCGACAGGCTCATGCCGGTAATAGCTTTGCCGACAGGCCGCTCGCTGGATGCCTGCCTTGGCATAATAGAGGGGGCCGGAATGCCGTCCCAAAAACTCCGCGACGCCGGAAGAAACCTCGTCGTCGACGATGGCGGCTACAGGTATCTCCTCGGCAAGCCGTCCGACATACCGACGCTGGTGTCGCAAGGGCTCGCGGAACTGGCGTTTATAGGGAGTGACGTGACTGAGGAGTCCGACGTCGATCTTGCCGAACTCGTCGACACAGGCATGGGGCGCTGCTTCATGGCAATAGCGGGGCCGCCGGCGATAGCGGAGCGTTTCGGCGGGCACGCGAGCGGCCTGATGGGCTTGCGCGTCGCGAGCAAGTATGGGCGGATCGCGCGGCGGACGTTCGAATCATGGGGCGCTCACGTAAAGATACTGCGCCTGAATGGTTCCGTGGAGCTTGCGCCAGCGCTCGGGCTCGCGGACTGCATCTTCGACATAGTCCAGACCGGAAGCACGCTCAAGGCAAACGGGCTCGTCGTGGTGAAGCGCACCGCGGAAGTCTCGCTGCGCCTCGTCGCGAACCCCGGCGCTCTCCAGCTTCGCTGGGAGGCGCTGCGGGACGCTGTGGGCGCCGTCAGGAACTTCGTAATCGGAGGATAAAGCCATGTACAGCATTAACAGGAACACGAAAGAGACGCGGATATCCCTGTCTTTGTCTTATCCGGGCCAGCATGAAGGCATCAGCATCAAACTCCCGTGCGGCTTTCTGGCGCACATGCTGGAGCTTATGGCCCATCGCGCCCGCCTCGGGCTCGAAATAGAGGCATCCGGCGACACTCACGTCGACGCGCACCATCTGACTGAGGACGTGGGGATCGTCCTTGGGCTGGCCATGAAGGATATGATCTCGTCGGAAAACACGCCGCGGGTCCGGTACGGATGGTGCCTGCTGCCGATGGACGGCTCTTTAGCCCGCGTCGCGCTGGATTTAAGCGGCAGGGGAGGCTTTTACTGGGAGGGGAGCTTTCCTGCGGACAAGTGCGGGGATTTCGACCTGGAGCTTGTCCCGGAGTTCTTCCGCGCCTTCTGCCGTGAGTCGCGCGCGACGATGCACGCCGCTATTTTGACGGCGGATAACTCGCACCACGCTGCCGAGGCCGTATTCAAGGGAGCAGGGCTGGCGCTCGGGATGGCCCTTGCGCCGACGGACGTCGCGCCAAGCACGAAGGGAGAGTGGATATGATAGTCTTTCCTGCGATAGATCTATACGCTGGAAAGGTCGTCAGGCTCAGGAAGGGCGATTTTTCGGACAAGACCGATTACGGGATGGATCCGGTTCACGCAGCGCGGCGTTTTGCCGAGGCGGGATGCCGATGCCTGCACGTTGTCGACCTCGAAGGCGCGGAGTCCGGCTCGCCGAAACATTTAAAACAGCTGCGCGAGCTCAGCTTTCTGGGAATGGAGATAGAATACGGCGGCGGGCTCCGCTCGGACGAAAGCATAAGCGAGGCGATGGCAGCCGGGGCGTCCAGGGCGATGGTCGGCAGCCTTATGTTCGAGGGCGGCAAAAACATGGACAGGGCCCGCGCGCTCTTTGCCCTGTTCGGCCAGGCCATCACCCCTTCGATAGACATTTCCGGCGGCATGGCGGTAGTCTCCGGTTGGACGGAAAAAACAGGGGAAGCGCCTGGGCCATGCATCGAGCGCCTCTGCTCAATAGGTTACACGATGTTTCTCGTGACCGCCACCGAGAAGGACGGGATGCTCCTTGGCCCCGACATGCGGCTTTACGGCGATCTGCTTCGCATGGGCCAGGTGCGGATCATAGCGGCGGGCGGCGTGACTTCGCTTGACGACATAAAGCGCCTCCGCGATGCCGGCCTTTATGGCGCCGTCGTCGGTAAGGCGCTCTACGAGAAAGATTTCGATCTGGCCCGCGCCATCGCGATTGCAAGAGGTGAGGAATAGCAATGATAGCTTGTTCGATAGATGATGTCAGATTCGGCGATGACGGGCTCGTGACGGTTGTCGTCCAGGACTCCGGCACGGGGGAGGTCCTGATGACGGCGTGGGCAAACCGCGAGGCTTTGGAGCTTACCTTAGAAAGAGGCGAGATGGTTTTCTGGAGCAGGTCGCGCCGGGAGATATGGCACAAGGGCCTTGAGAGCGGCAACAGGATGAAGCTCATGGAACTCAGGGCCGACTGCGACTGCGACACGCTGCTGGCCCTAGTCGAGCCTTCCGGCCCGGCTTGCCATACCGGCAAAGTGAGCTGTTTTTTCAGGAGGATAATATCGGACTGCCCGGCGGGGACTCGTGAGGCGAACGCCGACGCCGGGACGTTTCTGGGACGTCTTTTCAGATACCTCGAAGCGCGCGCGAAGGACTCCCCGGAGGAAAGCTACACGGCGCGGCTTCTGGCAAGCGGCAGGTCAAGGGTGGCGCAAAAGGTCGGCGAAGAGGGCGTCGAGACTGCCCTGGCACTCGCTACCGGCGACTGTGAAAATTTCCGCTGCGAGGCCGCCGACCTTCTATATCACCTGGAAGTCGCCTGCGTTTCCGCCGGAGTCCCGTTCAGCGATATCTTAAAAGAGCTGCAGGGCAGGCATAAGCCGGGCGATTGAGCGGCTCTCCGCCGCGTTTATTTCATGATCTCCTGCCTGTGTTCCCTTGCCTTTGCCACGACCTCATCGCGGTCGGCAGTGAGGTGGCGTCCGTTCTTATACAGGAGCTTCCCGGCGACGATAGTGGCGCGGACGTCGGAGGCATCCCCGGCGTAGACAAGAAATTCCGGCAGGTTGCTCTCCCCGCAGCCGACGTAACGGGGGCCGGAGATGTCCACGATGACCAGGTCAGCCTGCCATCCCTTTTTAATGAGCCCGACGTCGCCGAAGCCCATCCCGGCCGCGCCTGACAGCGTGCTCATGCGCAGGACATCGCGGGCAGAGACCAGAGTCGGGTCTTTGTGGTAGCCTTTGTGCATGAGGGCCGCCGATCTCATCTCGTCCCACATGTCCAGCTTGTTGTTGCTGGCGGCGCCGTCCGTGCCGAGCGCGACGTTAGCCCCCGACTTGAGCATCTCGCGCAGAGGGGCGTAGCCGCTTCCGAGCTTGAGGTTGCTCTTGGGGTTATGGACGAGCGTCACGTTAGGGCGGCATAGCCGCTCCAACTCATCGACGGGGTGCCACACGCAATGCGCCAGAAGCAGCTTCGGCGCGTCGAGCAGCCCTGTCCCTTCGAGGTAGTCCGACGGCGAGACGTTCTCTTTGCCGTACTTTTCTTTGAATTTCTCAAGCTCTCCCTCTGTCTCCAGCCAGTGAAAGTGGATGCCCAGATTTTTGTCCCGCGCGATCCCGGCTATGCGCGCAAGCGCGTCGCGGGGGACTGTGTAGGGCGCGTGCGGGCCGAGCTGGATAATGATCCTGCCTTCCCTGCCGCCGAATTCCTCGGCCAGGTTTAAGTTCTCGTTTATCTTCTGCGAATCGTCCCCGGTAAGGCCGCGGCAAAGCGCCGCCCTCATGCCGAAGGAGAGCGCGGCCGAGGCCACCTCTCGCATGAAGTAATACATGTCGGCGAAGCACGTCGTCCCGCCCTCTATCATCTCAAGGAGGGCAAGCTCGGCGCCTGAGCGGATATGCCGGGGCAGAAGGCGCTCTTCCACGGGGAATATTTTCTTCTGCAGCCATTCCATGAGCGGAAGCTCCTCAGCCAGCCCGCGCAGCATGGTCATCGAGACATGGGTGTGGGAATTCACGAGGCCGGGGATGGCGGCGGCCTCCCCGCGCCCGTCGAACAGTATGTCCCTTTTAGCGCTCCGAGGCGGGCATATGTCCGATATCCGCCCGTCCTCGCCTATCGCGATGTCGCCTCTTTCAGCGTCGCCGCGTTCGCTGTCCCATATAAGCACGTCCCGTATCGCAGGCATGTCAGACCCTCCAGTCGTTAAGATATTTCTCCTGCTCAGGCAATAGCTTTTCCAGCTTAAGCCCGAGCGATTCCGCCTTGTAGGCGGCCACGATGTCGTCCAGGAACGCGGGGACTGGCTGCAGCCCCTTGCCCAGCTCCCCGCCCTTCGCGATGTAAAGCGCCGACAGAAGCTGCGTCGCGAAGCTCGTGTCCATTATCTCTATCGGATGACCGTCGCCGGACGCGAGGTTCACGAGCCGCCCTTCGGCGAGCAGGTGAAGCCTCCTGCCGTCCGAGGTTTCGTATGTGCGTACGTTTTCGCGGGAGTCGTAGGTTTTGGCCGCGATGGCCTCCAGATCCGGGATATGAACCTCGACGTTGAAATGCCCCGCGTTCGCGAGCAGGACGCCGTCCCTCATCCTCTCGAAGTGTTCCTTTCGGATTACCCGCGTGTTTCCGGTGACTGTGATGAAAATTTCCCCGCATTCGGACGCCTGCGCTATGTCCATGACGCGGTAGCCGTCCATGTGGGCCTCCAGAGCCTTATGGGCGTTGATCTCGGCCACGACGACGGAAGCGCCTAGCCCAAGGGCCCTCTTGGCCACGCCCTTGCCGCACCAGCCGTAACCGATCACGACGACCGTCTTGCCGGCCACGACGCAGTTCGTCGTCCTCATGATGGCGTCCCAGACGGACTGGCCCGTCCCGTAGCGGTTGTCGAACAGGTATTTGCTCAAGGCATCGTTCACGGCCAGCATCGGGAATGTAAGCAATCCTTCAGAGTCCATCGCGCGAAGGCGCTGTATTCCCGTCGTCGTTTCCTCGCACCCGCCGCGTATCCCGCGCGCGATGTCGGGAAATTTTTCGTGGATGAGGGCGACGGTATCAGCCCCGTCGTCGATAAGCACGTCAGGCGCCCAGGCGAGCATCCTGCACAGGTTTTCCTCGTACTCCGCGGCGCTCATTCCGTGCCGGCTGAACACGTGCACGCCATACTCGGCCAGGGCCGCGCAGATCGGATCCTGAGTCGAGAGAGGATTGCTCCCCGCGGCGGCAACCGTCGCGCCTAGGTCTTTCAGCACTTCGAGCAGGCATGCCGTCTTCGCTTCAAGGTGCAGGCATGCCGCGACGGTATGACCTTCGAGAGGCTTTTTGCCTCCCGCCAGTTCTTTTTCCCTTATGAGCCGTATGACCGGCATGTATTGCCAGGCCCAGTCGATCTTCATCTTCCCGGCCGGCGCAGAGCCTATATCGGCAACGAGGTATTCCTCTCTTTTCTGATTCAATTCCAGACCCCCCAAGATGAATTTAATTTTGCGTTTTCTGCCGGCCTTTTTTCTCGCCGGCAGTTTCATATAGCAGTATATTATCACGATAAGCATCTGTTATAATTAGCCGCGTCAAGATTTCACGATGGGGGATTTTTCATGAATTTCAAGAGTTCTTCAAAAGAGATAAAATGGCGGAGCGCGGGCGAACTCCGCGAGATGTTCCTTTCGTACTTCGCGGAAAAAGGGAGCAGGATATACCGCAGTTTCCCGCTCGTGCCGGACGACCCCACCCTGCTTTTCACGGTAGCCGGCATGGTTCCGTTCAAGCCATACTTCCTGGGGCTCAAGACCCCGGAGGTGACTCGTGCCGCGACGGCGCAGAAGTGCATCCGCACGAACGACATAGATAACGTCGGCCATACGGCGCGGCATCACACGTTTTTCGAGATGCTTGGCAACTTCAGCTTCGGGGATTACTTCAAAAAAGAGATAATCCCGTGGGCATGGGAATTCGTCACTGAAAGGGTGGGGCTCGACCCGGACAGGCTCTATGCCACGGTATACCTCGACGACGACGAGGCTCACGATTTCTGGAGGGATCTCGTCGGCCTGCCAGAGAACCGGATCGTCCGTTTCGGCGAAGAGGACAACTTCTGGGCAGCCGGGCCGACCGGGCCATGCGGGCCATGCTCGGAGCTTCTGTACGACCAGGGGCCGGATTTTTCCTGCGGGAAGCCGGACTGCGGCCTCGGATGCAGCTGCGACAGATACCTTGAGATATGGAATCTTGTTTTCATGCAGTTCTCGCGGGATGAGTCAGGCAAGCTGACGCCCCTGCCGAAGAAGAACATAGACACGGGCATGGGGCTCGAGCGCCTCGCGTCCATCGTACAGGGCGTGAAGGGGGATTTCGAGACGGATCTCTTCAAGCCCATAATGGACAAGGCCTGCGCCATCGCGGGGATTGAATATGGCGCCTCGCCAAAGGGGGATCTTGCCGTCCGCGTCATATCCGATCATCTCAGGGCATCCGCCTTCATGATAGCGGACGGCGTCCTGCCGTCGAACGAGGGCCCGGGCTACGTCCTGCGCAGGCTGATCCGCCGCAGCGTCCGCTACGGCAGGCTGATCGGCCTGGAAAAGCCGTTCCTTCTCGAACTGATGCCCGTGGTGAACGAGATAATGAGCGGCCAGTACAGCGAACTCATTGAGCAGTCCCAGACGATCAGGCAGATACTGGAAATGGAGGAGACCAGGTTCGGGCACACTCTGGCCCAGGGCATGGAACTTCTTGACGGCGAGCTGAAAAAGGTGGCGGCCGGAGGAAAAAGCGGGACACTGCCCGGCGGGGTCGCTTTCGCGCTATACGACACGTACGGTTTCCCTCTTGAGCTGACGGAGGAAATTTCCGCTGAGGCGGGCATAGAGGTCTGCCGCGGCGGTTTTGACAGCGAGATGGAGCGCCAGCGAGAACGCGCGCGCGCGGCAAGCAAGCAGAGCGCGGCGGTCATATCGGCAAACGCCTACACGAGGCTCGCGGACAGGCTTGGCCCGACGAGGTTTGATGGATACGAGTCGACGCGGGCCGATGCTGTCGTCACTGCGATCATTTCAGGCGGCCGAGAGGCGGCTTCGCTCTCAGAGGGCGAGTCCGGGATGATAATCCTCTCAAACACGCCGTTTTACGCGGAGCGCGGCGGGCAGACCGGAGACAGAGGCACGCTCGAAGGCCCCGGCGCCTGCTTCGTGGTCGAGGACACTGTATACCCGAGCGGCGAGATGGCGGCTCACGCCGGGAGGGTTTCTAGCGGCGCTATAAAAACCGGCATGAAGCTGGAAGCGATCGTGGACTCCGAGAGGCGCGACGCCACGAGGCGGCACCACACGGCAACGCACCTTCTGCACGAGGCTTTGACGCGGGTTCTGGGCAATCACGTCCGCCAGGCTGGCTCTTTGGTGACGCCGGAGTTTTTGCGGTTCGACTTCACTCATTTCGGGCCGCTTTCCCAGGACGAGATCCGCGAGGTCGAGCGGATGGTTTACCGGCAGGCGCTTCGCGCCGTTCCTGTAAAAACGAGCGTCATGAATTACGACGAGGCGAGGAAGCTTGGCGTGAAGGCGCTTTTCGAGGAAAAATACGGCGATGTGGTGCGGGTGCTGGACATCCCCGGCTTTTCCACGGAGCTTTGCGGAGGGACGCACGTCAGCAACACGGGCGAAATAGGGCTCGTCAAGATAGCAAAGGACGAGGGGATCGGTTCCGGCGTCCGGCGCCTGGTTGCCTTCGCGGGGATGGCGTCGCTTGACCTCACCCTGGACGCGTTTTCGGCGCTTCGCCGCGCGTCGGATGTTCTTGGCGTGGATGCCGGGTCGCTTCCGGCGAAAGCGGAGGAACTGCTTGCGGGGAAAAAGCAGCTTGAGCGCAAAAACCAGGAGCTGCTCTTCAAAAGCGCCGCGGAAGGCGTGAGCGGCCGCCTGAAAGACGCGAAAAAAATAGGCGGCGTCATCTTAGTCACAGACAGGATGCAAAATACGCCGAGGGATCTATTGCGTCAGATCGGCGACAGGATAAAGCAGTCAGAGCCAATGGCCGTCATACTCTTGGCCAGCGTTGAGGATGGCGCGGTGACGCTCGTGGGCATGGCCTCTGACGAAGCCGTAAAAAGAGGCGCTCACGCCGGGAACCTCGTCAAGGAAGTTTCATCGTTCATGGGCGGCAGCGGGGGAGGCAAGCCCGCGGCAGGTCAGGGCGGAGGCAAGGATCCGTCGAGGCTGGAAGAAGCGCTTGCCTCTGCGGAAAGCATTGTGAAGGCCCAGCTCGAAAATGTTAATTGAATTTAAGGAAAGGCTGATTTATCGTCAGGGGCCTAAAGGGTGAAGATTTAAACCCTTGCAACGCCTGGGTTCTTAAACGTTGAAATGTCGTTTAGGCGAATTAATCAGCACTTCTTTAAATCAAGCGTGACGGCTGGTGCCGCTTATGCCGGGAATTTCCCGCGCCCGGCGCGAGGCGTGTGCCTCACGGGTATGCGATCGCGCCCTCTTCGCGCGAAGTGGTCTTTTGCGAGATGGCTTCCACCAAACCCATGACCACGCGCATGGACGTGCCTATGTCATTGACGGCTTCCGTCATGGCGGACGTCGCGCGCGCCGACTCAGCGGAGGTGTCCTGAGCGGCCTTCACGGTTTCTTTGCACTGACGCGCGAGTTTCTGGATTTCCTCCGCGACGACCGCGAAGCTCTTGCCCGCGTTTCCGGCGCGCGCAGCCTCTATCTTGGCATTGAGAGCGATGATCGTGATGTGGTTCGCTATAAGGTCGATCGAGTTTGCCATCTCGCCGTATTGCCTGACAGCCTCGTTTACGGAGTCGAACTGCCGCGAGATGTGCCCGACGCACTCCTTGAACGTGCCGAAGCGTTCCACGATCTGCCTCGTGTTTTCCGATACATCCTCATTGATCTGCTTGGCCGTCTGGAATTCGTCGTGCAGGTTTCGGCGCATCTGCTGAACGCAATTCGACGGGAGGTTGACGCCAAGGGCGATTTTGCGGGCCATGTCGACGCAGGTGTTGGAGCCGCACGCCCCGCAGTCATATTTCTGTTCCCAGTCTTCAGCCTTGCGCATCTTCGCGAACGCGTCGCTGATATCGCGCTCGTTGACGGCCAGGGCCGGTATGCGCTCAGGGGCATAGGTGCGGAGGAAGTCGCTCAGCTTGAGCTTTTTGTCGAAACTGTCGTATAGCTCCGTCACATAAGCGCGGTCACGCCCGCCTGGCGATTCGAGCCTCTGGGCTTCCATGACGGCGTTTATCTCAAAAATGTTGCGCCCTTGGATGCAGCCAGTGCCAAGGTTGCAGCCTTCCGGGCAGTTCAGCACGTCGAACACGTCCGGCAGGTTTCTCCCCGGCTGTTTCGCATATTCGTCGAGATCGGCGTACACGCGGTCTTGCCCCTCGGATTTGTCTATGCGCATCGTTTTGCCGAGATAGAACTCCACGTTCTCCCTCAGCCCGCCCGGCATGGGGAAGACACGCCCCAGGGCGCTCTCCTGGTGCTCGAAGGTCGCGGTACTGTCCGGCAGTTTCAATTTATGCGATTCGATATAATCCCAAAGTTTCCTGAACGTCACGTTATACGAAATGAGCCCGGTGGACTCGAATTCGTTAGCCTTGGCTATGCACGGCGACAGCGCGGCGATTGGCTCCCTCACGCCGTCATACTTGCGCATATATACAGCCATGCACAGCATCGGGCTTTGCACGGGCGACAGGTATTTCAACAAATCGTTGTTATACTTCAATATATAGTTGACGATTGCGGGGCACGGCTGCGTTATGATCGGGCCGGGGCGATTCTTCTCGATATAACGGATATACGCCCACGTGCAGATATCCGCGCCGAGCGACACGTCGTAGAGTTTGGCCACGCCGAGCTGTTTCAAGAGCGCGTAAAGGCGCCCTAATTCAGGATTGTTCGTTCTGCTCGCGGGCGCTACCAAAAGCGCGATGCGGGTGTTCTTAGACAGATCAGCGAAGAATTTATCGGTATCGTCCTCGTAGTAGCGGGCACCGTGACGGCACACCGAGACGCACGCGCCGCACGCAATGCATTTGTCTGGATCCGTGCGCACCCTGATATCCCCGTTTTCGTCCGCATACGCTATGTTAGCCACCTCGACCGGGCAAACGCCTGTGCAGCGGTTACAGCCGACGCATTTTCCCACGTCAGAATGTACCAAGTTTCTCACTGAAAAACACCTCCAAAAATGACGTCTCAGCCTGTCCGCAATTGCCTCAAGCATAAAGCCATTGCTTTATAATCGTGGGGATGGCATGAGCGGGTTCGTTACGGGCAATCTGCCGGCGGCGCGAGATAGAAAAACGCGCGCCTTGCCGGGTGCCCTGAGGCGTTTAATGAATAAAAATATGCCTGCAGTTTCCTATTGCGCTGCCATGTTCCACAATTACTTTAAGTTATTTTAAAGTATATCACCTTTTTTTAGGGTAGTGCAAGGGAATAGTTATTTTTTTGCGTTTAAGAGATTGCCAGTTATAGCGCCTATCAGTTATTTATGCAATTATCCTTCTCTTTTTCTCATGTGTTTGCCCTGAGCTGTATAATAAGCGTCCTCGGCATACAATAAGCATGCTCCCGGCGCTCGTTCGGCAATCCCGCGCGTTGCAAGCGTTTACGCGCCAAACGCTTGTTTAATGGTATGCCATATTACATCGGCGGCATTTTGGGCTCCGTAGGCTGCTCGTATATGGTTTTGAAGAACGGACGCGGACTCTTTAAAGCCTTCATTTTTCAAAATCCGGCAGATGGATTTTTGAATGATGCCGGGATTCCATTTCCGGCGCGGAATGCGAATTCCGGCGCCGAGCGATTCAATATTCGACAGGTTGATAAATTGTTCCTGCTGGGCCGCGGTGCCGACGACGGGCGTCCCTGCGGCAAGGGCGGTCTGCAAGGTCCCTTGGCCGCCATGACATACCGTTATGTCCGCCATTTTATTGACTTTTAGCGCTGGAATAAATTTGTCAGTAATATAAACCCTGTCGCGGCACCCTAAAATTTCGCGCGCCCTGCCCACAGAAAAATGAGGTGACAATATCACAGCGTTCCAATTCAACCCGTCCCCGAATGTAAAGACCTTGATGACAGGTCTCAGCATTTCTTCGGAACCGGAACTGCTGAGAGTGCAAAAAATTTTCGGCCGGGGAATTTTTGAATCAAATACTTTTAGAATTTCGGGTGCGACGGGGCTTGCGTCATCAGGGGCGGAAAACAATGGCCCGGTAATTTTGACATTGGGCGGAAATATATCGGTCGGATAGTAATCGGGCAAATCATTCACAATTATCAGATTTGCCTTTAACAAATCAAAAATATTTACCAATTTACCTCCGCTCCACCCTAGGTCGTGCGCCGCGTGCCGGATATTGTTTTGGCGCAATATGGGGACGCGGTTTTTTATAAATTTCGGTATTTTCCGAAAAAGCCATAGCCTTAACCTTTTCGGCAATACCGCGAACGCCTTCAATTGCTCCGGCACATCCGGCAGCACGTC
>JAIROA010000047.1 GCA_031257775.1 Synergistaceae bacterium
AGGCAGGGGATGGCCCTGTCCAGGCGGACGGTCAGCGATTGCTGCTTCTCCCCGACCCTGTAATTGATAACGTTCACCACGCGCCGCAGCATCTTCTCAAAACTGAACTCCGCCTCCGACAGCTCGAACTTGTCCGCCTCTATCTTGGACATGTCGAGGATATCGTTGATCACTCCCAGCAGATGGGTGGAGGCATCGTTTATCTTGTCGAGGCAGTAATCCTTTTTCCTGGCATCCTCAGAAGACCTCGCGATCGCAGTCATTCCTATTATGCCGTTCATCGGCGTCCGCATTTCGTGGCTCATGTTCGAGAGAAAGTTGCCCTTGGCCTTGCTCGCGTTCCTGGCGACATCCACCATCTTGAGCGAATTCGCGTACATCGCCCCCATTTTTTCCATCATTTTGTTCAGACGGTCCTCCATGATGCCGAATTCGTCATGCTCCGTTATCTCAATCCGCTTGGAGAAGTCCCCGGAGGCCGCCAGGTCCGCGAAGCTGTTCACTTTCTGTGCTATCATGCGGAGGTGGCGCGCCACCAGGACGATGCTCATCGTGGCCAGTAACAGCCCCGTTGACGGGACGATCCCGATGAGCATGATCATGTTCAGCGTCGAATAGGCTATCTCGTTGCGGTCTATCGTGAAAACCAGTATCCATTTAGTCTCAGGGATTATTTTAAAATACATGAGTTTTACGCCGCTGTCTGTTTCCAGCGTCGCAACGCCCTCCCGGTTCAGGATGGCATTCCGTCCGAATTCCGCAAGGCGGCTGTCAGCGTCGCGCGTGATCTTGTCGCCTACGTTTCTGCTGTCATCATAAAACGTGATGTATTCGCCGTATTCCCCTATTATGAAGGCCTTTCCAGTCTGCTCCACCGAAAACGATTTGACAAGTTCCTGAATGTCTGACAAGGCCATGTCCGTAGCGGAAACTCCGGCCAGGTTGCCCTCCTCGTCAAAAAAAGGTACCGTGGCGGTGACGCTCGTCGTCCCGGAAACGGGCTCATGATAAACGCTCGACCAGACAACCTCGCCCCTCGACCGGTAGCCGTTCAGGTACCATTCCAGCCTGTGGTAATCGATTAAGTCCGCATAGTTTTTCTCGAACACCGGCGTTTCCCCGACAATGTGAACGTAAGGGGCGAAATAAGGCATGTTGGGGTGCAGGACGTGCGGGGCGTACCAAATGCCCGCCCCTGTGGTGTTCTTATTCGTCTGTACGATTCCCGTCAAGAAGTCCTTCATCTCGCCCCGGACGATCGAGTCCTCGGTGCTTGCTTTCGCGTATATTGCCAGGACTTTGGCTATGGAGGCGTTTTTATCCAGCTCGCTCTTAATTTTCAGGCTCGCCTCCTCAAGACCGCCCCGCATCTTGTCATCAATTTCGTCGTTTATCCGGTCATCCATTATGTTGCCCAGCACAAAGATGAACAGCGCTGTAGAGATAGCCATAATGGGGACTACCGATAAAATGATGCGCGACGCGATTCCCTGAAATCTCATTTTTCACACTACCTTTACACTACCGCTAAAAGCTAAAAACCGGCACAGGCACATTCAATAGCCGCCCAGCAGCTTCCTTAGGAAACGCAAGGGCTCTAGGCTTTACTCATCTTCAGTGCCGATCTGAATTTTTAATGGGATACTAGAGCCGCTTACTGGCATTATCATATTGCATCTCAATCGATTTTAATATGTACTATATACCTATTTCTTTTTCACTGAAAAATATTATTTTTAGGACATTTTTGCTTAAGAAATACGGACATTGTCCCCGTTTACCACCAAATCTTTTAACGCCGCGAAGCGTAAAGGCCGGCTCACGCGCTATGCGGCCAACCCATGCCGTTTTTCGCGCCAGAAACCGCTTGCTCCAATACCTTCACGGCTTTCTCCTCTCTCATGCGGGCATTGCTCAAACGAACGGCACAATTCTCCGTTCCCTTGACAAACACGTGCTTCTGGTTTATAAATTCACCCAACGGATGCTTTGATATTTAGGGAAAGCTGATTTATCGTTAGAATACGGTCATATGTTTTTACTGTTTAATCAGCGATTCCTTTAAAAAATGCTGAGCGAAAGGGGGCACAGGGTATGAAATCAAGTCCGGAGGCAAATAATCTGCCGGTTCGATATTATACGGCGCTGTTCTCCTTTACATGCGGCGATCCCGCTTTACATGGGATTCACGCTTGTCGCCTCCTCAGCGTCTAGACAAAAAACGACAAAGCGCGATCAGCACGTAAAGCCGGGATCCGACATAGGGTTCCGGCTTTTTTTGTGATTTTTGTGACGTCAGGTGCCTTATGCCGGGCTGGGAATCGGCATTGCCGCTCCGGGGGGAAAAACATGGGCTACAGGATATGCATCATAGGGCTGGGACTGATGGGCGCTTCGCTTGCCGGGGCGCTGAAGAGATGGCGCGGCGCCTCGATTGCCGGCATGGACGCGGATGCCGGAGCGAGGGAGAGCGCAAAATCGCTTGGAATAATTGACGAAGCTTATTCTGAGGCACGCCATGCCATAAACGGGGCGGATCTCGTGATTTTCTGCGTCTACGCTCATCACATCCCCTTGCTTATCGAAAAAAACGCGGGGTTTTTCCGCCCCGGCTCTCTCTTAACGGACATCTGCGGCGTAAAAAGCGGGCTTTACGCGAAGATTGAAGGGCTGTTGCCGGAAAGCTCGGATTACGTGGGGATTCATCCTATGGCCGGCAAAGAACGGGCCGGATTTAAGAACGCCGACCCCGCGATATACAAAAACTCAGGCTTCATCATCTGTCCGCTTCCCGCGAGCAAACCGGAAAACATCGCGCTCATGCGCGACATGGCATCGTACATTGGCGCCGCGCGCGTGGCGGTCTGCCCCCCTGACGAACACGATTCCGTCATAGCTTACACGAGCGACCTGATGCATATCGCCTCCGCCGCCCTCTGCGTGGATTATCACCCAGGGATGACATCCGCGTTTACGGCTGGCGCTTTCAGGGACTGCACCCGCGTGGCGGACATCGACGCGGAAGCGTGGACGGAGCTTCTGATGGATAACCGGGAATTCATCAAAGACCGCCTTGACCGCTACATAAGCAACCTGAGCGCAATCCGCGGCGCGCTGGAGGAAAAAGACGGGCGGAAGCTATTCGGCATCCTGAGCCACGCAGGCAAGAACAAGAGGGAGATGCTCAAGCGATGAAAAACAAAAAAAACATTTCATCCGTTCCGTCCGCGTCAGTCATTCCAGTCGCGCTTGCCGGAAGGGAATACGATATCCTGATCGGGCAAGGCCTTCTTGAAAACGCGGGGAAGCTCATATCGCCGCTTCTCCTTTCCGCAAGCCCCGCCGCCATCGTGACGGACGAAAACGTCTGGCGTCACTGGGGAGGATGCCTTGCGGCATCCCTCGATGCCTCAGGCATAAGCTCCGCGCCGGTCATCTTCCCCGCGGGAGAGGCCAGCAAGACGCTTGCCGGGCTCTCATCGCTTTACGACGGTTTCGCCCGCATGGCGCTCGGGCGGGACGGGCTCGTTATCGCGCTCGGAGGCGGCGTGACGGGCGACATGGCAGGATTCGCGGCGGCCACCTGGATGCGCGGCGTCCGCTACGTCCAAATCCCTACCACTCTCCTGGCACAGATAGATTCGAGCGTCGGCGGCAAGACCGCCGTGAATCTCCCCTACGGGAAAAACCTGATAGGCGCTTTCCATCAGCCCAAGCTCGTCATAATCGATCCGGTAACGCTCTCGACCCTTCCAGAGCGGGAAATCAGATGCGGGATGGCGGAGGCGATAAAATACGGCGCTATACGCTCCTCCGGGCTCTTTAACAGGCTCACTGGAAAAACCGCTGGCTTCATGGAGGCGATCGGGGAAATAATCGGCGAATGCTGCCGCATCAAAAGCGAAATCACGGAGCGCGACGAGCTTGACTACGGCGAACGGATGCTGCTGAACTTCGGGCATACATTCGGGCACGCGATAGAAAAGATGACGGGATTCGGCAGCCATACCCACGGCGAGGCGGTTGCCTTCGGCATGACGATTGCCTCCGGCATCGGAGAGCGCGCCGGATTCACCCGGCCCGGCACGAGCGCGGAAATACGAAGAGCGCTTGCGGCATGGAATCTCGCGCCGGACTGCCCGCTAGACCCGGCGGAACTCATCCCTCTTTTATCGTCCGACAAAAAGAACGAGGGCGGCATGTCGCGGATCGTGCTGCTGCGGCGCATAGGAGAGGCATTCATATATAAAATGCCTTTTTCTGAAATAGAAACGTTGCTGAAGGCGCCGGCGGATCCCTTGAAAAACAGCTCCGAAGGAGGGTGGCAATGAACGTCTGGGGAAACAGGCTAAAACTTTCGATATTCGGCGAATCCCACGGGCCCGCCATAGGCATCGTGATAGACGGGCTGCCGTCCGGCGAAGCTATGGACGAGGCCATGACGGCCCGCGAGATGGCACGCAGGGCCCCTGGCAAGAGCGATCTCTCAACGGCAAGGAACGAGCCGGACGAGGTCAAGGTTTTAAGCGGGATTCACGGCGGCAAAACGACAGGCGCTCCCATCTGCGCGGTCATATGCAACACGGACGCCCGCCCTCGCGACTACGATGCAAAGCTGCGCCCGGGCCACGCGGACTGGACGGCGCTCATCAAGTTCGGCGGATACGCGGATCTCCGGGGCGGCGGGCATTTTTCAGGAAGGCTGACCGCGCCGCTCGTGTATGCCGGAAGCCTCGCGAAACAGGTTTTGTCCAGGCGCGGCGTGGAAATCTGCGCGAAGATCGCCTCCATCGGCAGAATTTCCGACGCGTCAGGCATGCCATGCGCGCTGCCGGGCAAACAGCCCGCAAAAGAATCGGCTGAAACGTTCCTGGCGGCTCTCGCGAATGATTTTCCCGCGTCACGGCAGTCGGCGGAGGCGATGAAAGAGGAAATCAGGGCGGCGCGCAAACAGGGGGATTCTGTTGGCGGCATCGTGGAAGGCGTCATATACGGCCTTCGCGGAGGAATAGGCGAACCGTTTTTCGGATCGCTTGAAAGCTCGGCGGCATCGCTGCTCTTTGCCGTTCCGGCAGTGAAGGGGGTCGAGTTCGGCAGAGGCTTCGGGCTTGCGGCAATGCGCGGAAGCGACGCGAACGACGCCATATACGCGGAAAACGGCGTTATCGCTTCCAGGACGAATAATAACGGCGGCATTTTAGGCGGCATCGCTAACGGAATGCCTGTCCTGACACGCGTGGCCTTCAAGCCGACGCCGTCCATAGCTCTGCCGCAGGAGTCGGTCGACACCGAGAGCCATACAGGGACGACGCTGCGCCTATCGGGCCGGCACGATCCCTGCGTCGTGCCGCGCGCCGTTCCGGTCGTCGAAGCATGCCTTGCGCTATGCGCCCTCGACGGGCTGCTTCAGGCCGCGGGCATCTGACGATGGGGCATATCGTCCTCCTGGGATTGCCTGGCAGCGGCAAGACGAGCCTCGGGCGCATGGCCTCCGCGCGCCTTGACATGCCGTTCGTCGATGTGGACGCCGAAATCGAAAAGCTCTTTAAAATGCCCATCCGGCGGATATTTGAAAAACACGGGGAAAAGTCCTTCCGAGACGCGGAGAGCGCCGCCACAAGGGAGGCCCTTCTGCGGGAAGCGCCGTCCGTGATCGCTGCCGGGGGAGGCGCGATCCTGCGGCAGGAGAACGTCTCAGCCATGAGGGATCTTGGCTTCGTCATCTTCATTGACCGCCCGTCAAAGCTCATAGCCAGGGACGTGCCGCTTGACGGAAGCCGCCCCCTTTTTACGGATCCGGACAAGCTTTACGAAATGGAACGCGTTCGACGGGCGCTTTACATAGACGCCGCGGACAGGACGCTTGAAAACCGCGAAGGAATGGAAGAAGCGGCAAGCGGCCTGATCGAAATCATCGCCAGATCACAGCCCGTCGCGGAATATGCCGTCATCGGAGACCCCATAGCGCATTCTCTGTCGCCGGCAATCCACGGCGCGGTATTCGAGGCTCTCGGGGTATCCGCCTCGTACTCCGCCGTCCGTGTCAGCCGCGGCGGGCTGGCGGCATTTTTCGACGCGGCGAAAGAGGGCTGCATGAGGGCTTTTAACGTGACGAGCCCGCATAAGCGAGACATCATGCCTTTTCTGGATCATATCGACGAGGAAGCGACGCTCTGCGGCGCCGTGAACACCGTTGTTTTCAGGGGAGGGAAGAGCCTAGGCTACAACACCGACATGGACGGCCTGAGTGCTTCCCTGCTGGCGCGAGGCGCGGGGTATGAGGGGCGCCGCGTCCTCGTTCTCGGCGCCGGAGGGGCCGCTCGCGCCGCCGTGCTGAAAGCCGCCCTCGAAAAGGCGGCGGAAATCACCGTCCTTGCGCGGGACGCGAAAAAAGCGGAAGAGATAGCGTCGGCATTTTCCGGAATCGCGCCGCGCATCCGCGCGAAGGCCATGACGGAGCGTGCCATGAAGGAATCCGCCGCGGGCGCGGATCTCTTAATAAACGCGACCACTCTGGGAATGAGCGGCTCTGGCACCTTCCCTTCGCTTGAATTTCTGAGCGCCTTGCCCGGCAGCGCCTTCGTGTGCGACCTTATATACGATCCTTCCCAGACCGATCTTTTGAAACGGGCCTCTGAGCTGGCGCTTGGGTGCCAGAACGGACTCGGGATGTTAATCTCACAGGCGATCCTAGCCGACGAGCTTTTTCTGAGGCGCGGGCTTGAAAGGGCCGCGTTGCATGGCATCATCGAAGAAAAACTGAGCGCAACGTAATGTTGCGCCCAACACGAAGTGTTGAGGTTTTTCCAAATCAACTCGTCTGTTATGAGTTGATTTGGAATTAGAATTATATTAAATAAAGAACGGAGCGAATGACATGATCAAAAATAAGCGGCTTGAGGAGATCAGGGAACGCATCGACGAGATAGACAGGCAGATGGTGCCGCTCTTCACGGAGCGCATGGACATATCGCTTGAGGCGGCAAAGGCAAAGATGGACGACAACCTGCCGATTCAGGACGCGGCGCGCGAACAGGCAGTCGTGGACCGCGCGGCGGCATTGGCTGACGAGGGGCTGCGCGGCGAGGTGACGCTGCTTATGCGGGCCATCATAGCGCTGTCCCGCGAATGCCAGCGGCGCAGCATATTCCGCGCCGAGCTGCCCATGCTTCCTCCTCCGAGAAAACCGCCGCTTTGCGCGAACCCAAAAATAACATGCGCTTTTCAGGGCGTGCCGGGCGCGTGGAGCGAGCAGGCGCTCATCAAGCTCTTTCCGGGCACGGAGCGCAGGGCCGTGGAGTTCTTCGAGGACGTATTCATAGAGGTCAAGGAAAAACGGGCGGATTACGGCGTCGCGGCCATTGAAAACTCGCAGACCGGCGCCATAGGCGAGACATACGACCTGCTCAGGAAGTACGGCTGTTTCATCGTCGGGCGCACATGGATGGACATCCGGCAGTGTCTTTTGGCGCCCTCAGAAACTGATCTGACCGCCGTCCGCGAGGTATACTCGCACCCGGAGGGTTTCAGACAGTGCAGCCGCTTCCTGCACGGACGCGCATGGGATCTCACCGCATGCCGCAACACCGCAGTCGCGGCCCAGACCGCGGCCGACGCGGGCAACGGCAGGACAGCCGCCATAGGGTCGCGCAGGGCGGCGGAGCTGAACGGCCTGGCCATCCTCGTGCCGGATATCATGGACTCGCCGGACAACAGGACGTCTTTCGTCGTGATAGCCTCAGAGCCGGAGTATGACGAAGAATGCGACCTCATATCGATCACGTTCTCCACCGAACACAGGGCTGGCGCTCTCTGCGAGACGCTCATGCCGTTTATGGCGCAGGGCATAAACCTCATGAGGATAGAGTCGCGGCCCGCCACGCCAGACAAGTACCGCTTCTTTGCGGAGATAAACGGCAGCATTATGGATCCGGACGTGTACTCCGCCCTCCGGCAGGCATCCGCCACCTGCGAGTATTTCGAGGTGATCGGATGCTACCGCAACTCGTGAGGCGCGCAAATGAGACGCATAGCCGTGATCAACGGGCCTAACCTCAACCTCTTAGGGACGAGGGAGCCGTACAAATACGGTAAGAATACGCTCGACGAGATAAACGGGCGCATCGCCGCCGAGGCATCGAGGCTGGGCGCGGAATGCCTGTTTTTCCAGAGCAACTCCGAAGGCGAGCTCGTGACGGCCATTCAGCGGGCGGACGGCACGGGCGGCATAATATTGAACGCCGGCGCCTACACGCACTACAGCATAGCGCTCCGCGACGCCATCGCCGCCATTTCGACGCCCGCCGTCGAGGTTCATATATCGAACGTCCACGCGAGGGAGGAGTTCCGCCGCGTCTCCGTCATAGCTCCCGTATGCGCCGGAACAATAGCGGGCTTCGGCTCTTACGGTTACGTGCTGGCGCTTTACGCGCTGCTTGAGATGGGAAATAACAGCGGTGAGCGATAAAAAGACCGCGCCCAGGCTATTTTTCCGGGTTTCGCTCAGAGCCGCCGCTGCCGTACTGGCCGCGATTGTCTGCCTTTATCCTGCCTTAGCCGGAGCGTCAGCTAAATACGTTTTTTTATTTATAGGCGACGGCATGGGCACGGCGCAGAGGAACGCGGCTGAAATTTTCCTGGCCGGCAAAAGGGCGCATGAGGGAGACTCCGCCACCAGGGACGCACAGCTCGCGATGAACTCGCTTCCGGTAACGGGAGAGATGCTTACGGGCTCGCTGTCGGGGGTGACGGACTCGGCCGCCGCCGGAACAGCGCTTGCCACAGGCAGGAAGACAAAAAACGGCGCCATCGCGACTGACGGCAGCGGCAAAAAATACAAGTCAATAGCGTCTATCGCGCACGAGAATGGCGTCAAAGTGGGCATAGTCACGACCGCGTTTCTTCAGGACGCCACCCCAGCCGCATTCTACGCTCATTCAGACACGCGAGGGAGGCGCTACGAGATAGGTCTGGAGCTTGCGGAAAGCGGTTTCGAATATTTCGCCGGAGGCGGTTTTTCAAACCCCAACGGCAAGGATAAAAAGCAGAGAGGCTTAACGGAGGCCGCTTCATCGAAAGGCTACATGGTGACGACGACGAAAGCCGCTTTCGACGCGCTTGCCCCCGGAGGAAAGGCCATCGCCATTAACCCGAGGCTACAGTCCGCTTACATGCCGTGGGCCATCGATGCCCGCGGCGGGGACATACCGCTCGATGAATTCGTGAAAAAAGGCATAGACCTCCTTCGCGGCGGCAGGTTTTTCATGATGGTGGAAGGGGGCAAGATCGACCTCGCCTGTCACGCCAACGACGCCGCTTCCGCCATACAGGAGGTCATAGCCTTCGACAAAGCGGTATCCGAGGCGCTCGCGTTCCTGAGCGAATGCCCGGATGAGACGCTTATAGTCGTGACGAGCGACCACGAGACAGGCGGGATGACGCTTTCCGCCGCCGCGGACGATATAATGGCATTTTACGGCGCGATGTCTCGCCAGGCGGGCCCGTACTCTCGCTTCGAGGGCGCCATGCAGCAAGCCGCCAAGTACGGCCTCGAAAAATCCATGTCAAAGGCCAGGGAGTTTTTTGGCCTCGGGGCAGCCGAGACCGAAGCAGTGCGAAAAGCCTTTGCCATGACGGCAACGCCTAAAAAAAACAGGCCCGCCAAAAGCGCGGAATACAGGAAGCTCTACGGCCCGTATGATCCGTTCACCGTCGCCTGCATGAAAGAGATGAACTTAAGGGCCGGAGTGTCATGGGACACGTTTTACCACACGGGCAAGCTCGTGCCGGTTTCCGCCGTTGGAGCGGGCAGCGGCGCGTTCGCCGGCTCTTACGAGAACACGGAAATTTTCACGAAGCTGCTCGAAGCCATGGATCTTCATTAAGCCTAACTCTTGATCCATTTTCGCGCTATTTTTGATATAATCCCAGCCTGAAATACCGATACCGGCTTGAAAGCCTGAGGTTGGAGGTGTCTTTGGATGGGAACGGTCAAGATAGAGGTATGCTGCGGATCGGCTGATGACGTAATTGAAGCGTACAAAGCCGGCGCGGACCGCGCCGAGCTGAACTCAAGCCTCTCTCAGGGCGGCCTCACGCCAAGCGTGGGCGCTCTCCGGGTAGCTAAAAAATATGCCGGGCTTCCGGTGATATGCATGATAAGGCCGCGTGAAGGCGGATTTTTTTACACCGACATGGAATTCGAGACGGCGCTTTCCGACACGAAAGCCCTTATCAATAACGGCGCGGACGGGATAGCCTTCGGATGCCTCAATGAGGACGGGACCGTCGACGTTGACAGATGCAGGGCTATCGTCGCGGCGGCCGGGAAAAAAGAGACCGTGTTTCACCGCGCGATCGACGTTACGCCGGACTGGAAAGCGGCTTTGGACGCGCTCATTGAGCTTGGCGTCACGAGAGTCCTGTCAAGCGGGCAGCGCCCCTCCGCCCCTCTCGGATCAAAAACGCTGGCCATGATGACGCTCCACGCGGCAGAAAGGATCGAGATAATGCCGGGCGCGGGCATAACGCCGGACAACGCCAGGGAGCTTATAAAAGAAATAGGATGCGGCCAGATACACCTGAGCATGCACAAGCAAATGGAGGACAAATCCACGTCAGCGAATCCAGACATACATTTCGCCAGCTCGCTCAATCCCCGGAGCCCTGAAAATAGCTTCAAGATCATAGACGGGGACAAGCTGGCAAGGTTCACGAGCAGCCTTAAAGCCTATGTCCCTACTTAAAAAATTTCTCGCAGTAACCCATGATCATGTTTTTCAATAAGCCTTAGTTCCCTATCGCGATGTTATAGCCCCATGACAGGAGAGCCAGCACAGCGGACGCGGCTATCGCGGGTTTTGACGTCAGGACGATGAGGAAAGCGTCAAGATAGCGTTTGTGAAAAACAGCGTCAGCCAGAAAACATGAAAAGACGCCGCAAGCGGCGGCCAGAAAGGGGATGATGAGGATATTCCGCGCCGCGGCCCCGATGAAACGGCCACGGGCTAAAAGCAGGCATGCGCGCGTCAGGCCGCATCCAGGGCATGGAAGGCCGAACAAGAGCTTCCAGAGGCAAAATGTCGGCAGCGAAAACACTACCGCACAAGCGAAGCAAATTACGCCCACGCAGAATAAAACGCCCCTGCTCCCATACCGCCCGATTCGCCCCCCGCTCCGAAGGACTTCCGTGTTTCCCCTAGAGGGCCTGACGGCCATCAATGCCATTTACAGCTTCATCATAATCGCGTTGAAGTTGCGCTCCTTTGTTTTGCCTTGAATCAAGAACCAGTCGATGATCGTCCAGATCCCGCAGCCACCCATTGTAAGCAGCTTCACTATGCCTAGGCCCACGTCGCCCAGCATGAAGCGGTCGACACCGAAACTGCCCAGGAAAATGGAGATCAAAAGCAGCGTCATCGGATCCTTGAACTCCACAGATGAAATGGCCGTCATCCTGCTGTCGTCCTGAGCCATGATTTTGTCCTTGACCAGATAAATTTTCTCCGCCGGAAAATACTTGGCGTTCGCCATGATATACATATCGGCCTTATCCTGCTGCATAGAAAACATTCCTCCCGTGATTCTAAAATAAAGCGGAACCAAAGCACAAAAATTTTATATTTTTAGTCCGGCATTGTCAACGCGGTCACAGTTTATGCCAATCTGAAATCAAAGCCTGAAATCAAAGGCTTAAGCTGACGGAATTCTTGCGGATTTATCTTTTTTCCAGGAGATTCCACATTTGAAGGTATATGTCATGAAGGTATGCGAAGAAATCCTGGTCTTCTGCGGGAGGGGAGATGTAGATTTTTTTGCTTACGCCGGAAACGGCATCCTGAATGTGCCTGGGGGTCCACGCATCCGTGACTATCCACCACTTGCGGCGGTAAACCTCGTCTATAGCGAGGGACAGCTCGCGCAGATGCTCGCCCCTTGTCCAGGCTGTCCAGAGATATTCAGGAGGGCGGACCGCTTCGAAAGCCGCGGCCCTCACCCACGGGCTCGCGGCGCCGGAGAGGTCAAGGATTTTCATGCCCTGCAGCTGGCTCCGGCCTACTTCCAGGGTGCTTTCCATGCGGGATTGAAACTCGGCGAGCCTGCGCTGATAAAAGGAATAATTTTCCGGCAGCAGGCTGCTTACCACTATTAAAAGCCGCTGGCTTAAGAACGGGAGCGCCGACGCGTCAAAGGCGAGCGAAGTCCTCTGCCCATCCGGAAGCGGCATGTTTTCATACAGAAAATAAAGGCCCTTTCGATCCGGGCTGATATTGTATCTCCGCGCGTCCGACGGGTCAAGCGCTATGAGAACGCCGTCATCCGGGACGCGGCGCGCGTTCCTGAGCGTTCCCGCCTCAGTCCATGAGCTGAGAGGGCGTATGTTGAGCGTTGAGCCGACTATGAAGCGGGCCATGCTCGTTATCCATGGAAGCGTGGTGTAAACGTCCGGCGCTGCCTGAGCGGGAGCGCACACCGCAATGGATGGGGCGCAAAAAAAGGCGGCCGAGGCAACAAAGAGCGTGAACAATAGCCGGACAAGTCGCGTCCTCGTTCCGCGCCGCGCCGAATCGAGCCGCGTCAAGAATCGCCTCCTCCCAGCGGATCAGACTCAGCCTCGCTTAACGCGCCCAGGGCCATTTCCGCCGCCGCAAAGCTGGCGGCTTTTATGGACGTGCCCTCGCCTGACGCGAGTATCCTTCCGTCCGGGAGGCTCACCTCCACTTCAAAAGAAACGGAGTGATCCGGGCCGTTCCTGCCTATTACCCTATAAACGGGCGGAAGCTCCCCCTTCGCCTGCACGATTTCCTGAAGCCGCGACTTGAAATCGCGCGGCTTGTCATCCGGCGTCCCCGCCGGTCCCGCCGGCATCTTCATGAGGCGGCGCACCAGCTCGCGCGCCGCGCCGTAGCCCCCGTCAAGGAACACCGCGCCCAAAGCCGCCTCCATGGCGTCCGCCAGGATCGACGGATTCTTTCTCCCGTCCTGGCGCTCGAGCCCTTTGCCGATCCTCAATAACAGCGGCAGGCCGAATTCAAGCGCCCACAGCGCCAGAGGACGCTCGCTGACGACGGACGTCCTGGCCTTTGTAAGCTCCCCCTCGCTGTAATCCGGGTGGTCGATAAAGAGGATTTCAGAGACGCACAGCTCAAGGACAGCGTCCCCAAGATATTCAAGGCGCTCGTTAGAGGGCCGGATGCCTGTCTCGTTTGCGTAAGAAGAGTGAGTCAGCGCCTCCTCCAGCAACCGAGTGCGCTTGAATGAGTAGCCCAGATGCTCCTCAAATGCGCGTATAGCCTGGAGGGCCGCGACTTCCGCCATGTTATGGCTTATACCGATTTGCAATCAAAAGCATAAAGCAGGAAGAGTAAGAACCGATCCGCGCAATCATGCAGTCACCTCAAAAGAGCCATTTGGCCGCGAATTGGCGCTAATCCCTAAGCCGCTCTATCGCCAATACCCCGTTGTGCCCGCCGAAACCCGCGTTGTTTATGAGGGCTCTGTCTACTCTGCGCTCTATGGCGCTGTTCGCGACGACGTTGATATTGCACTCGGGATCCGGTTTTTCATAATTTATTGTCGGGTGAATGACACCGCGCTCCACTGCCAAAAGGGCCGCTATCGTCTCCACGGCGCCGGCGGCGCCAAGGCAGTGGCCTATCATCGACTTCGTCGAGTGGACGGGCAGCTTGCCGGCGTGACTGCCGAAGACAGCCCGTATCGCTCCGGATTCCGTCTTGTCGTTAAGAGGCGTCGACGTCCCGTGGGCGTTATATAGATCGACCTGCTCCGGGTTCCAGCCGGCCTTTTTCATCGCGGTCCTCATGGCGCGGATGGAACCGTCGCCCTCCGGATCCGGCGCCGTGATGTGGTAAGCGTCGCAGGTGTTTCCATAGCCCGTCACCTCGGCGTAGATGTGAGCGCCGCGCTTCTTCGCGTGTTCCAGCTCCTCAAAGAGAAGTATGCCGGCGCCCTCCCCCATGACAAAACCGTCACGGTCGAGATCGAACGGACGCGATGCCTTCTCCGGCTCGTCGTTGCGCGTGGAAAGCGCCTTCATATTGGCAAAGCCCGCAATGGCTATAGGCGTTATCGCGGCTTCCACGCCGCCCACGAGCATGATGTCCGCGTCGTCGCGGATTATGGCGTAAGCCGCTTCCCCCATGCAGTGAGTGGCTGTCGAGCAAGCCGTGACGACGGCCATGTTCGGCCCCTTCGCTCCAAAGCGCATGGCCACATAGGCAGCCGGCATGTTGCTTAACATCATCGGCACAAAAAACGGGCTCACCCGCGACGGGCCTTTTTCTTTCAGTATGTCGTAATTTTCATGCGTCGTCGTGATGCCGCCCTCGCCGCTTCCGATGTACACCCCGAATTTGTTCGGGTCCACCGATCCGAGATCTATGCCGGAGTCTTTCAGGGCCATGTCGGAAGCCGGTATCACGAAATGAATTACGCGGTCTGTCCTGCGCGCTTCCTTTTTATCCAGCCACGGCTCGACGTCAAAACCGCGAACTTCCGCCGCGATCCTCGCGGTATGCCCCTCCGTATTGAACAGCGTAATGCCGCCTACCCCATTGCGCCCCTCGGACAGAGCGCCCCAATAGGCGTCTCTGCCGCAGCCGATGGGGCTCACGACTCCCAAGCCAGTGATGACGACCCTTCTCACAAAATCACTCCTTTAAAAGAGGAACAAAGAGGGCGCAGAGCTGTACGCGCGGCGCCCCCGCTTATTCCCTTGGTATTAATCCTCTACGCCAAGTTTAGCCTTGACATAGGCAAGCGCCTCTCCCACATTCGTCAGTTTTTCGGCGTCCTCGTCAGGAATTTCGACCTCAAATTCCTCCTCTATGCCCATTATCAGCTCCACTATGTCAAGCGAGTCCGCGCCAAGATCCTCCACGAAGGAGGCTTCAGGCTTTATCTGATCCTCCTCGACGTTCAGTCGATCCATAACAAGATCCTTGAGCTTTGCAAGCACTTCTTCCGACTGCATCTCTTCACCTCCTTCCATGCACGACAAATCATCGCCGTTGCAAATCTTCCTACATAGTCATGCCGCCGTCGACGGTAATAACCTGGCCGTTTATATAAGAAGCCGAGTCCGAAACCAGAAACGCGGCGACATTGGCTATATCCTCCGGCAGCCCGTATCTGCCCGCCGGTATCTGCGCCAGTATCCCTGTCCGGATATCCTCCGGAAGCGAGGCGGTCATATCGGTCTCCACGTAGCCTGGCGCGATCGCGTTTGCCGTGACCCCGCGGGATCCCGCTTCCCTCGCTATGCTCTTCATTATGCCAAGTATCCCCGCTTTCGCGGCGGCGTAGTTGGCCTGCCCCGCGTTTCCGACGAGGCCGCTCACCGAGCTCATAGCCACTATCCTGCCGAAACGCGCTTTCATCATCGGCCGGATTGCCGCCCTCGCGCAGAAAAACACGGAACTCAGGTTTGTACCGATCACCTCGTCCCACTCCGCGTCGGACATCCTCATCAAGAGGTTGTCCCTCGTGATGCCGGCGTTGCATACCAGCGCCTCCACCGGGCCAAGCTCTTTGCTCACGCGCGCGAACAGTTCCTTGACCTGAGCAGGATCTGAGACATCTGCCTTCGCTAACGCCGCGGCCCCGCCGGAAGAACGTATTTCCTCCAAGACTTCTTCCGCGGCCGCCTCGGCGCTCTGGTAATTGATAGCGACGCGGTATCCTTCCGAAGCCAGCCTTACCGCCACGGCGCGCCCTATCCCCCTGCTCGCGCCTGTAACGAGCGCTACCCTGCCCGTCACGCGGACGGCCCCTCTATGGCGATGATCGCCTCGACGGCCTTGGCGACGTCTTCCGGCTTATTTACGGCCATAGTCTTTTTGCCCTTGCACGTCCTCTTTATGAGCCCGGACAGAACGCTGCCCGGCCCGAACTCGAGAAACAGCCCGACGCCTTCGCTCTCCATCGCGCGCGCGCCGTCCGCCCACATGACGGGCGAATAAGTCTGACAGTAAAGCGCCTTTTTAATCGCGTCGGCGGACGCAAGGAGCGAGGAGTCCACGTTCGCCACTATCGGGACGGACGGATCGCTCCACGCAAACTTGTGGAATTCATCTTCGAGCTTGTCCGCGACAGGCCTCATCAGCTCGCAGTGAAACGGAGCGCTTACCTTGAGCGGTATGACCTTCGACGCGCCTCGCTCTTTCGCAAGCTCGCCCGCACGGCCGACCGCCTCGGATTCACCGGATATCACGATCTGCCCCGGAGCGTTCACGTTTGCCGGGATGCACACGCCGCCCGCCTCATCGCATATTTCCTCCAGCGCCTCGATGTCCAGCCCTAAAACGGCGGACATGGCACCGCGCCCGAGAGGGACCGCCGACTGCATCAGCTCGCCCCGCTTATGGACAAGCCTCACGGCGTCCGCCAGCGAAAGCACCCCGCTCGCTACGAGGGCTGTGTACTCGCCAAGGCTGTGCCCGGCGTAGAAGGCTGGGGCAAGCGTTTTCCCGATATTGCCCAGCTCCTCGCGGACGGCATTCAGGACAGCGATGCTCGCTGTCAGAATCGCCGGCTGCGTTATGGCGGTCTTCATAAGCTCTTCCTCGGGCCCGCCGAAAATCACCCCCGAGAGCGGAAATCCAATCGCCTCGTCCGCCGTCTCAAAGGCCTCCCTCGATACGCGGCGCGAATCATAAAAAACATGCCCCATCCCGACTTCCTGTGCCCCCTGGCCGGGAAAAACTATCGCGTATGACATGCGTCAGACACCACCTTTTTCAATCAAACCTCCGCGCTATCGTCCTGCTGAGAGACTGAGCGTCGTTCACGATCTCCTCTATTATCTCCTTAGCGGGCTCAATGGCCTTCACAAGGCCGGCGATCTGCCCGGACATGACGGAGCCGTTTTCTATGTCCCCATCGACTACCGCCGCGCGGAGCTTTCCTGAGCCGAACTTGTCCAGCTCGGCGATCGGGACGGAGTTTGCCTCCATATCCGCAAAGAGCTGCGTAAACTTGTTCTTTATCGACCGCACCGGATGCCCCAGGGCACGTCCGGTGACGACGGTGCTGTGGTCGTTCGCGCCCATGATTTTCTTTTTGTAGTTGATATGCACGTTCGACTCGGCGGCGCACACAAAGCGCGTGCCGATCTGAACGGCCTCCGCCCCGAGAGCGAACGCTGCCAGCATACCCCTCCCGTCCGCCACGCCTCCAGCCGTTATGACCGGAATCTCAACAGCCGTCGCAACCTGAGACGTAAGGGCCATCGTCGTGATTTCCCCGATATGCCCGCCCGCCTCCATGCCCTCGGCTATAACGGCGGAGGCGCCCTGCTTCGCGACGCGCTCCGCGTGAGCCACGGACGCTATGACCGGAATGACGGTGATCCCAAGAGGCGCGAGGCGCTCTATCACCTTGCCGGGCAAGCCCGCTCCAGTGGTGACGACCGGAACCTTATGCTTCTCCGCTAAGGCCAGGGCGTCATTCCACGTCGGGGAAAGGAGCATTATATTCAGGCCGAAAGGCTTGTCGGTGAGACGCCGCACCTTGATAAGCTCGGCTTCCAGCATCCCCGGCGGCATGTTGCCCGCCGCCACTATGCCCAGGCCTCCGGCGTTGCTCACAGCGGCAGCCAGATCCGCGTCGGCGACCCACGCCATCGCTCCCTGCACAATAGGATACTTAATTTTCAGCAATTTGACTACTCTATTGGAACTGAACATCGCGGCACCTCGGTTCAAAGCGATTTAACAAAGCATAAAGCCTGACGAAGCCGTGAAACGCGTCAAAAAGGGCCTCCGCGCCGCTAACAGGCATGGCGCTCACGACTCGACAAGCATTGCGCCATACGTCATTCCGGCACCGAAACTAGATATCAGGATCTTCTGCCCCCTCTGAATCAGGGCGTCTTCCCTGGCTTCATGCAGGGCGAGCATTATGGAAGCGGCTGACGTGTTCCCGTATCTGTCAAGGTTTATGACGACCCTCCCCATCGGGATGTTCATCCTCTCGCATATTTTTTCTATTATGCGGATATTGGCCTGATGAAATATCCACCAGTCGACTTCGTCACAAGTTATACCACAACTTTGACAAAAATTCGCCAGATAATCAGGAAGTTCCTTGCTTACGAATTTAAACACTTCGCGCCCGTTCATTTTCAGAAAGTGCCGCTTCTCCCTCAGAGTCCTCTCAGAGGCAGGTTCAGCCGCAAGCCCTCCCGGAAACTCTATCATGCCGCTCTTATTCCCGTCCGCCTTCATGTCAGCGTGCGTCACCCTCATGGCGCCCTCGCGCCACGGCCCCATCACGCAAGCGGCGGCGCCGTCGCCGAACAGGACGCACGTGCCGCGGTCGGTCTGGTCGATGAGCGGCGACATGACCTCCGAACCGACGACGATCACATTGTCCCATATGCCGGAAGCTATCCCTCCGGCCGCCGCGGACATACCGAAAAGAGCGCCCGGACAGCCGGCCTGCACATCCATCCCCCCAGCGCGGCCCGCGCCTATCATGCCCTGGACTACGGGGCCGACCCCCGGGAAAAGGGTGTCCGGGGAGTTCGTTCCGACGATTATCATGTCTATATCGCCGGCATCCACGCCGGCATCCCGCATCGCCTCACGCGCTGAAGCCGCGGCCAGAGCGGCGTTCGATTCCCCGGCTTGCGCCATGCGCCTCTCGTGTATGCCCGATCTCTGAACTATCCACTCGTCGCTTGTGTCGACTTGCTTTTCGAGATCGCTGTTCGTAACAACCTTCAAAGGCAGCTTCATGCCAGTGCCAAGAATTCCAACGGGCCTTCCCTGGATTATTGCCAAAATCCGTACCTCCTGATCGATATATCAGCTAAGGAATCGCTGATTAAAAGGTTATTTAATCAGCGGTTCCCTAAGACTCGAAGCTGTTTTTTATAAGCTCCGTCCCTTTCAGCTTGGCAAAGCCAAGCGCTACCTTGAGCGCTCCGGCTATAGCCCTGTCACGCGAATTTCCATGCGCCTTCACCACAATGCCGTCAACGCCTAAAAGGGGAGACCCCCCGCGCTGTTCATGTTCGAAACGCGCCCAGATTTTTTTGAGGGCCGGCATCATCAGGGCCGCGCCTATTTTGGGGAGAAAGTGATTTTCTATCTCCGTGCGCGCGACGGACTTGACTATCTCGCCTATGCCCTCCCCGAACTTTATGAGGGCGTTCCCCGTAAAGCCGTCGCACACGACAACGTCCGTCCGCCCGAGAGGCACGTCCTTGCCCTCGACGTAACCGCTGAAATTAAGCGGCGCGCCGCCCAGCATCTCCCGCGCCTCCGAAATGACCTCGTCGCCCTTTATGTCCTCAAGGCCGTTGGACAAAAGCGCAACGCTCGGGTTTTCCACGCCGGAAAGCGATCTCATGTAAATAGACCCCATGTGCGCGAACTGGTACAGGTTGATCGCCTTGCATCTCACGGTGGCCCCGACGTCGAGCAGCAGGGACGCCCTGTCAAGCGCCGGGATGGGGACCGCAAGCCCCGGCCTGTCTATCCCCTGTATGCGCCCGACTACCAGCACGCCGCCAGCGACTATGGCGCCGGTGTTGCCCGCTGAAATGCAGCCGATTGCCTCCTTCGAGCGCACCATTTCCATGACGACGCGGAGGCTAGAGTTTTTCTTGATCCTGATGGCAGGGCCCGGGTTGTCGCCCATGCCGATGACATCAGGCGCCTCGACTACGCTTATCCTGGATCTTATGACGCCCGGGGCGTCTTCGAGGAATGGCTCTATCTCCGCTCTCCTGCCGACTAAGGCGACCGAAAGCTCGGGCTCCTCGGCGCAGGCCAGGATCGCCCCCCGGCACGGCTCTTTCGGAGCGTAATCGCCTCCCATCGCGTCAAGCGCGAACAGCATGCCGCCGCTACTCATCGCTATGCGCGGCATTCCCGCTGCCGGATTTGGCGCTCTCGCTTGCCGCCACGGCCTCTACCACAAAGCGCCCTACGAATATTTCCCTGTTGCCTATCCTCGTGTGGACGCTCACGACATATTTGCTGTCTTTGTGCGTGCCGACTTTCGCGCAAGCCATCAGGCGCGCGCCTACCTTCGCCGTGCGCTTGAACTGAGCGCGAGCCGACCCGACGATGACGAGTTCTTCCTTCACGACAGCTATCGCCAAGGTCGCGGCCTGAGCGTATATATAGTGATCCGCGATTATGTCGGTGTGCCTGAACGCGTATCCCCTGTTGGTGGACAGCACGGAAAGCGCGAGACGGTTCGGTTCGAGTTCTATGATCTCGCCCAGCACCTCATCCTGCTTCATGGAAGTGAGGCGATTCGACGCGCTCTCGGCCATCTGGCGGGCCCGCTCCCGCACTTCAGGCACATTGAGCAGCACCCTGTCGAGACGAATCGTGCCAACGCTGACGCGCAGCTCCCTCGCAAGCTCGCTGTCCGACATCAGCGGATCGGAATCCAAAAGCGCCAGAAGTTGTTTTTGCCGGATCTGCTTTAGCTCAGATACCACTTGCACCGTCTCCTATTAGCAGTTAGTAATAACAACAGAGTTCAATATATAAACTATTCCTCGATCTGTCAACTCCAAAATCGGCGGTCCGGCGTTCATGCGCTTGTTTACTGATTTGCCGGAAGCTGATAAAATAAAAGAGTGCGTGATTTTTAAGAGAGGGCGCTGCCTCTCTGCCTGACGAAACCAAGCTCCGCGAACGGGCCATCCGCCGGGGATGCGTATTTGTGATGGGCAAGCGCGGCGATATTGATGTCAGAGCCCTAAAGCCGCGACTGTAAAAAAGCTTTCTGCTGTTAATAAGCTGTAAAAAAACTGGAGGAAAAAAACATGAAGAATACAACTGTTTTCGTCAAGTCAGCCCTTTTAATCCTTTCAATCTGTGTTTTGACATTTCTGGCAGGCTTCATATGCAGCCCGGCGCTGGCGGCGACACCGCCGCTTGTGCTGTATACGTCGCAGATCGACGAGGACGTGGAGGGGCTTCTTGGCGCTTTCAAAACGAAACATCCTGACGTGGAGGTCGCGGTATTCAGATCCGGCACCGAAGAGGTCGTCAGCAAGGTCATGGCGGAAAAAATGACAGGCGAGATCAAGGCGGACGTGCTTCTTCTCGCGGACAGCGTCACGTTCGACGCGCTAAAGACGCGGGGGCTGCTCGAACCCTACCGCTCTCCCGAACTATCCGCGATTCCGGGCGGCTTCGCGGACAAGGACAGCATGTACTGCGGCACCAAGGTCTTGGCGACCGTGTTGATCTACAACACGAACAAGGTAAAAACCGCGCCGGATTCCTGGAAGATCATGACGGATCCGGCCGCTAAGGGAGACACGTTCATAGCGAGCCCGCTCTACTCAGGAGCGGCTGCCTACCAGCTCGGCGTGCTGGCGAGAAGCGAGGGCTTCGGCTGGAAGTATTACGAGGATCTCAAGGCCTCTGGCGTCTCAGTCGGCAAGGGCAACGGCAGCGTGATAACGGCAATAGCGGGCGGAGAAAAGGCTTACGGCCTAGTCGTCGACTACATGGCGCTCAGGGCAAAGACTAAGGGATCGCCTGTCGACTTCGCGTACCCTAAAGAAGGCGTGACCATCGTAACTGAGCCGATCGCGATCGTGAAGAAAGAAAACATCAGCCCGAACGCTAAAATTTTCGTCGATTTCGTGCTATCGGAGGAAGGCCAGAAGCTCGTCTCGGAGCAGGGCTACACTCCGGTGAGAAACGGCGTCGCCGCGCCGGAAGGCCTCAAGAGCGCGGGCGATCTCGAGATACTGGATTTCGACCCGGCGCTTCTCGCTAAGGAGCGCGAGGCGGACAAAAAACAATTCGCCGAGCTTTTTCAATAATCCAGACGCCAATAAAAGACCGCCATACGCGGACGGCGCGCTGATTTGAACATTCTGACCCATACGACGCGGCTGGGCAATACGAGACGGGCTACATTCAACAGCCTGTTTTTCTGCGGCCTGGCCGCTTTCTTTTTCCTGATCCCCATCGCGCGGATGTTCCTCTTGAGCGTCTGGCACGACGGCACGTTTACCCTAGGAGAGTACGGCAGCTTGCTAGCCTCGCGCGGCGTCCGGGCCGGCATATCCAACACGCTGGGGATCGCGCTCTCTTCAACCGCCCTGGCGATGGCCATAGGGCTATGCCAGGCCTGGCTCATAGCCTATACGGACGTGCGCGGCAAGCTGGCGCTTGAGATTCTTTTCATGCTTCCCTTTATGATACCGTCGTACATAACTTCATTGGCGTGGAGCAGGATAACCTCGTCGAGCGGTTTTTTTGCCGACGTCTTCGGTCTGCGCGTCCCGTCCGTCCACAGCTTCTGGGGCATCGTCTGGGTGATGGCGATCTGCCACGCGCCTTTAGGCTATCTGCTATGCCTGGGGGCTCTCAGGAAAATACCGCGCGACCTTGAATGGGCGGCCCGCTCCGCCGGATGCTCGAAAATCGGCACATTCGCTCATGTGACGCTCCCGCTCGTATTGCCCGGGCTCGTCGGAGGCGGCATGATCGTCGTACTGGCCGGGCTTGACAACTTCGGCATACCGGCATTTCTGGGATCCAGCAAAGGCATAAACGTGTTGAGCACCCTGATTTACCAGGAAATAACGGGCTTCGGCCCGTCCGCGTTCTCGCGGGCATCCTGCCTTTCCGCCATATTAGGCGCTCTCGCGCTTTTTTGCTGCGGGGCGATATGGTTTTGCGGGCGGGGCGGGTATATTACGGAGAGCGCCGCTGAGGACAGGCTGCCGCGCTGTTTTCTTGGGCGCGCGCGACTGCCCGTCGAGGCGTCGGTGTGGGGTTTCATCCTGATAACGTCCATCCTGCCGCTCTTCGCCATGCTCTGCACGTCGCTGCTCAAGGCTTATGGGGTAAAACTAGCGGCCGGCAATGTCACGCTCGACAACTTCGCGTTCATCCTGCGGAACAGAAAAGCCCTTTCGGCCCTTAAAAACAGCTTCTTTCTGGCCTTCTCGACCGGCATCGCCGCCTGCGTCATAGGAAGCGCGGCGGCTTACGGCAGGATAAGGGTCGGCGGGTGGCGGTTCAGGTTCATGGAGGCGGCGTTTTCACTGCCTTATGTCCTGCCCGGCGGCGTGTTCGCGCTCTCCATGATAATATCGTGGATAGAGCCCTTGCCGGGATGGCGTCCGGGAATTTACGGAACGATCTGGCTTCTGGGCGGCGCTTACATCATAAGGTTCACGCTCCTGCATTTCCGCGCCGTAACGAGCGCTATGCAGCAGGTGGACGTCTCGGTGGAGGAGGCGGCCGGCATCTGCGGCGCGCGCGCGCCGACCCGGTGGGCGCGCATCCTCGCGCCGCTTCTGGCGTCGGGGATCGTCTCAGGATTTTTCATAACCACGACGCACGCGTTTACAGAGCTGACCGTCTCGTCGATCCTCGGGGCTCTCGGGTCTGAGACGATAGGATCGGTCGTGCTGAACTTCGAGCAGTCAGGCAACATCACGGTTTCCTGCGCGTTTTCCGTGATCGTCCTTGCCGCCCTGGCGCTCTTCTCACTGCCTAATGTCGCGCTGCATCTGACACAGACGAAACGGAGGAAACTTTGACGAATGAGCGGGCTATCCGGAATGAGCATTGAACGGGGTTATGCCGAATGAGCATCGAAATTTCAGCCCTTGACATCGGGAAGCGCTTCGGGACGTTCGACGCGCTGAAGTCCGTCTCGGCGCAATGCCCGCCTGGGACATTCACGGCGATACTGGGGCCTTCCGGGTGCGGAAAGACGACGTTTCTCCGCCTTATCGCCGGTTTTGACGCACCATCCTCGGGGCAGATCCTTTTCGACGGGAAGCCCGTTTCCTCCCCGCAGAGGATCACGCCTCCCGAAAAGCGCGGCATAGGGATGGTTTTCCAGTCCTTCGCCCTCTGGCCGCACATGACCGTCCTGGCCCATGTCGTCTTTTCGCTGCGGCATAGCCCCAAGCGCGAGCATGGCGCCGCGGCCAGGAAGGAAGCATCCAGGATTCTCGAATCTGTCGGCCTCGGAGCGTTCCTTGAAAGATACCCGGCACAGCTTTCAGGCGGCCAGCGCCAGCGCGTCGCGCTAGCCCGCGCCGTTGCCGGAAACCCCGGGGTGCTTCTCATGGACGAGCCGCTTTCGAGCCTCGACGCGGATCTGCGCGTCGAGATGAGGCACGAAATAATGTCGGCGCACAGGGCACACGCCAACACCGTAGTTTACGTCACGCACGATCAGGAGGAGGCAATGGCGATGGCCGACAGGATCATCGTCATGAACGGCGGGCAGGCAGAGCAGATCGGGACGCCGGAGGAGATTTACACGCGCCCGGCCTCCGCTTTCGTGGCCCGCTTAGATCGGAAGAG
>JAIROA010000101.1 GCA_031257775.1 Synergistaceae bacterium
ATGGAGCGGATGCTGGAGGATCAGACGGACAAGATCGAACGGGAGAACGACAGCGCGGCGTAGGGATTAAGGCGCTGAGGACAGCATCGCCGCACCATGACAATCGAAAAGGAATAAAGGTGAATCATGGAAACAATAGGGGAGGCTCTAAAAATCTATGTTTGGTTCCGAATCGCGGTTTGGGCGGTTGGGGGCATCATGTTTCTGTTTGCCCTGTGCGCCCTATTTTGGATTTCACTGAGGGATTCTAGCCGGAAAAATAAAAGACCCGACGATGAACGAGGGGTGTGGCGATGGCTCTAAAAACTGATCTTGAGCCAATGTCTGCGATATTTTTCATTCAGCGTGTCTCTTATGAAGAGGCGGTAACGGGAGGTGAAACGCATGGATTTAGACATGGAGCTTTACGACATTAATGATGTTGCCGCGCTGTTCAGAAAGTACACGCGGACAATAAAACGCTGGAGGGACAAGGGAGAGTTTCCCCAGGGGAACATTATTTTTGGCAACGGGCAAAGCGTTCTCTGGACAAAAGAACAGCTACTCGGCGTAATAGCGTCTAAAACGGCTAAGGAGGCAGTCTGAACATGGAGCATATGTTCTGGTTCATCGGAGGCGCGCTATGGATGTCGCTCTTCGTCACTTTCTTCGCGGTCTGGGCAATCCTGAGCTGGAAGGAAGAGCGGGCGGCCAAGGATCACTGCATTAATTATCTTGAAAATAAATACCGCATCGCCGTCGGAATCCTGAACGACCGCGACAGGAGGGCGGCGTGATGAGATGCCAGGGCGCGTATCCCCTCTGCATGGACTGCTCGCGCTTCGACAAAACCGCGTGGGATTTCTCAAGCCCAAACAAGGGCCTTTGCCGGGAGGACAGCGCCGAGCATTGGATCGGCCAGCCGGCCTGTGAGAATTTCACGTGCGGCTCCGACAGCAAAATTGCCGCCTTCGCAGGCGGCATGTAGAGAAACGCTGAACCGATCCAGGGAGCCGACACTCCCCGGATTCATATTATCAGATGAGACGCGGAGGGGCAACCGTGCGTTACTGCGCGATATGCGGAAGGAAGCTCAGGGCCGGGCAGAGCGTCATCGCCGGGATAGGCCCGAAGTGCCGGAAGAAGCTAAAGGAAAGCCAGGGGAACCGCCAGAAAGAATTGTTCGACGAGGAGGACGAAGCCTTTGAAGGCCAGACCGTTCAAGACAGTCTACGTATCCCACCCATTAAGGGGCGGGATGGACAGGAACAATCCGGACATCACTGCCATCATGAACAACAGGATGGCCGTGGACATAATCTGCCGGAAGATCATCAATGAGCATCCGGACGTATTGCCGATATCGCCCATCAACGCGTTTTCTTTCTTTAACGTGTTCGAGGAGGACAAGGAAGCGCTTGAAGCGGACTTCCGGCTGATGGAGCTGGCGGACGAGCTGTGGGTGTACGGCGAATGGGAGACGAGCGAGGGGTGCGGGCTGGAGATAGCCCTCGCGAGGAAGCTTGCGATACCCATCGTTTATGAGGACGGCAGAATTGAAAGGCCAAAGCAATATCGCTGTCCTGAAAGCGGATTTTGTGACGGCTGGCCAGGCGCGCCGCCGACAATCGCGGCGAATAGCCCCGAGGCGGCCAGGACAGCTTTCGGTTGCACGGCGCTTTGCGAGCGTGTGTGTGGCTGCGGAGGCCCTGTCATATACGACCCTGACGACATCACGGAGGCTGATTGAGAATGAACGGAATGGTAATAAACGACGATGCTCCTGAATATGCCTACGAGATCATCAATGACAAAATGCGACCTATCGCCGAGAGGCTTACGGCAAAATACGAGGAGATCGGGCACGTCAGGCCCGACAGGATACTTTTCGTGCTGTGCAGGGGAAAAACGGGCGGCAAAAGGATCGTCCTCGCCAAAACCCTCACGATATCCCTGAAGTGGCAGGAACTGCTTATGCAGCTCGGCGGCGAATACGCCTACATGATCGAGTTCTACCACAAGACGACCGCGATGCTCAGCCAGAACCAGATGACGGCGCTCGTCTATCACGAGCTGGCGCACATCGGCCCCGAAGGGGATCTCGTCCGTCACGACACGGAAGACTGGTGGAGGATGATAGCCGGGATGGGCCGCCACTGGTCCTATCCCGACGCGGGCTGCCCGAACCTTCTCGCCCCGGACGTCGACTGGAAGCGGCTGACAGGGAAAGGCGACGACATACGGGCGGCGATATAAGTATGCGGGTTATTTATTCGTCATCTATAAAAGCAGCAGGCTTGCCATTTATAAAAACAGTGCTTGATTTTTTGACGCAGGATCCGGCGAATTTAGCCTTTATGGTGTCCATATCGTATACCGGCACCGTCACTATGGAATCGCCGCGTATCCAGCCCTTCGCTCCAGGGTTGTCCTTAATGGCTTGTTCAAGCGCCTCAGAGACAAGCATTTTTAGATCGTCCCGAGTCCAAGGTTTCCATCCGTCAAATTTTTGCTTGACTGACTTGATAAATCTGGCGAGCTGGTCGATTTTATACCCTTCCGTGTCTCTGTTTCGCGCGTTTTGCCAGTCGCACAAATCAAAGGGATGATCGGCTTGCTCTTTTCAAGGGCGTATAAATACTCAAGCTCCGTGAAAGAGACTCCGTTTTCATCAGCCGAATCACCATACCTGCCGCCAAGCAGCACGAGAAAGAAATCGCTTTCATCGATGATCTCTTTGATATACCCAAGAGAATCTCTGGTCAAAGATGGGAATGACTCCATTCCGACAGGGAAACATTTCTTGCGGATTATCGCGTCAAACACCATGCGGCGTTCTTCCTGGAGATCGTTAAAAGTGCTGCTTACAAAAACCTGGTATCTCTTTTGCATGACTATCACTCCCAAATTAGAAGGTGATCTGAAAATGTCAAACAATTGCTGCGTTTG
>JAIROA010000115.1 GCA_031257775.1 Synergistaceae bacterium
CGACCGCCAGCTGCCGCTGAATCTGCCGTTTATGACCGGCGCGGAAAGCGGCGGTCATCCGTCGCGTTACGACAACACACGCCAGCGACACGTCGTTATATCAACCTGCGGATTTTATACGTCAGAGGGCAATTATGCCGCCGTAGACGCGATGTTCGAGCGGTGCTGCGGTGATTTTGAGCGGATTTACTGCGGGCAGGGCGAGCTTTTTTCAATACCTGAACTGCGAACCCGCACGGAGCAATATTTGGCGAGCGTCAAACAGGCGGGCGCGGAATATTTGCGTGGCGGCATAACTGCCGAAACCCGCGCCGCGTTGAACGCTTTGCTATACCCCAAAGACGTTTTCGAGAGTATGGCGGACGCGAGTTGGGGCGTAGAGCAGACTTCCGGCGGCGAAACGGTCAAAACCGACGAGAGCATGGTGTTCACGCGGCAAATGGCTGCGCTTTACAACAAAGCGAACCACGACAAAGACCGCGTAATCGAGATGAACTACACCGACATCGGGAAGCGGTATCAAATCAGGCTTACCAAAGACGGAGCAAACGTGAGCGCCGAAAACCTCACAACCGCCGACACGACTATCAACACGCCTTTTTCTGTGTGGCAAGCGATAGCCAAAGGCGAGATTGAGGGTTCGGCAGCACTGTTGCAAGGCAAGTATACCGTCACGGGTAATTTCTCGCTGATGCTCAAATGGGACGAACTGTTCGGCGCGGTGACGCCGGGTGCGCCTGCGGCCCCGAGCGAATTTGCCAAACGCGCAAAGTGGGTCAACGGAGCGAATATCGCCGGAGCGGCGGCGTTCGCGGCGTTTCTTATCAGCGGCGCGAGCGATTGGTTTCTGCTTGCCGTGCAGCTGTTTTTCGCCTTGTTTTGGGGCATAACCGTGTTTATGAAAGTGCCGCTCACGTGTTATTTTTCGGCGGCGGGTTATGGCGGCGAGAAAATGCTGAAAAATCCACTATTCACGCGCACAAATCGCATATTGACGGCATGTTGGGCCGTCGAGTATTTGCGGATGTCCATTGTGCTTGTAGCGTTGCGTTTCTCCGACGCGCCGGGGTGGCTCGCCGCGTTGACTTATGCACCAGCGCCGTTGTTGGGAGTGTTCACTGGTTGGTTTCAGAAATGGTATCCGGCAAAAATGGCTAGGGGGAAAGCGTAAGCGGCAACCCAAGATAGAAATTTAAAAAATAGAACCTGATCGGTCTATGATTCATACCGTAACGAGGCTAGTCGCCGCGATATGGATCTCAACAGACAGCCGAGCAGCGTTTATCTTTATCTGCCCCCGTTGCCCGTCCATAGCGCTAAAAACTTTCCAAAACCCGTTCAGCTTGTTACTTTTGTTGTCAAAAATTGTCAACGTGTCGCATTTCTTATCAACGCGTCAGAAAACTGTTCAACTTGTCAAAAAACGCGACAAATTTCTACTCATCAAAACCCATAATATTACCTCCACACCCCGTCATCTAAGTTAAGGAATCGCTGATTAAATGTTCTTTAGGCAACCGCTGATTAAACGTTCATTAGGGGATATCCTTGACCGTCTGCAGATAATCGAGCCTCATGTACCCCATCCTTTCGTAAAGCCGTATTGCCGGAGCGTTGGACGGCGCGACTTCCAGGCGAAACCGGCTCGCCTTGCCGCCATACTCGCCCTCCACGAAACGGAGCAGCGCGCTCCCTACACCTTCCCCCCTGCATCTGGGCGAGACATATACCTCCTCCAGCAAAACGCAAAGCCCGCCCGCCTCAGTTGACCAAGTGAAGGACAAGAGCGCATAGCCTGCCGCGGCTCGGTCTGTCTCTATCATCAAACCGCGCAGCAGCGGGTTTTTCCGCACACACTCCTCGAAGGTCCGGGTGAAGTATTCGCCAGGGACAGGACGCCGTCCGCCGTCTGCCTCGAGAGATACGCCAGTTTTTCAGCGGTGTCGATTATATCTTGATACAAACATAGTTCATTTGATTTAGAATCGGAATTACATGCAAATTTGCGACATTTCCCGGAATTTTTTACGATAATTTGCCTATCTTCCCAGAGATCGCATATATTCCCCTTGCATAATATGAAATTTACGATACATTCATTTAAATACATAAATAAATAGTTGACGAGCCGTTATAAAGCTTAATTTCTGTTTTGCGTTTTGCTTTGTAAGATGCTCTTGGCTTGTGGGATTTTGAAGGAATTTAAAAGAAGGGAGGCAATTTTAGAAACCGGCGCCAATAATATTATGGAGGCAAGGAGGTTTGGAAGCATGGAATCTGGTAAAAGTGACATCCGTAACAAAAACCATTTCGGGGACATTGACGCGTATCGTGAGGTAAACGGGGCAAGGGAAGAGGCCAAAGCGAGTGAAGCAAATGAAGTAAAGGAAGAGCGTGAAGCGGACGGAACGGAAAGCGCCAGCCGCAGGATAGACGCCCTTGTGGCGGAATTCGCGCCGTTAGTGCGCCGCGTCGCTCGCAGATACGCTGGGCGCGGTGCCGAGAGGGAGGATTTGGAGCAGGAAGGTTATGTCGCGCTCATATCGCTTGCCAAGCGGGTTACGAATGACGCTTACATAGCGCGGGAGCTATCCAGGTTCCTGCCGGGCATGGTCCGCGACGCGGCGGGGCGTATGCGCTGGCGGAGCGGAGTCGTGCGGCTGAATGCCGGCGAAGACGCGTCCGGAGACGACGATTCGGGCGGGATAAGCATCCCGGACGCGCGCGCGGCCTCCGATTACGACGCCGCGGAGCTGCGCGCCGCAATAGAGGCCCTGCCGGACGAGGAAGAGCGTAAGATCGCGTTTGCCCTGTCGGAGGGATCGTCCTTCGGCGATGTGGCGGAGCTGATTGGCGTCGGCAGAAAAACCCTGCGCAAGAGAATCCGCTCGCTCTGGCGCAACCTGGCCCGTTATCTCCGAAATCCTGGCTGACCTGGGGCGGACGCGCAAAACCGGGGCGAACGCATAGGTTCGCCCCACGGAATCCGTGAAATTTTTACGCCGGGAAGGGGCAGACCTGTGTGTCTGCCCCCCAACATGTCTGCCCCTTCCGAATGTGTCCGTCCCGTTTGTGTGCCGCTCCCCCACGCGTCATCCCAACATCCCGCCCATGCTCACCCGCACTTCGTGTTGGGCGCGACAAAAATATTTTTTCAGTAATTTTGGCAGGTTTTGTGCGTAAGTAGTTGACATAGCAGGGCCGTTATGGTTAGATTTGCCCTGTGCCCATATGGCGGCGCTTGATTTTAATCTACGCCCGAGCGTTGCGGCGAAATTTTAAATATTTTTTGTGGCGCGTTTGCGTATGTGATGATATAATTCCACATCATAATTTTGCGTTTTGGCCTTTTGTTTAGTTTCGTGTCTTTGCGTTGTTACGCGGCCTACGAAGCCGCGCAATGAAATTTAATCAGTAAGAACGGGAGCAGGGGGTGCATAAGGAGAGCGGAAATGGCCCCGAGGGGCGTAAAATTCAGCAAGTTATGGCCGTATTGCGCGGCTAGCGTGAGATTTTTCCCCATAAGAACGGGAGCAGGGGGTGATTGAAGAAAGGGATAACTGCTTTACGCTTCACGCGGTTTGGCAAGTTTATGCCGCGCAAGTTGGCGGAAGGGCGCGTTTATATCGCGCCAGGGCATTCACGGGAAATCGGCGCGGTTCTCCGGTCATTCGGCCTTCCCATGACTGCGGGACTTCGGGTTAGGCGGTCTAAAAAGGCATATGGGCAATAGGGCTAAAGCGGATGGATCGGAAAACTTTATTTACGCCGGATGGATTTCCCGGGATATTTTGGAAGGAGGAGTAACTTTTGAGCAAGAAGAGATTTATTCTGTTCGCCCTCGTGGCGGCAATAGTTCTGAGCTTCGCGGGCAGCGCGTTCGCGGCGACGGAATATCACTGGACTGGCGATAGTGGTGATGGAAAATGGAACACCCAAGGAAACTGGCTTCCAAATACTGGCTACCCCGGCATCGCTGTTGGTGACACTGCGGTAATTCGTGGCGACGCGGGAGAGATTATTTGGACTGCCGGTTTTGCTCCGGCGGGACAAATCGTTTCTATCACCATCGAAGGACCGTCCGGTAGCGGGGTAACCCTTGAGTTGCAAGGGGGGACGCTGTTCGGAAATGCTATCGTGGGTGGCTCTCCGATTTATGGAGTGCGCAGCATTATCGCCAAGTCGAATTTCACTATCACGGCGGCGAGAGGCTACGAGGATACGAAAGCTAACTACGACGACGGAAATGTCGCTTATTTGCTTATGCTTATCACACCAAGCTTGCCAACGAAGACCCCGTTCTTAGAGGTGGGCAGCGGAGCGACGGTAAAGGTGGATGTTCCTTTCTACTACACCACTGATAGTACAGCAGCCGCACCGTCCAATGTTTTTACTGACAATTGGAGAAGTATCGTAAAGACAGACACAGGTACGCTCGAATTCACAAAGGGTTATTATGAGTGGCCCGTCCTTTTAAATATTGGCACTACGCCGGTAACGGGTACTCCTAATGCGCGTCCGTTAGATATCGCGATTGAGGACGGCGTCGTTTCGATCCCGTCAGGTGTGGTCGACGACGACGGGCACGGCACCATCCTCGGGAACGTGGTGTTCGATTATGTAACGAATAACACCGGGAACCGCAACCCAACGCTCAAGGTTACGGGCAACGAGGAACTCTTTTGGCCCGTGAACTTTACGAACGACGGAACTACTCCTTTGATTTTCCGGAACTACGTAAAGGCCCACAAAGGTAGTAAAACCACGCCGAACGCGACTTACGACATCGACAAGGGCGCGTCGCTTGTGTTGGGCTATAACCTCGCGTCGAGTACGAGCAACATATTTTACGGCAACCAGGTTCAACTGACTGGACCGTACACCGGCGATGAGCGGCAAGAAGTGGTGAAAAAGGGCCTAGGGGTGCTTGACCTCAATTACGGCGCGGTTGGAAGCGTTGCTGTAGATACAAATTATACCGGTAATTTTATCGAGAAGTTCACGGTGGCTGAGGGAAGCATCGAAGCGCCGTACGGGACGCCGTTCAACGCTAATAAATATACTACTGGAGACCAGGTCACCCGCCTTGAGGTCTTTAATGACGCGACGTTCGCCACCGGCGGCGGTGAACACCGCACGTGGGATCCGGACGACGCTGTGACAAGCGTCAAGTCGTTCTGGGGCAAACTCGGAAGCACGCTGGATATCAAGACCGGTCTTTTCGCGATTTACGATAACCAAAACTCGACCGGCACCGTCCACTCGATCGTCTCGGGCGACGTAATCGGCAAGGGCGGGCTAGAGGCTAATGACGAGGCTTTGGACAACATCAAAACTGTGGTGGAGGTTCACGGTAACAAGAACACGTACGAGGGCGGGACGTGGATCTACACCGACGCCGTAGTCTCCTTCTACAGGCAGAACAGCCTCGGCACCGGCCCGATAGTCGGTGAAGGCGGCGAGGTAGAGCTTGCGTCGGCAGGTTCCAACTGGATCGACCTCCCGAACAAGATCGAACTCAGCCACCAAACCGACGGGCTCACCTTCGATGTACCGGCTGACAAGCTCGTGAAGCAGACGTTAGGCGTGGCGTACACCGACTCCCTGCTGAATAAGACCGGCTTGGGCGAGCTGGTTCTGGCGGGCAAAGGCGTAGGGTCTGGGAGGGGCGACGTCAATTGGATCAACTCCGCGCGTGTCGCTCTCCTGGCCTCTCAGGGAACCGTAGTCCTCGATCACAACGAGGCAGCCGGGCACGGTGGCATCAGTGTCGCGGACGGAGCGGCGGTAAGAGCTTTTAACGGCTTCTCCGGGGACAACGCGTTCTACCTCAGCGACGCGAACGCGACTCCGACAGTTGACAGCGTTATCGGAGCGGTGTTAAACGGCACGACGCCAGCTCTCGTCACCGCCGAATCCTTCAATGCCCAGGGCGACTTCTCGTTCCAGATTTATCCGAAGGCGCCGATCAAGAAGGGCGAAACATTGGCTGTTTTGAAGGCTGACGAAATCGACGTCGCGAAGGCCAGCGCCACTGTAACCGACCTGTCGCTCACCAAGAAGTTCACGACGCTGGCTGTCGCGGAAGCGGAGGGCAACACTCTCGAACTGACCGCGGCGAAGGACATCGACGTCCCGACGATTACGGCTACTGGGCTTGCGGCGGACGTTGACGGCGATATCGCCATCGTGATCAAGGTGGCTTCCACGACCCCGATCAGCAAGAGCGTGAAGGTCATCTCCGATATCCCATCCCAGAGAGTTTCTGACGTGGATGTGGAGGGCAGGACGTTCACCATCAAGGGAGTCGCCCCGTCAGCGGCGGCGACGTACCCTGTGCGTGTATATGTCACGACGACCGGCGACTGGGTCACCGATACGGTTGATACCGACGGCATCACAGCCTACGAGGACTTCGTGCTCACAGTCGGCGGCGATGAAGGCACAGTCACTCCTCCTCCTGCGGTTAACACCGACAGCTTCGTTGTGACCGTATCTGCCAAGACGAACGACGCTATCTCCGGAACCGTGAAGGTTCAGGAAATCGGCGGGACTGCCGAGGACGTAATCCTGAACAGGCCGTTCGATCTTAAGCTGTTCAGCGTAGGCGCTGAGGAGCCTGTCGAGACTCTTACTACGCTTGACAGCGGCGATACCGGAACGGCGGAGTTCAGCTTCGCGAAGCCGGCAGCCGGTTTCGGATACGGCGCCGCATACTATATCGTGGCCTCTCCGAAGGCTGACGACACGGCAACCCCGGCTCTTGTGGAGTACAGGCTTGCTGACTTCAGCACCGACCCAGCCAGCAGCACGGTTGGCGGCGGCAGCTCAAGCGGCGGCTGCGACGCGGGCTTCGGCGTATTCGCGCTCCTGGCGGCGACCGGCGCTGTGACGCTTCTTCGCAAGAAGGGCTAAAGCGGTCTTAAAGCGGCAAAAGTAATAAGCAACAGTGGCGGGGGGCTTGCAAAAGCCTCCCGTTTTGCTGATGCCATCTCGATGGAAACCCGTAAGTCATGTACTCAGAATACCAACCCCGCCGTTGCCGCGCTCCGGGGCGCGGGGTATAATGACGGCGGCAATACACACATAGACAATAGGGGAGTGGTTTTGTGGCCCAAAGGGCGAAAAGACAGGACAAAGGCCCAGCCAGGCAGGGCGCGCTGGCTAAAAAAGAAGGCTTGCTGCCGCTTCGCAATGATATCGTCTTTAAAATGACGTTCGGTGATGCCCGCAACACGCGTATCTTAAAGGCCTTTCTCTCGGCGGTGCTGGATCTGCCGGAAGAAGAATACAGCGAGATCGAGGTCATAGACCCTCATTTAAGGGTTGGCGCCCCGGATGAAAAACTCGGTATCCTCGACGTACATGTCAAGACAAAAGATGGCAAGCAAATAGACGTTGAGATACAGATCGCCCGCACTCCTTTCATAGAGGAGCGAATAACCGCCTATACGGCGAAAATGCTTGGTTCCCAGTTAAGCATTGGCGGGAAATACGCTGAGCTAAAAAAGGTAATCTCCGTCGTCATTCTCGCTTACGACCTGATTAAGGACAGCGATCATTTTCATAACAAGTACATGCTGTACGATGCCGGGACGGGATCCCTCTTTACGAACATCATCGAGATACACACGCTGGAGTATCAAAAAATCCCCGCCGAAGCGGACGGCGCGGATGCCGACGAGAAAACCGCGCGGCTGATTTTATGGCTGAAGCTGATAAGAGCCGAGAGAGAGGAGGATGTCAAGATGCTGGCGACAAAAAGCCCCGAAATAGAAGAAGCCTACGAGGTTCTGAAAAAACTCTCGGAAAGCGAGGAAGTGCGCTTGCTGTACGAGTCCAGGGAAAAAGCCATCTGGGACGAGCAGGCGCGGCTTTACGGCGCCCGTAAAGAGGGTAAAGAAGAAGGTCGGAAAGAAGGCAGAGAAGAAGGCAAACTCGAAATGGCAAAAAATCTTCTCTCTCGCGGAGTATCGCCGGACATAATAGCGGAAAGTTCCGGGCTGACGCCTGACGCCGTACAATCGCTCATGAATGGTTAAGCGAGCGGATAAACTGAGCGATTAGGCATCATCATCATCGCTGCCGCCAGTTGCGTCATGAGCGGCAGAGGTCGATTATTTCAAGAGCCTCAGCGAGGTGGCGATGCGGACGGCGTCCGCGCGGTTTACGGCGCCAAGCTTGTTGTAGACGCTCTTGATGACGCTCTTTACCGTGTTTATGGAAAGTGAATTTGCCGAGGCTATTTCCTCCCGTGTCAAGCCTTGCGACAGGGTGTTCAGGACGTCTGTTTCGCGCTTCGAGAGCTTTCGCAGCGGCGCTGCCTGAAAGCTAGCGCTTCTGTAGTATTCGCTTGCGAGCCCCGCGATGCGTTTCGCGTGCGTAGCCGATTTCCTGTTGACGTCATCCAGCCAGTCAGGGTCGAAATTGAACCCCATGCCTTTTCTCGCAACCTCCGTCATCCTTCTCATATTAATGCCGCTCTCGACGAACGGCGTTATGACTTTGTTCCCGTAAGCCATTTCGTAGGCCTCAAAGAAAGCCTCAAGAGCGGCCTCCATGTTCCGCGTCTTTAGCAGCGCGACCGAGCGCAGGACGAGGCATTTCAGCATGCTCACCCATCTGCCCTGTTTCTTATAAATAGGCACGTGGTAATCAAGGAAGCCGACTACTTCGTCATATCTTTCCGCGCCAAACAGGTATTCCGCCTGTATTATCTTTTCGCGCCCGCCTATGGCGAGCGGGCGGTCTTTTTCCGCAATGTTGCGCTCCGGCGAGACTATCCAGCGCGGCAGGGACGCGTAGTCGCCGACCGCGACGTAGAGGCCGGCCATCGCGCAATCCCTCATCTCGTAAAGCTCCGTTATTTCCCGTTCGTTTATGTAGTCGCGCACGAACGTGACGCGCTCCTCGCACTCTCTGAAATCGCCCTGCATTATCGCTGTTCTCGACAGTATGATGTGCCCGTTGCATAATATGTCGTGCTGCCCTGCGTTCATGGCGGCGTAAATCGCCTCGTGCGCGTTTTGCTTCGCTTTGGCGAAGTCGAACGTGTAGTAGCCCATTTCCGCTGAATAAAGGCGATCAAGGCCGCTTCCGCCCCCTTTAGCCGCCTTCACGTAATGAGGCATGGCCTCGTAGAGTTCCTTTTCCATGCGTTCGAGGGCGCCTGGCTTGTTGTCTGGCGCGCTCAGCACGTCAATGTTCCTGATGTGAAGATAGCCTTTTGTAAGGGAGCTTTCCGGCAGACACTCGCTCGAAAGCTTGAAGAAACGGGCAAAAACGGGCTTCGCCCGCATCATGTTTATCTGTCCCATGAGCCAGTAGACCTCGCCCAGAAGTTCCTTCCGGCAGGGCTCGTCACGGAGCTTATCCGACAGCCTCTGGAGAATTTCATACGCTTTATCGAGTTCCAGCTTGTTGACGAGGCAAGCGGCGTTCAGGAAGTCAGCCAGGGGGTTTTGGGCGATGAATTCTTCGCCGAGAAGCGACAGTTTTTTTTGCAGGTAGTTCGAGTGTTCCCTGCTGTATACGACAAACTTGCCCGTGTAGCTGGCTATCGCCTCCAGCATCCCGGCAGGGTTGCCGCTCTGCTCGAAGCAGTCTATCGCTTTCAGGTAGTGTCCGAGCGATAAGAACGTCTCTCCCGTCGCCTGCCAGAACTCGCGCTTTTCCTCGTCGCCGAGCGTGTGAAGCTTGGACGAGAGGAATAAACGGTACATGTTGTGGAATTTGTACAGTTTGGAGCTGTAGTCGTATGCGATGAAGAGGTTGGTCCTAAGTATGCCAGCCGGCCCATCCTGCTCGACGTAGCCCAGCTTTTTCAGTATTTCGTGCGGAAACCAGTGGATCATAGACAGCTTTATCAGCCGTTTCCTGCTTTCTGGGCTGTAAGCGGAAAAAAAATCCCTCTCGAACATTTCGTAAACGATGCCAAGCTTCGTCATCTCGGTACCCTGCGTAACGCTGCCAGGATGCTGCGCCAGAAGGTAAAGGGCCATGGGCCATCCGTCCGTGTCCGCGGCGATTTCATTAAGCCTGCCAGCCGTGAGGTCATACCCGTAGTGGCTGAATAGATGGCGAGTCTCGTCCGGCGTGAACTTGAGATCCTCCTGCGTGACCTGAAAAAGCCTGCCCTCTCGCAACGCGGCCAGGCCTATGTCGGTCTTTGCGTTCGATATTAAGATGAGGCAGAAGTTTTCAAGGTTCGCTTCTATGAGATTCCGGAAAAAATAAAGTATCTCGCTGTCCGAAATACTCCTGAAATCATCCACGACGAATAACATCTGCTCGCCATTGTAAAGCTCATCCGTCAGCACGCGCAGGAAGGAATCAAAAGAAGAGCCTCTCGCCGGAAAGCCATGCGCCCGCATTTTTTCAGCCATCTGCGGGAATTGTTTCGCTAACGAGTAGGTTAAGTCTTCCCAGAATTGCCCGGCCGCGTTGTCGATAGGGCTGATATGCATCCACACAACACGCGCCTGCGCTTTCTGCGCATAGATTGCCGCCTCGCACGTCTTGCCGTAGCCAGGGCCGGCAATCACCGTCACTAACGATTTTTGGACAGCTCTTTTCAGCAGCTCCAATATGCGGGGCCTCACGAGAAGCGTCAGCTTTCCGGGAAACGCTATCTCCACTCTTTCCATAGACTGTGGATCTATCCCTCCTAACGCTGATTAATTCGCCTAAACGACATTATAGCTATATAAGCTATTATAATACTTTTCTTCAAAAAACAAGCAGCGCGAATTATATTCAGGAAAATTTTAGATACAATTATTATTTATTTTAATGACTATCAAGCCGCCCCGGTCAATCGCCATGGAGCTGTGGCATAAACGCCGGCGGGGCGCGCCAGAGTAGGGCGGAATGGATCTGGCAGCGCGGAGGGTTTGGTGGTAAAATAAATAATAAGGAAAATTCACGTAATTCCGATTCTAAATCATAATGAACCATAATTTGATTTAGAATCGGAATAGCGCAACTTAATGTTGCGCCCAACGCGAAGCGCCCGAGATTTTTTCCAAATTAACTCGTCTGTCATGAGTTGATTTGGAATTAGAATAAATGGAGGGCTGGCCGTGAAAAAGATTTTTGCGCTGTCTTTTCTGGTTTTCTTTTTGGAGGCAGCCATATTTCCTATGCCCGTATACCCGCTTGAAGGTTTCCGCGGCGAGCGGTGGGGGCAGAACCTTGCGTCGATGAGCGCCATGAAGTTCGTTAATGAGCTTGACGGCCTGCGCTATTACATTAAGATGAACGATGAGATGAGCCTGGGAAACGCTGCCATCCACGAAATACGCTATGCCTTTGAATCGGACAGGCTCGTAGGAGTGACACTCTCGACTAAGGGGCAGGAGAACGCGCGGCTGGTTCTAGGGGTGCTCGAGACTGCTTACGGGACGCCCTCCAAGAGAGACGGCAACAATTTCTACTGGTCTTTTGGGGACTCCGCCCTGTTCTACAGCTACAACCCGCACAGCCGGCGCCTGTCCGTCGCTAACCTGAGCAGGCAAGCGATAGGCCACGTCCCTCTCGTAAGATATTGGTAGAGACGCAAGGGCTCGCCCGCGGCGGATTTATTTTTAGAGTTTCGGCTTAATTGAGAGAAAGGGCGTTGGAAGCATTGCGTATACGGTTTATGCCTAATTCTTTATTAGTAAAATATATTAAGTGTATTTAAGTAAACGGACGTTGAAAATATTACATTTGCGCGTTAAGCTTACCCCATGAAAAAATTATCGATAGTGTTATTGATGTTTTTCCTGATATGCCCGGTTGCTTTTGCCGGCGAAATTCCTGCCGTCCCGGTTCAAGTAACGGCAATTGAGGGCGATTTCTGGAAACAGGCCTGTATCGCCGCCTCGGCGCTGTTTGCGGCAGCGTTTTGCGCGCTTATCGCATTTTGCCTCAAAAACGTAAGGCGCGGCAAGCATCTCGAATCGCTTGTCGAGTCACAGGCGCGTGACCTAGAGACTAAGACCTCCACGCTGTCCACGATCTTCTCGTTCACCCCCGACCTCATGTTCTGCAAGGACAGATGTGGGCGATACACGCAGTGGAACAAGAGCTTCGAGCAGTTCGCCGGAATGAGCGCTGACGGCATCAGGCATAAAACAGCTCTGGAGATATTCGGCGAGGATTACGGGAAAGGCGATGCCTGCGGCGTTGCCGACGCGGAAGTCATGAATACCGGCGAGCGGAAGATTTTAGAGGAGGAAATATATTCGCCCGCCCTTGGCCAAACGAGGCTCTTCGAGACGATAAAAATACCTCTCGTGCAGGGCGGCAATATTGCCGGAGTAGTGGGGGTATCGAGGGACATAACCGATAGAAAGGCTTTGGAGAAGGCGGCGCTCGTGGCCTCGAAAGCGAAGAGCGATTTTCTGGCCCGTGTCAGCCACGAGATACGGACGCCGCTCAACGCGATAATCGGCATGACCCACATACTCAGGAACAATATGGCGAATAAGGGCAAGGCGCTTGAATCCATCAACGAGATATCGATCGCTTCCTCCCATCTGCTCGGCATCATAAACGACGTTCTGGACATGGCAAAGATCGAGTCCGGCAAATTCGAGATTTCGCCCGGGCCATTCCGCCTCTCCTCGGCGATGTCCGATGTCGTGAGCATCATATCCCAGAAGTGCAAGGAAAAGCACATAGCGTTTGAGACGAACATGGGCGAGCTTTCTGACGTCTGCCTGATCGGGGACAAGATGAGGCTCAACCAGGTGCTGATAAACCTCCTCTCCAACGCCGTAAAGTTTACCGGCGCTGACGGGGCGGTAAGGCTCCGCCTGAATGTCGCCGAAGACGGGCCCAATGCGCGTGTCGAATTCATCATCTCCGACAACGGGATCGGCATGTCGGAGGAGCAAAAAAACAAGCTCTTCACGCCATTCGGACAGGCTGACAAGACCATAGCCACGAGATTCGGGGGGACGGGGCTGGGGCTTGCCATAAGCAAGAACCTGGTCAATCTGATGGGCGGTGACATAAAAGTAGAGAGCATGATAGGCGTCGGCTCGACGTTTCGCTTTGAGCTATGTTTCGAAAAGATGGAGAGAATGCCGGAGGAAGAAGCGGAATCCGAATACGCGAGCCTCGATCTCACCGGCCGGAGGATATTGCTTGTGGAGGATATAGACATAAACAGGCTCATCGTGCAGGAGTTCCTTGCCGATACGGGTGCCGGGATGGACGAGGCCACGAACGGGCAAGAGGCGGTCGAGGCGTTCAAGGAGTCAGAGCCCGGGTATTACGATCTGATATTTATGGACATACAGATGCCCATTATGGATGGCTACGAGGCAGCAAAACACATCCGCGAACTCACGCGCCCGGACGCGAAGACTATCCCGATCATAGCGATGACCGCCAACGCCTACCAGGAAGATATCCATAAAGCCTTCATGTCCGGGATGAACGGGCATATATCGAAGCCAATAAACCCAGGCGCTGTCATGAAGATGCTTTCCGAGGTTCTGACCGCGGCGTAGCGAATCATGAGCCCCGGTCATTGCGGGGCTCTCCTCCGCTTTCTTTGTTCTTGCCTTTTCCTTGGCTTTTCCTGTAGGCTTTCCCTAACATTTTGATATTTATTGTATAAAATGATAAAATTACAGTGTATGCTAACATATTCTAATGTTTGGGGGTGCTGTAATTGCTATCCGGAAAATTCGAAAATAGCATTATTTACAAAAGGAGCAGCGTGAGGAGCTACACGGAGGAACCGCTTGCCTCGGATCAGGTCGAACATATATTGCACGCCGGGATGGCCGCTCCGTCCGCGAACAACGTGCAGCCGTGGTTTTTCGTCACGATAGACGAAAAAGATATCCTGAAGGCAATCGCGAAGGGGCTTCCTTACGGGAAGATGACGGCCTCCGCGCAGCTTGCCATACTGGTCTGCGCTAAACGGGATGTCGCGGATGAAGATCCGTTTTATGAGCAGGCCCTGGGCGCCGCGGTGGAGAACATGCTCTTAGCCGCCGCGGAGGGCGGCGTGGGAAGCTGCTGGTGCGGCATTCACAGCAACAGCAGCGAAACGGATGACAGGGAAATTATGTTCAGGGATCTGCTTAACATGCCGGACGGGCTAATCCCGTTCGCTCTCATCGTCCTTGGAGTCCCGGCAAACAAAAACGCAAGAAAGCGCGACAGGTTCGATGAGGCGAGGATTCATCGCAACGCCTGGCCGCGCCAGTAAACGCGGTGCGCAGGGACATAAAAAAAACCAACGCGGCGCGGCATCTGGACGAGCTTGGCATAAGTTATGAGCTTGTCAGCTTTGAAGCGGACGAGGATGACCTCTCCGCCGAGACGGCTGCCCTTTCCGTGGGAATGCCGAATGATCAGGTCTATAAGACACTTGTGGCCCGAGGGGATAGGACGGGGATCATGGAAGCATGCCTTCCGGCCGGAACGGAGCTTGACTTAAAGGCGCTTGCCGCCGCAAGCGGCAACAAAAGCGCCTCGCTGGTGCAACTTAAGGAATTGCAGCCTCTCACGGGATATATCCGCGGGGGCTGTTCCCCAATTGGGGGGAAAAAAGCCTACCCGGTCTATATGCACGAGGGCGCCGCGCGCCACCGGAAAATTGCCATTAACGCTGGGGCAAGGGGGCTCATGTTCGTAATGTCCACGGACGACCTGCTGCGCGCCACCGGAGCGAAACTTGCCGCAATCGCCAAATGACGCGTTTGACTGGCGCTTTAATGGGCAAATGAGGCTATAAATTAGTTACTTTTAGCGATGCAAAAATAAGGGGACATTATATAATTTAAAATAAGATTTGAGATGATAAAACCGCGCCTAAAAATTAATGCGGAGGTAAAGCTATCAAACTAAAGACATGCGCGCTAGCAGCAAGAATAACGTTTGGAGGTGAGGATATGTCCGAACGACAGAGGATTCCAATCCCGCGCCGCACTTTGTACATTAAGCATAATGTGGGCAGAGAGTGGCTTCTTGCCATGCTGGTAATCGTGTTTGTGGCGATCTGCGTATTCGTGCTTGGAAGCACGTTCGTTCCGGCCTCAGACAAATGGTCGAATAATGTTCTGATAAGGATGATCGTCGATACCAACGAATTTGTCCGGGGCCGCGGGAGATAATAGCCAGAAGGACTGATTTATCAGCCTGGGGGATGGTATTGTATGGATTACAGCTTTAACAAGACCGCAAGGTGGACGTTTTACACCGCGGGAGCGATTTTAGTGTTTATCGGCATACTGGCCATTTTGAACCCGCTTATCGCTATCATGTCCACGGCAGTGTCGATGGGCATCGGCTTCCTGCTCGCCGGCGCCAATTACCTCGTGCCATATTTTTCGATGAGGAATAACCCGTTCAGGCCAAAGTGGCTCCTGCCATTGGGAGTGATCGATATTGTTTTCGGCGCGCTCTTCATAACGAATATCGGCCTTGCGATGCTGGCGCTTTCGACGATGCTTGGCGCGTGGATGCTGCTTGCCGGTTGCATGAAGCTCTACGCGTCATTTGCGGTCAAGGCTGCCGGTGCCAAAAAATGGTGGATGATGGCAATAAGCGCCGTCCTGATGATCGTCCTGTCATTTTTGCTCTTGTCGAACCCCGCGGTGGAAGGTTTCTTTCTCGCCCTTCTGGCAGGCTCGTCCCTTATAGCCGCCGGCGCCCTGATTATAGCCGAAGGCCGGATGATCTACCCGAACCGATAGAGGAACTTTTCCTCTGCTTTTCGATTCACAAAACATTGATTATTTTCGTAAGTTGATGTATAAAAATACCACCGGCATTTTAAGGAGGGAGGAATTTTTTGTGTGGAAAGAGGAGTACCGCCTGGGGGTCGAAACGATTGACAGTCAGCACCAGCAGCTTTTTAAAATGGTTGACGACCTGCTCTTAGTGATAGAGGACAGCGAACACAAAGATTACAAGAAAGAGTGCGCAGGCGCCGTGAATTTTCTGTACGACTACACTGTCAAGCACTTTAAATTCGAGGAAGGATATCAGGAATCTATCGGATATAAAGATATCGAAGCGCATAAGCTGCAGCATAAAAGATTCATAATAACCGTTGAGAATTTCGCTAAAAAAATGTCCGCTACGGATTATGACATGAAGGTAGTGAAGGCGTTCTCAGGCTCGCTCGTCGCGTGGCTCAATTACCACGTAGCGGAGACAGATCAGAAAATCGTAGGCAAGAGCCCCTCAAAGGACAACGAATCCCTGCTGTCGTGCCTTGAAAGTTTCTCATCGAGCGCCTCGAACGTCATCATGACTATGCTGGGACTGGGCGCGGACGAGATAACGAAAACATTGCCGCCCAGGAGGGATTTTAAGGGAGAAATAGCCTATAAAATCGGCCTTGTCGGCGCCGTGCCGGGAAAGGCCGTCTTCGAGTATTCCGGGGACTTCGCGCGCTCGATAATAAAATCGCTCATCTCGCGTGATACTCAGGAGCTGGACGAGATAGCGTATTCGGCGATGGCGGAAACATCCAACATCATCGGCGGGAAAGCCGCGATGCTGATGTCCGGGGACGGCAAGCTCTGCGACATAACGACTCCGACGCTCCTGGCTTACCCGCTGGCGGAGACGCTTGCGACGGAAGGCTTCAACATTAAGACACAAAAAGGCGACATGCAGACGTGGCTTGCCGTCAATTAGTACGGTTCTAATGATCAAGGAGTCAGAAGATTCCTGAATACGCCGGAGGACGGGTTGGCGATTACGCTTGTGCCGGGCTTGACGCTCGCCCTGTACATTTCAAGGCGCTTTAAGTACGTGTACAGCTCCACGTTGTTCTGCGTGGCCCTGCTTATAGTGTCGGCAGCCTCCTTGTCCCCCTCTGACTTTATCTTTGCGGCCCTCACGTTAGCGTCGGCCACGATCTTTGCGGCTTCCCAGTCAGCTTTAGAACGTATCTGGTTGCTCTGGGCTTCGCCTTCCGCGCGCGTCTGGATAGAGATGCGCTCCCGCTCCGTGATCATGGACTTGTATACCTGCTCCTCGTTCGCAGCCAGGAGAAGCACCTTTTTAAACTGAACGGTTTTCACGTCGAGCCCGTAATCGGCAGTCTGATCCCGCGTCGCCTTTAGGATGTCGCTTAAGATCGGTTCCCTGTTGTTGCTGATTATGTCCTCGAACGTGTTTTTCCCGGCCACCTGCAGCATGACGGAATACGTAACGTCGTCCAGGCGGCGCAGCGCGCGGTCTATGGTGCGGCTCGTCTGGTAAAATTTCTTCGGATCCGTGATGACGAACGTCGCCAGTATATCGACCTCTATCGTCTGCTTGTTGGACGTAATGACGCTTGCCGTGTCGCTGTAATACTCGTACAGCCTCGAAGAATATTTCGTCACGCGGTCGATCCACGGAACCCTCACGTGAAGCCCTGACTCGCGCTCCACTCCCCTCGCCTCTCCAAACCTCGTGACGAGGGCTATTTCGTAGGGATAGAGCATATAAAGCGACGAGGCGAGCAGGATTGCCAGTATAACGAAAGCCGGTATGAAGAGCGTTTTTTTCATCTCCGGGTCCCCCTCACTTTTGCCCGACGACGACCGGGACGTCGCCAAGGAATATGTTGTTGTTGTTCGAGCCGTCGACGAAGATGATGTTGAGCCTGCTCAAGACATCCTGGATGTTCTCGTACCAGAGGTTGGTCCGCACCAATTCCGGGTTGCTGACGTACATGGCGTTCAGGGAGTCCAGCCGCGTTGAGACGGCCGTCGCGTCCGCTATTTTGTTCACTTTGTACGCCTCCGCGTTGTTCATCGCCACCTGCGCGCGTCCTTTCGCGTCCTCTATCGTCTTGTTGGCGTAGGCCTCAGCCTCGTTGATCGCTGACGTCTTAGCCTGTTTCGCCGTCTCCACGTCGTTGTAGGACGCCTGAACGGAAGGAGGCACCTTCACCTCGCTGATAAGCACGTCGACTATCGCTATGCCTACGCCAAGGCTTTTGAATGTGTTAGTTATGCGGGCCTTCGCGTTTGCGGAAAGCGCGACCTTGCCGGTGGTAAGGATATCCTCGTATTTCATGTTCGCCACTTCCTTGCGGAAGTCGGCCTCCGCGAGGCCGGATATCAGCCTGAAATCGCCTTCCGTGTTTATGTTGTTCGTGATGAAATACTGATACGGATCCTGTATCCGCCACTGAGCGACCCAGCTTATCAGCAGTATCTTGCTGTCGGACGTGACCATCTTCTGCTCGGATTCGTTGGCCGAATAGTTTTTGCCGACGGTCTGGGTCTTTTCGCCGAACTCAAATCGCCTTATCTCCTGAACGTCGAACTTAACGACCTCCGCCCAGGGCTCTTTAAAATGCAGTCCCTGATCCGTTGTCCCGATATAGCGCCCGAAGCGGAAAAGGAGCGCCTGCGAGCCAAGCGGGACGGTGTAGAACGAATGAAGGGCCAAAAACGCGATGATTATCACGGCTATCAGCGAGGCTATCAGCTTGACGTTCAAATCGCTTAAGCGGATATTTCGCGGCGGCCACTCGTCGTCCAGCCTCCGCACCTTATTTACATTGAAAAATTTCCATATTTCCAACATCTATCCCCCTTTCGCCGATTCGCGTCAGTAATGGCGCGTTCACAAAAGCGGCCGGGCCGGTTTGCACGGAGGCCCGCGGGCCCGGCGCGAAATCAGCTAACGCGCGGCCATCATGGCCGCGCGGCCTTGATTTTGTTTTATTTCGGGACTTCGCCCAGGACTCCCTCTACGAACCAGCCCATGCTCCATATATCGTCGTCTGACATCGTTTCGCCCTGCTTAATTTTGACGGTGCCCGACTGATCTTTTATCGGGCCGGTGAAGACCGCCTGCTTGCCGGAGATTATGTCGGCTTTCTCGGCCGCCACGAGCTTGCGGACGTCTTCAGGCACAGCCGGGCCGAACGGAGCAAGGTCGACGGCGCCCTCCTTCATGCCCCACCAGATGGCCTCTGACTTCCACGTCCCGTCCGCCACCTGCTTTACGATCGGAGAGAATAGCTTCTCCCAGTCCCAGATCGGCGCCGTCAGGTGCATGGTAGGCGCGTACTGGCTCATGTCGTTGTTATAGCCGATTACGTAGGTCTTGGCTTCCTCAGCGGCTTGAGCCACCGCGCCCGTGTCGGCGTGCATGGCCAAAACGTCGCAACCCGAGTCGATGAGAGCTTTGGCGGCTTCCTTTTCCTTGCCGGGGTCGAACCATGAGAAGAGCCAGATGACCTTTACCGTCGCGCCAGGGTTTGTCTTGCGGACGCCAAGCGTGAAGGCGTTGATCATGCGTATGACCTCCGGGATCGGGTGGGCCGCCACGTAGCCTATGTTGCCGCTTTGCGTCACCTTGCCCGCCACGAGGCCGGACAGATATCTCGGCTGGTACATGCGCCCGAACATCGTGCCGACGTTATCCGCGCGCTTATAGCCTGAGACGTGCATGAAAATCGTGTCCGGGTACTTCTTCGCAACCTCCTCGACGTAATCCATGTATCCGAAGGAGCCGGCGAATATTAGTTTTGATTTGTTCTGGCGGATCAGGCGCTCCATAACCGGAACGGACTCCGGCCCCTCGCCCACGGACTCGACTATCGTGCTTTTAAGGCCGGGGAATGCCGCGTCCACGGCACGGCGCCCCTCGTCTTGCATGTAGGTCCATCCGCCGTCGCCGACCGGGCCAATGTAGACATAGCCGGGGTTGATCTCAGCCACTGGGATAGGCGCGGCATTTACCGCAATGGAAAACGCGAAAAAAGAAAAGAAAACAAAAAACACAAACAGCACATGCAAAACGGACTTTTTCATGACTTAAAAACCTCCTCGTTATGATTAAGTAGACAACGGAGATTATATCAGCCGCTTTCCCTTATTGCCATAGCAAAAGGACACTGAGGGGAGATTGGTTCATACGAGTTCATACGGTTTCAAATTGGCATGGATTTGGGAAATGGCGTCTGCCGGATCATTCCCGTTCCTCCCTGTAAAACGGGATCCCAAGGGCGGCCGGAGCGCTCAAAGAGACCTTGTGCCCCTTTCCGGCGGAAATGAAGAGCAGAACCAGTATGGTCATGAGATATGGGAGCATCATCAAGAGAGGCGCCGGTACCCTAGCGCCCGCGGCCTGCAGCCGTAGCTGGAATGTCTCGACGCCGCCGAAAAGGTACGCGCCCAGCGCGGCCTGGAGCGGGTTCCAGATCGCGAATATGACCATCGCGACGGCAATCCACCCGCGCCCTGCCGTCATGCCCTCCGCCCAGAATTTGTTGTACACGACTGACATGTACGCGCCGCCAAGCGCGACGAGCCCCGCGCCGATAACCGTATAGAGATAGCGGATCCCGGCGACGGGCAGACCCATCGCGTCCGCCGCTTTCGGGTTGTCCCCTGCCGCTCTGAGGTTCATCCCGGGACGCGTGCGGTGAAGGAAGAACATCATTAAGAACACGAGCGCGAATGACGCGTAGACCATGATATCCTGAGAAAAAAATATCCGTCCTATGACTGGCAGCTTCGATATGACTGGAATGCTCCAGGAATCAAGGCCGGGTATCGTCATGCCGATGTAACTTCTGCCCGCGAGCGCGCTTGCGCCCCCGCCGAACATCGTCATGGCAAGGCCGCAGACGACCTGATTGCTTCCGAGCGTGACGGAAAGGAACGCATGAATGAGGCCCAAGCATGCTCCTACGGCAAACGCCGCCGCCAGGCCTATCAAAGGGCTGCCGCCCCATAAAGACGCCGCGAAGCCGGAAAGGGCGCCCATGAGCATTATCCCCTCCAGCCCGAGGTTCATGACTCCAGCCTTTTCCGTCAGAATTTCGCCAAGCGTGGCGTATAGGATCGGCGTGCCGCTGCGCACCGCAGCGACAAAAATAGGCAATAGCGTTTCCATCGGATACCTCCTCTTATTTTAACCGGCATCGATCCTTACCCGGTAGTTCTGGAAAAATTCGCCGCCAAGGACGAAAAACAGGATAAGGCCCTGGAGAATCTGCGCGCTTGCCATCGGAAGGCCCATGCCGATCTGGAGGGCTTCGCCTCCTACAAGCAGGGCGCCCATCAGGAACGCTATTATGAGGCTGAGCGAGGGGCGCAGATGCGACAGCCACGCGACTATTATCGCGGTGTAGCCGTACTGGGCCGAAAATCCTGACTGAAGGCGGCCCTGAAGGCCGGAAACCTCGCACATTCCGGCGAAGCCCGCAATCGCCCCCGAAATGAACATCACTCCGACGACCTTTTTCATGCAGTCCATCCCGGCGTACCGCGCGGCTCTGGCGTTGTCGCCCATAACCCGTATCTCGTAGCCGAAGCGCGTCCGCCACAGGAGTATTTCCATCACGGCCGTGAGGAAAAAGAGCGCGTAGATGCCCATGTGGATCCGCGTTCCCCAGAGCGAGGGCAGGCGAGCCGCGGCAATAAATGGTTTCGTCATCGGGAAGCCCAGGGATGACGGATCCCGCCACGGCCCGTACACGAAATATTCCAGAAGCCTCATGGCTATGTAGTTCAGCATGAGAGTCGTTATTATCTCGTTCACGTTCCATTTGGCCTTTAAAAGCCCGGCAATGCCCGCCCAAAATCCCCCGGCAAAGACCGCGGCGAGCGCCATCATCGAAAGCATGGCCGGTTTGCTGCCGACCGGGAAATATCGGACGACGGCGGCTGCCGCCAGAGCGCCGACGAGCGCTTGCCCCTCCCCTCCGATGTTCCAGACGAGCATAGTGAAGCTTAGCATCACGGCGAGCGAGACAATCGCCAGGGGCAGGGCTTTGACGGCCGTCTCGCTAAGGTCGTATCCGCTTCCGAACGCGGATTTCAATATGGCGGCGTAAGCGGCAAATGGGGAGACGCCTTGCAGATAGAGAAAGACGCCGCCTGCCGTTAACGCAAGGAGCACGGACAGCGCCGTCGTCATGAACGTCATCCACGCTGGAGAGTCTATCCGTTTTTCAGCCCGCAGCCTCACCGAGACGCCTCTCTGTCCGCTTTGCTTGCGGCGGTCCGCGGCCTTTTATGCCCGCCAGCCATCATGATGCCTATCTCCTTGATCGGGACGGTGCCGGGATTGTCCAGCACGTCCATGAATTCCCCCTTGAACATGACGGCAAGCCTGTCGCTTAAGGCCATAAGCTCGTCCAGATCCTCTGAGATCAAGAGGATGGCTGATCCGCTCTCGCGACGGGCTAAGATCTGATCGCGCACGTAGTGCGTGGCGGATACGTCTAGCCCCCATGTCGGGTGCATCACGATCACGGCGTTTGGGGTGCCGGAAAGCTCGCGCCCCATCAGGAGCTTTTGCAGATTCCCGCCGCTTAGGTTCCTGACGGGCGTTGAGAGCGAGGAGACGGAGACGCCGAAGCTCTCGACGATCTCTTCCGCGTAGTCCGCGCTTGTGCCCCAGTCAATAAAAAAGCCCTTCGCCACAGGCTTCGACCAGTATTTTTTGAGGATGGAGTTGTTCACTATGTCCATGCCGGATGCCATTCCTGTTCCCTTGCGGTCGGAGGGAATGTAATGCACTCCTTCGTCTATAAAGCTTCTTGGAGATTCGCGGTCCATGCGGGCGCCGTTTACGCTTATCTCGCCGGAAATGAGAGGCCGTAGGCCGGAAAGCGCCTCGCACAGCTCCCGCTGGCCGTTTCCGGCCACTCCGGCTACTCCGAATATCTCGTATCTTTTCAGGCAGAGCGAGACGCCGTTTACCGCCTTTATCCCGCGATCCCCCAATACGTGAATTTCTTTTGCCTCAAGCACTGAATCGCCGCGGGCCATAGGCTTACGTTCGAGGCCCAGGGAAGCTTTCCGGCCAACCATCATCTCCGCCAGCGCTTCTTCCCTAGTCTTAGACGCGGCGACTGTCCCGGCGTTCAGGCCGCCGCGCAGCACCGTCACGCGGCCAGCCTCGCTCATTACCTCCTTGAGCTTGTGGGAGATGAATACGACGCCGTGGCCTTCCCGCGTCATGCGGCGGATAGTCCCGAACAGCTTCTCAGATTCCTGCGGCGTAAGGACGGCCGTTGGCTCGTCCAGTATCAGCACCTTCGCGTTGCGGTAGAGCATCCGCAGCAGCGCGACCCTCTGCTGTTCGCCCGTCGAAAGCTGCCACACCGCCGCGGATGGGTCGATTTGCATCCCGTATTGCTCCGATATCTCAGCGATCCTATCCTGTATTTTTTTGCGAGGAAGGATGAACGGCGTTTCCTTCATCCCTAAAATCATATTCTCCCACACGGAATGAGTCTGCACGAGCATGAAGTGCTGATGCACCATGCCGATCCCGGCGGCAATCGCGTCTTTCGGAGAATGGAACTCCCGGGCCTTGCCTTGGACGAATATTTGCCCTTTGTCAGGCCTGTAGAGGCCGTACAGTATATTCATCAGTGTTGATTTGCCCGCCCCGTTTTCGCCTAAAAGGGCGTGAACCTCGCCAGCTTCTACGGAAAAGCTCACGTCGCGGTTAGCGGTGACGCCGGAGAACCTCTTCGTTATGCCCTTCATCTCCACAAGCGGAACATCGCCGACATCCCTGAATTTTAGGCCTGCCAAAGCGCCAACCTCCCAATAGTAAAACGCTCGCGCGGGAATGTTTTTCCTTGACAAAGATTATATCACTTTGCGAAACATTAGGCGGAATCGCCGCTCTCCGCTTCCATGTTTGCGCCTCGTATTTAAAATCCTTTAAAGCCGCAAAATCCGACAGTGGTTTTAAACTTCTTTTTTTTGCCAAATTCGAATATACTATGCAATGATTTTTTATGGACGTGAGCGCGAGCCGCTCGTAAGGAGCAGTGATTAGTGAATAGATTGCCGGAGTTGAAGGTAGGGAAGCACGTTTCGAGACATCCGATCATGCAGGGCGGCATGGGGGTAAAGATATCAGGGCCGAGACTCGCGGGGGCCGTCGCGTCGAACGGAGGGATAGGAACAATAGCCAGTGTGGGCCTTGCCTGCGATCATCCTCAGTATAACGGAAGAAACTACTTCGATATAAACGAGATCGCCATGGCCGATGCCGTGAAGTCGGCAAGGGAAAACGCGCCGGGCGGGGTTCTGGCCGTGAACTGCATGGTCGCTCTGACGGACTATGACCGCCAGGTGCGAAGCGCGTGCGAGTCCGGCGTGGACATGATCGTGTCCGGCGCGGGGCTTCCGATGAAACTTCCCGAGTATACGAAGGATTTCCCGGGCGTAGCGCTCGTTCCGATAGTGAGTTCGGTTAAGGCGGCGGATCTTATCGTCCGTAAGTGGGGGAAGCTCTACGGCAGGATTCCGGACGCCATCGTGGTCGAGACGCCGCTTTACGCGGGAGGCCATCTGGGCGCGACGAAGATGGAGCATGTGACGGACGAGGCGTTTTCCCTTGAATCCGTAGTCCCGGATCTCGTGAAATATCTTGAGGACACAGTAAAGGCTGACGTGCCTGTGATCGCGGCTGGCGGGATATGGGACCGCGCCGATATCGACAGGGCTTTTTCTCTCGGGGCGAGGGGAGTTCAGATGGGGACGCGCTTTGCCTGCACAGAGGAGTGCGACGCTTCCGCGCGGTTTAAGCAAGCCTACCTGGACGCGACGGATGACGACGTCGTCGTGATCATGAGCCCGGTTGGCATTCCCGGCAGGGCACTCCGCAATCCGTTCGTGGCAAAGTACATCGGGGGGCATGTCGAGAGCAAGCCGTGCATTGCCGCTTGCCTCTCGCACTGCACTTACCTCAAGGACCGCACTACGTTCTGCATCGCGGGCGCTTTGGTAGATGCCTATATGGGTGACTGGGAGACAGGGCTTTTTTTCTGCGGCAGCAACGTTTCCAGATGCGCTAAGATCGAGCGCGTGGAGGATATCTTTAATGATCTGACGGGGCATGTTCAGGAACAAGCCCGTTAAATCGGCTTATTCCAGGCCGAGGAACCTCAGAAACGCCGTGGCGGCTATTCCTGCCGCGACTGTTCCGAAGAGGCTCTTCGTCTTCCATGCCACGGCAAAGGATGGAATGGCCGCGAAGAGGTGGATGTTCGAGAGCGACAGCTCATCTCCGGCCGCGCTCCTTACGATCAATAGCTCCGGGAGCAAGAGCGAGGAAAGAATTGCCGGGGCTATGAGGGAGAGCCAGCGTCCGGCAGCCTTTGGCATCTTCATGCCCGTCAGGATCAGCAGGGGCACGACGCGCGGGAGGAACGTCACTAGCGCCATCCCGGCAATTACCGTCGCGTCCCTCATGGATCTTGCCGCAGGCAAGCGGCCGTTGCGCCTGTAATGGCACCGATAAAGGCCGCCCAGTCTCCCGCGCCGGTTAAATGAAGCGTCACGGATGCTATGCCGCCAGTAAGCGCCGCAATGGCCGCTGGCGCCGTCCGGCAAGCCGGAAGCAGCAGCCCGATGAACATTGCCGGAAGCGCGAAGTCAAATCCCCATGCCTCCGGCCTGTCAATCAGCGCCCCCATGTGAAATCCCGCCATCCCGGAAGCAGCCCATGTCAGATATGCCGCTATGTTGAGAGCTATTGCCTCTTGAGGGTCCGCGCCGTTAAGAGTGAAATTCCTGGAGTGGATGGCGAACGACTCGTCCGTTATCATCCCGCCGAAAAACGCAAGCTGCCATTTTTTCCACAGCCGCATAAATGGGGAGAGCGCTGCTGACATAAGCACATGCCTGAAGTTGACGACGAACGTGGTGCCTATGATCACGGCTATCCCTGCCCCGTTCGACAGCAAGGAGACCGCCATGAATTGAGCGGCCCCGGCGTAAACGAAGAGCGACAGGCACAGAGCGAACCAGACGCTAAGGCCCGCCTGCTGCGCTAAGAGGCCGTAAGCCGCTCCTATGGGGGCATAGCCCAGCATGATGGGAGCGGCCATTTTCACGCCCCGAAAAACGCGGGATGGCGTCATAAAACTGTCTTTTGACGTAACGTCTCGCGCATAGCCTCATGAGGCCCTGTCATGGAATTGGCGTCAGCCATGCCAGCCCAATGCCGCGTCTAGTCAGATAGCTTCGCGAGCTTGTTCAGCTCACTGACCAGGGGCTTTATCTTGGCGCTGTCAGCCCTGCGCGAAAGCGCGGCCTTTGCGTCAAGGGCGCTGCCCCAATAGGCTTTGTTGGCATCGCCGTTCCTGTTGATGGTGGCGCCGCTTAAAGCTATTCCGGCAAAGAGCCCCTTCGACATCGAGTAGCTGTATATGGAGGCCTCCGCCCTGGAGTCCGTGGCAGCCTGAGCGTCGCGCCCTACCGGACCCGCGGCCACGCTGACGTCCCCGCCTAGCTTAAAGCTCTTTCCGCCGGTGAAGGCCTGAAGGCCGGCGTCATTCGTTATGACTAGGACTAGCCCGACTTCCTTTATGCCTATCTGGAGCCCGAATGATCCGCCGACGATGGAGGCAAACGAAGGGCCGCCCCATCCCTTGCCCCGCCTGACAAGGACGATGCCCTCTCCGCTCATTCCGCCTAAGCCGAGCCCGGCCTGCACGACCCGCGGGAATATGGCGACGCCCTTTGCCGAGCTGATGGCGTGTCCCATGGTTCCGGAGTCGCTCTCGCCCTGCATATTTTGAAGCAGGCTTACCGACAGCCTGATGTGCTTCTCGTGCTGCGTTTCCGCGAGTGACGGGCGCGGCAGCGCAACAAGCGCCAGGACTATGAGCATGGCCGCCAAAAACGCCGCGGCGTTCGATTTTTTAACAAAAACTTTCACTGGATCTCACTCCTTTGCGTTCCGTTGCCGGATGCTTAAGGTTATTTAATCAGCGGTTCCTTAAAACCCGTACTTTCCGCTGTCCATGAGCGCGTCGCGTATGCCGGACAGGAGAAACACGCCGTCCGCATAGCTTTCGCCCTGACGCGCCCTGACAAGCCACTTTTCGCCGAAGTCCGTCCATTCCGCCTCGGTCCGCCCTTTGAATGTTGCGGCCTTGCCGAAAAACCGCCTGCCTTCTCCCGTAAGCTGCCCGAATATCTTCTGCTGCTCGCCGCGCGAGTCGGTGACCCAGCTTACCCGCCCTGCTCTCACAAGCGTTCCGTCGTGCAGCACCTCAAAAAACCACTTGTCTTGCGCTGTCCCCCACTTGCGGATCTTAACCCCCTCTTTTGAGTCCACGGTCTTCTCGGACGCGTGAGGGCCGAGAAATTTAACCGCTTCCGCCAGTTCCTCCCCAGGCGGTATCCTCCTGATCAAGGTAAAAGCGCCAGACGGGGACAGAACCGCCTCTGATTGCGCCGCAAACATGAGCGTGAGGAACAGGGAAGCCAAAAAAATCCTGAAAAATGTGAAATTAAGTATTTTTTTCATTCTTCCATTCTTCAAACCTCATCGGTGAATTATAATGATCGCACTATATCACATAATGATATTTACGGAGGCAGCTAAGATGCGTATAAATGAGGAGACTATCAGATCGTTCGTATGCGTATCTCCGCCGCCCGATGTTCTGGAGGACATTGCCGGTTTTTTGAGGGGGCTCAGGCGCTTTAAAGGGTTTAAATGGGTAGCGCCGGGGCAGGTTCATTTCACCCTGCGCTTTCTTGGCGATGCCGCCCCTTCGCTTCTGATGAAGATGGACACGGCGCTTTCCGGCCTGGGCGGCATGAGGAGATTTAAGATCTCCCTCGGCGGAGCTGGCGCGTTCCCTGGCATGACCCGCCCGAAGCTGCTGTGGCTTGGCGCCGGAGACGGGGCGCGGGAACTTTCGAAGCTCGCGTCGAGGCTTGAGCAGGCAGCCAGAAACTCAGGTTTCGCGCCTGACGGGAGAAAATTCACGCCGCACCTCTCTATAGGGCGCTCCCGCCTGAACGGGGCGATGTCCGATGAGCTTGCGGAAGAGCTGAAAAAAGTCCCGTCCCCCTCATGGGATTGCGCTTCGTTCGTGCTGATGAAAAGCGTTCTCACGCCGGAGGGCCCGATTTACACCCCCATCCGCGAGTACCCTTTGTAGCGCCGCCTGCCCGATGAATGATGTTATAATGGGAGCATTGAGGCGGAGTGAACCGGACATGATGAAATATTAGGCATTAGGAGGGCATTCGAGACTGAATAAGCCGAAGAAGAAGTTTGCGGAGCGGGAAACAGATATAGGCGCGACTGGCCTTTACGCCGCGTCGTTTTTGTGCGGGATGTGCGTCATGGTGCTGGAGATGGCAGGCTCGCGGATCGTCGCCCCCTATATGGGCACCTCGCTCGTAATCTGGACGTCGCTCATAGGGATAATAATGCTCAGCCTTACATTAGGATATTGGTTCGGCGGGGCCATATCGGACTCATATCCAAGACGTGGGATCTTAGCCGGTATTATAGGCGCGTCCGCTGTCGTGACCGCGCTCGTGGCGCTTTTGGCAAATCCTCTTCTCGAGTCGCTTTCGAAGAGCTCGTCGAACATATATATAGGCTCCATCATTGCCTCCCTGTGCCTCTTTTCCCTGCCGAGCGCTCTCCTGGGAGCGGTGTCGCCGTTTATAGTCCGTCTCGCCATGGCTAGCCTGGGCAAGGCCGGTTCCACTGTCGGCAGGTTTTCGGCGCTCTCGTCGGCCGGGAGCATATTGGGGACTTTTCTTGGCGGATTTGTGCTGATTTCGTTCTTTTCCTCGCGAACGATCCTCTTTATAGTGGCAGCGGTGCTGGGATTCACGGCGCTGCTCTTGAGTTACGGCGGGAGGGTCGCCAAAACCATCCCTCCGCTCGCGGTAATGATACTGTCGGTATCTCTGGGAATACTGAATGAGGCAGGTGTTTTGCCCATGACTTCCATAGGATTGAATGTCGACACGCGGTACAACTCCGTGAAGATAATGGACGTGAACGCTTTCGGCAGCGGCAGGAAGGTGCGGATCCTGCAAACGGATCCGATGGGCGCCCAGTCCCTGATGTATATAGACAGCCCGTCGGAGCTTTACAGCGACTATACGAAGTTTTATGACCTGGCCTTCCACTACAAGCCGGACGTGTCCCTGGTGCTGATGCTTGGCGGCGGGGGGTACTGCGTGCCCAAGCACATAACGGCGACGCGCCCTGGCGTGTCGGTGGACATCGTGGAGCTCGACCCCGGCATCACCGATATCGCCCGTAGGTATTTCAGCCTGACGGACCGCCCTGGGCAGACGATATACCATGAGGACGCGAGGATTTTCCTGAACCGCGAGGCGGCGCTTGCTGAGAAGAAGTACGACGCGATATTCGAGGACGTCTTCGGCTCCTCATACAGCATTCCCTTTCACATGACGACCGAGGAATGCATGTCGAAGGCGCGTGAGCTTCTTGCGCCGGGCGGAGTGTTCATAGTCAACATCATATCGTCCATAGACCACAATTTATTCAGCGGAATATATTCCAGCATTGCCGCGTCGTTTCCCGTAGTGATGATATATCCGGCCACGTACCCGAACGATGAGTCGAGGCGCCAGAACATAATGATCGTGGCGCTTGCGTCAGAAGCCCCCGAGGCCGAGCCTGAGCCCGAAAGCGGCTATATGGCAAGCCTCCTGGCCCATAAATGGACAAGGCCGTTTTCCCCTAAAATAGCCGCATTTACGGATGCTTTCGCGCCGGTGGAAAAATACACAATTGGACTGTAAATCAGCTTTTTATTCTAATTCCAAACTTCGTGTTGGGCGTAACATTGCGTTGCGCTAACGGGCATGGCAAACCCGCGCCTTTACGCGGCTTCGCTTGCTGGCGAGGCATCCTTGCTTTTAAGAAATTCTTCCTCCAGCGCCGCGGAGAAAATTCCATACTCCATCTTCGTTGTCCCGTTGTAGAAGAATATCCCGGCCTTTACCTTTGGGCGGGCGGCTTCCCTGATCGAGTCGTCGAAAACGTCCTGAGGGAGTGTGGCAAGGCGGGTTAAGAGCGTTTTTGCCCCGGCTGACGGCGTTTCCGGGAGAATGATCTGAATGCGGTTGCCTGGAAGCAGGAAACCGCAATCCGGTATGCGGAGGGCCTGTTTTACCCTGGACGCGAAGGCAACGAACATCATATGCTGCTGATTGTCCGTCAACGTGACTTCAGGAGCGGGGTAGAAAAGCAACTCCAGCAGGATACCTGTTACAGAGCGCTTGTAGCGCTGCGAGCGCGTGATTTCCTGCGGCCCCCTGATAAGCCGGTACTCCTCCACGCAAAGCCCCGTTTCCGGATCAAAAATGGCTATCCCCTTTTGTTCGGGAACCGGCGCGGCCACCGGTGCCGGTTTGCAGTCTGGGGTAGGGAGCAGAGAGAAGTAATACCTCGCGCCCTCCTTGACCTGAGATATCCACCACTTGCCGGAGGCGAACGCCACGGTTTCCTGGTCGATGGGCAGGATTTCGCTTATCACCTCGCCTATCGCGTCTTCAGCGCTTATGCCCGACGCCTCGCAAAACTTCTGGTTGAGCGTGATGACGAGCCCCTTCGCGTCTGTGGCGCACATAGGGAGATCGAGCTTTGAGAGCAGGCTGTCGACCCGCTCGCGGACATTTTCGTTCGTGGCTTCCGTTTCTGCCGGCGTTTCGGCCGTTTCCTTGACAGGGCGGTTCGTAGCGTTGAAAAAAGCGACGGCAAGGCCGATCACGAAACAGACGAGCCCGATCCATGATAAAAGGGGGATTCCGGCCCGAAGAGAAATTACCATAAGCAAAATGCCCTGAGAGAGAAAAGCTATCCCAGAGCTGTGCTGGCTGTCATCTCTTGAAATAAAAAAAGCCGAGAGGCAGCATAAACATAAGTACGCCGCGATGGTGCCGCCCCATATGACAGAAGGGATCTGCTCGGCGAATTCCCTGTCGTGAAAAATGGCTGTCGGGATAAGAAGAAATGCGGAAAAAACAGGAGGAAATAACATCCATCTCATCTGCCGCACCAGCCCTTCTTCTCTGATCGGACACCGATAAATCCCGCGCGCATACCGACGCAACTTATTATAACACGTTATAACACGATGAGCCCGAGCGGCTGCGTAAAAAACGGGATTTTTGAGCTATAATTGATCTATGGTCGCAGGATGACGCGATATTTTTTTAAGGGGTAGATAAAAATGCTGCATTGCGGGATAGTTGGGCTCCCATTGAGCGGGAAAACGACGATTTTCAACGTCATAACGCACGCGGGCGCGGAGGTAAAGCCATATCCGGGGGGCAGGACGGATCCGAACAGGGCGGTCGTGGACGTTCCTGACGTTCGCTTTGACAGGCTTGCCAAGGTGCACTCGCCTAAGAAGCTGATGCCAGCCCAGGTGGAATTCGTCGACCTCGCTGGGCTTTCCAAGGGTGCCGGCAAGGGCGCGGGCCTCGGCAACAGCTTCCTCTCCTTCGTGGCGGACGCGGATGCCCTCATGCATGTCGTCAGATGCTTCGCAAACGGCGCGGTGGAACATCCTGAGGGCAGCGTCGATCCTCTCCGCGACATAAACATACTCGATATGGAGCTGATATTTCGCGACCTCGCAGTCGTGGAAAACCGGCTCGGCAAGCTCTCGTCCAAGAAAAAACTTCAGCCGGAGGAAACATTTGAGAAGGCCCTTCTGGAGCGCTGTCACGACTGCCTGATGGACGAGAGGCCAATCAGGATGCTCGATATGAGCGAGGAGGAGAAAAGGGCTCTGCGCGGTTTCACTTTCGTCACGGCAAAGCCGCAGATCATAGTCCTGAATCTGGATGAGACGCAATGGGACATAGCCGCCCTGCCGGGCGGGGAAGCATTAGCGCGCGCCATAGAAGAGCGGGGGCTCGACGTCATAAAGATTTACGGGCGCCTTGAGATGGATCTTCTGGATCTTTCGCCGGAAGAGGCGGCTGAATTTATGGATGGACTCCATATTGACGAGCCGGCCAGGGAAAAACTCATTTTTGAGGCATACAGGGCGCTGGGGCTGATCAGTTTCTTCACGTGCGGATCGGACGAGGTTAGGGCGTGGACGCTTCATGACGGGGACAACGCGTTGAATGCCGCTGGCGCGATCCATACCGACCTTGCCAGAGGTTTTATCCGCGCCCAGGTTGTCTCCTACGACGACTACATGGCTCACGGAGACTCTTACGCGAACTGCCGCGACTCAGGAGTCCTGCGCCTGGAGGGCAAGGACTACAGGGTCAAGGACGGGGACATAATCGAGATTCGGTTTAATATATAGGAGGCACCGGGATGAGGATCGGAGTCGATTTCGGAGGGCACACCCTGACAGCGGCCAGGGTATCGCGGAAAGACGGATGTCTCCCGGCGATTGAGGAATCTGCGGAGGCTCTGACGCCGCAGGGCAGGACGGCCGGGGATGTTCTGGACGTAATCGCCGGGCTCGTGTCGCGTCTTGCCGCCGGGCATGAGATAGAATGTGCCGGGCTTGCGGTGCCGGGGCCTCTCGACGCGGGGCGCCGCAGTTCGCCAAGGATGTCGAATTTCCCAAAGGAGTGGGACGGCCTAGACATACCGGACACGCTGTCACGTGTTCTGGCGGACATGGGACACAGTTTTCCCGTCAAGATCGAAAACGACGCGAACTGCTACGCGCTGGGCGAGGGCGCGGCCGGAGCGGCAAGCGGACTCGCTGATTTCGTGGTGTTTACCATGGGCACCGGCATAGGCTGCGGCATAGTGAACGGGGGCAAGCTAATCACTGGCTCTCACGGCCTTGCCGCCGAGGGCGGGCACATCGTGGTGGAGGGAAGCGCGCCGTGCGGCTGCGGGGGCATCGGGCACGCCGAGACGTTATCGGCGGCTGACGGGACGGCGAAGCGGGCGCTTGCGGACGGCTTGCCGGGAGATTTCCGGGAACTGTGGGCTATGAGGGGAACCCTGGCGGCTGACAGGGTGCTGGACATCACTATAGACGGAATGGCCCGTGCGGTCGCCACCATCTGCCACCTGCTCGACCCGGAGGCTGTAATAATAGGCGGCGGCATGAGCAAAGCGCCGGGAATAGTTGACGCGATAAAGGAAGCTTCCATGAAGTATCTGGGGCTTCCGTACAGGGAGGTACTGGATCTTCGCGTCTCCGCCCTGGGCAACGAGGCGGCGCTTTACGGGGCGGCATGCATCTAATTCTAATTCCAAATCAACTCATGACAGACGAGTTGATTTGGAAAAAACCTCGGGCGCTTCGCGTTGGGCGCAACATTGCATTGCGCTATTCCGATTCTAAATCAAATTATGGTTCATTTGATTTAGAATCGGAATAAAACGGCCTCATAGAGTGTTCGCGCAACGTGAGGCTGAAACCGGGCTTCTGTCTCGGACTTTAATAGACAAATCGCCGTAACCCTAGTAAGCAATTCGCCATAACATACATCATTGCTATTACTGCGTTGATTGCTTTTCTCGTATTTATAGTGAGCAAATCGCCGCATATTTAATAGACAAATCGCCATTCGGGATTGTTACGCCGTGCCGCTTTCGGCATTGTGGCAAAATTCTTAGCGGGCAGCTAGCGCGCCCGCACGTCCGGCTCGAAAGTCGTGCTTGACAATTATGCTTTATGGGTTGAATATATTACCGCATCGGGGGAGCTTTCCATGAGGGAAGGCTGAGAGGAAGTTTTTACTTCGACCCTTGGAACCTGATCCGGTTAATGCCGGCGAAGGAAGTATGGAGTATTTTCAGGCATATCTCATATACTGAAATGTCCTTATTCCCCCCAATGCAAATAAATGCGGAGGGGGTTTTTTTATTGAGCACGGCGGCAACGGAAAGTTCGCGCAGGGTGAAGGTAATTACGGAGGGGGCGCTTTGTGTCGCCCTGGCGGTGGTGTTCTCTTATTTCAAGATGTTTCGTATGCCGCAGGGCGGCTCCGTGACGCTTGAAATGGCACCGCTGCTTTACTTCTCGTACAAACACGGCTTCAAATGGGGCGTCGCGGCTGGAACCATGTCCGGGGTGTTCATGATGATCTTCGGCGGATACATCGCGCACCCCGTACAGGCTTTGCTCGATTATCCGCTGGCCTTTGCCGTTATCGGCATAGCCGGCCTCTTGAAGGACAAGCCTGTATTGGGCGCATCCGCCGCCGGCGCGGCCCGTTTAGCCTGCCACGTGCTTTCCGGGGTAATATTTTTCGCGAGCTACACGCCGGCGGGGCAGAATCCGTGGGCATACTCCTTTATATATAATGTTGCCTACATGATCCCGTCACTTCTCTTATCCGACATCCTGGCGATGACGCTCTGGAAAAAAATCGGTTCTTAGGAAGGCGCGAGGCCGCCCGCGTCATTTGCCGCTTTTTATTTCGCGCGTGAAGCGGATGTGGAGCGGTATGGAGATCGCGAAAGTCACGATGTCGGCCAGGGGCTGGCTTATCTGGATGCCGAACAAGCCAAAGGCGCGAGACAGAGCGAATAAAAGCGGCAGCAGGAACATCCCCTGTCGGCCGATAGCCATTATGTTGGCGGAGAGGTACTTGCCGGTCGTCTGGAACAGCATGTTGTTCATCACGACCCAGCCCATCATGGCTGACGTAGAAAATTGAAGGCGCATTGAAAGAGAGCCTATCCTGATCACATCAGCGTCATCGGCGCGGAAAATAGCCACAATCGCGGGAGCGAAGATCCAGGCCAGCACGCTTAAGGCCATGAGCCCCAGCGCGGCGGATTTTACGCAGAACCAGAACGCTTCTTGAACCCTGCCGTAGAGCTTTGCGCCGTAGTTAAAGCCGCATACGGGCTGGAAGCCCTGTCCGAGGCCCAATATCGCGGAGTTCGCGAACATGACGACGCGCGTCACTATGGAGATGGCGGCAATGGCCGCGTCGCCGTAATTTCCGGCCAGCCTGTTCGTGCAGATGGTTGCCACGCTCGAGAGGCTCTGCCTGAAAAGGGACGGCATTCCTCCTCGCGCTATCTCTATGAAGAGCGCGAGGCTCGGCGAGAAATCGGCGGTTTTGACGTGGATGTTGCCATGCCTCCCGCATCCGGCCAGCAGAAGGCAGAAGCTGACAAACTGGCTGATCATCGTGGCAATGGCCGCGCCCCCGACTCCCATCCCTAAAACGTAGATGAAGATGGGGTCGAGAATGACGTTGATGATCGCTCCGCTCACCATGCCGATCATGCCGTAAAACGAGCTTCCTTGAAAGCGCAGCAGGAGGTTCAGCGTGATCGAGGCTGCCATCCACGGCGCGGCGAGAAGAATGTAAAACAGGTACTCGCTGGCGTAAGGAAGTATAGTGTCAGTGGCGCCAAGCATTTTAGCGAACTTGCCGGCACCAAATACTCCCATCACGGATAAAAGCGCTCCTGCCGCGAGCGACGAGAAAAACCCCGTCGATGCCATCTTCGAAGCCATAGCGTGTTTTTGCGCCCCGAGCTGGCGGGCAACGTAGTTTCCGGATCCCTGCCCGAAAAAGAAGCCGAACGCCTGTATTATGGCCATCAGAGGGAAGCCGACCCCTACGGCGGCGGTGGCACTCGTTCCGAGATTCCCGACGAAAAACGTGTCCGCCATGTTGTAGAGGGCGGATATGAGCATAATCGTTATCGTCGGCACCGCGAGGCTCAAAACGAGCCCTCGCACCGGCGCGGTCGTCATCCTGACATATTTTTCGTCAAATTGCCCGTTGTCCGAGGCGTCTTCTGTCATAACGGCTGCAGCCTGGGCAGGGCTGCCAAGAGAGCCTTCGTGTAGCTATGGGACGGGCGCTCCAGCAGCGTGGCGGTGTCGCCGGACTCAATGATCCGGCCTTTATGGAGGACGATCGCCCGTTTCGCGGCCCGGCGGGCCAGGAGCAGGTCGTGCGTCACCAGCACCATCGACATCCCTGCTCTCACCCTGCGGTTTAATACCTCAAGCACCTCCGCCCGCGTTGAGACGTCCTGCATGGCAGTCGGCTCGTCGCAGAGAAGCAGCTCGGGATCCAGGATCAGGGCACGGGCCACAGCGACGCGCTGACGCTGGCCGCCCGAGAGCGAATAACGCGCCCGCTCGCCCCAAAGGGACTCCGGAAGCTTCAGTTCGTCCAGCAGCTCACGCGCCTTGGCGATTCCGGCCTCCCGCCCGCTATGGCCGCGCACTATGTTCCACGGCTCCGTGACCGCGCCCGTGACGGTTAAAGTTGGCGGCAGCGCGCCGTATGGATCCTGAAGGACGTATCCGCACCCGCGCCGGGCCCTGACGCGCTCTAGGTCAGTCATTGACTGAAATGAGCGCCCATAAAGCTCGACGCTGCCGCCCGTTGGCGGGATAAGGCCAAGAAGGGAGCGCAGGAGCGTCGTCTTTCCGCTGCCGGACTCCCCTACCACGGACAGCGTCTCGCCGCGGGCAAGCTCGAACGACACGGATTCGAGCGCCCGCACGCAATCGCCGTGCCGAAAGAAGCGCTTGCCGCGTTCAGGAAAGACGACGCTGAGATCTTTTACGCTTAAAAGCGCGCCGTTCATCGCGCCACGTCCATTTCCCGGATCGCGTCTATCAGCAGCTTCGTGTATGGCTGCTGAGGGTTTCCCGACACCTGGCGGGCCGGGCCGCTCTCCGCGATCTCACCGTCCTTCATGACGATCAGCTCGTCGCAGATTCCTGCCGCGAGCGGCAGGTCATGCGTGACGAGAAGAAGGCCCATGCCGCGCCCTCGGACTATTTTCACGATAGTATCCAGCACCTCTTTTTGCGTTATGACGTCCAGCGCTGTCGTCGGCTCGTCCGCGAGGAGGAAATCCGGCTCGCAGGCCAAGGCAAGCGCCAAGGCCGCCCTCTGTTTTTGCCCTCCCGATAGCTCATGCGGATAGCGAGCCTGCAGGAAGCCATCCAATCCTGATGTCTCCAGAAGCTCCGCGGCGCGTTCCCGTCCCGCTTTTATCGGCATTTTCAGATGATGGCTGAGGACTTCCGTGATGTGGCGGCCTATCGTGAGGTGCGGCGTGAACGAGTTCATAGCCCCCTGCGGGACGAGCGCGATGCGCCGCCAGCGCCATGCGGCAAGTTCTTCTTCCTTTAGCTCAGCCAGATTAGTCCCGTCACAGGAAACGCGTCCGGTCACGAGCGTTCCGGTCGGCAGGAGGCCGGGAATTGCCATAAGGGCGCTCGTTTTGCCGCTGCCCGACTCCCCGACGAGCCCGACGATGCCGCCCTTCGGTATGCCGAACGAGCAGCCCCTTACGGCCCGCGTCGTCCTGCCGCCGCTGCAGTAAGTGACAGAGAGGCGCTCTATCGTGATTTTTCCGGCATCATTCTGATTGCTCATGAGGTCTCCTCGATAGTTTTTCGCTTCGTCAGGGCCGCGAGGCGCGGATCGGCCATCTCCTCCAGTTTGTGCCCTATGTCCATAAATATAAGGCAGATGAACGAGATGCCGATTCCGGCGGGCAATATGCTCCACCACGCGCCGCTCGTGAACGCTCCGAACATGTGCGCGTCGTGCAGCATCCTTCCCCACGACGGAAGCCTCGGATCAGAGAGGCCAAGGAACGATAGCCCGGCCTCGGCCAGTATCGAGCCCGGCACGCCGAGCGCCACGTTCGCCAGAAGGAGCGGAAGCGTCTCTGGGACAAGGTGCCTGAATAGTATGTAGCCTCGGGGAGCGCCTATCGCCCGCAGCCCCTCGACCCAGGATGAGTCCCGAAGGGAGAGAGTCATGGCGCGGACCGTCCGGGCCGTCCCCATCCATGAGAATATGGAGAGTATCACCACGAGGCTCCAGAGATCCTTGCCCCATATTCCGGCGATGACCATGAGGATAGGCAGCGTCGGGATGGAGAGCAGCACGTCGACAGCCCTCATGATCAGCGCGTCAGTGAGGCCGCCCGCGTAGCCGGAGAGCAGTCCTAAAGAGAGGCCGAGGAGCGTCGCGATGAGCGTGGCGGCGATCCCGACTATGAGAGAGACGCGCAGGCCCATTACGAAGAGCGCCGCTACGTCACGCCCCCTGTGATCCGTCCCCAAAAGCCCCCAGCGCCCTCCCTCTATCCTCATGACGGCGTCTCCGCTTCCCGCGAGCGACAGGGCGTACTCCCCGCGAGACGGGAACAGGGCGTGCGCCATGTCATGAAACGGACTTATGCCAAGCGCCCTCTTGAAAGGTATGTCGCGGAAGTCGAGGTCTATTTCCCCCGGCTCTCTCGTCAGCGTAAAATCCCCGCTTGGGGTATCCCATCGCACTGCGCTGCCAGCGCCGAGAGTGCCTGTCAGCCAAACGCGAAGCGGCGGCGAATAAACCCACGAAAGAGCCGCCGAATCGCCATCCGATGAACTGACGCGAAGCTCTATCGTGGACGCGACTTTGCTGTCCAGCCAATGGGGCTTGGAGTACGGCGGCGCGACCTGCCCGTCTTTTAGTCCGAGCGGAGTTGAGCCAATGGCGGCAAGCGCCGCGAGCAATGCCAAAGACAGGACGCTCATCAGCCTTTTCGCGTTTTTAATTTTTTCCGCTTTTTTCATGCGCTTGCCTCAATCCCTTGCGCCCGTGCGTCTGGCACGGGGATCGACTAAGACGTAGGCCACGTCCGCTAAGAGATTGCAGCCGACCGTCAGGAGCGCCAGCAGGAAAAACGCGGCCCCGGCAGACGGGTAGTCGTGAGAGTTTGTGGCTTCAAGCAAGAAGCGCCCGACGCCGTTCATGGAGAATACCGTCTCCGTGATGACGGCGCCGCTTACGACTCCGGGAAGGGAGAGCAGCAGGATCGTCAGTACCGGAGGAAGCATGGAGCGGAAAGCGTGATTCCAGACGACGCGACGGAACGGCAGGCCCCGTGCCCGCGCCATCAGCACGTACTCCTCGCCAAGGGCCTTCACCATCATGTTGCGTATATAGAGCGCGAAGCCGCCAAAACCCATCACGACGAGGGAAAATAGCGGCAGGGCAAGGTGCCAGAGGTAGTCAAGGATCGCCATGCCGCCGGGCGGAGGAGGGATCGAGGTGGTCCCGCTAAGAGGGAAAAGCCTCCAGTAGTAGGCAAAGCACATCAATAAAAGGAGCTGCACGAAAAACGACGGGAACGAGAACGAGACGGCCCCGCTCAAGAGGACGGCGCTTTCGAGCGCCGATCCCCTGTTCAACGCGGCCTTCACTCCAAGCCAGATGCCGAGCGCCGATGACAGCGCGAGCGCCGGAAGCAGGAGCGCAACGGTATTCGGCACGCGCCTTTTCAGCTCATCCCACACCGGCGCGCCCGTCATCATCGACAGCCCGAACCGGAACGAAAGCATTTCCTTTACGTAAACGGCGAATTGCTCTGACATGGGCCTGTCCAGGCCCCACTGCGCGGCAAGCTGGGCTTTCGCTTCCGGCGAAAAGCGAGGGTCGACTATGCCTGTGATAGGGTCTCCCGGCATTATGCGGAACAGGAAAAAGTTGAGGGCCAGGACTGCCGCCAGAACCGCCGCTGACGCGCCGGCGCGCTTTAACGCCGCGGTCATTCAGGGGCCGTCCTCAGCATGTAGTGTTCATTACGCGTCATATGCACGTATTCGCCGGTTCGCGACTCTCTGAACGTGAACGGTCCTGTCCCTATAAGCTCGGTCAGCATTGAGCCGTCGAGCGCTTTATGAGGGGTATTGGAAGGCTGCCATGCCCTCCAGTCCTTTACGTTTTCCAGGATGTGCTTGGGCAGGAGCAGGATGCCGCCGCCGATGTTGTGCAGATGCCAGTAGCTCGTGTTAGCCATCGTGATGCGCAGCCGCCTGTTTTTCACGTCTGTCTCGATGGACTCTATGTCCTTCACGCTGTCGTAAAATCGGGGGACGCTGTTGTCCTTTATGAACTGTATCGAATAGGCTGCGTCCTCCACTGTTAGCGGATGGCCGTCCTGCCACTTGAGTCCGTCTTTTAGCGTAAACGTCAGCACGGAGCCCTTCTCGCCGGGCGATATGTCCCAGCTTTCCGCGAGCCACGGCATGTCCTCGAACGTGTAAGGGTCCACTGAGATGAGCGTGTCGTATATCGTGCCCAGCACCATCCAGTCGTAAGCGCTGGAGGAGACGAGCGGGTTCAGCGTCCGTATTTCTTCAGGGATGTTCCAGTATATGGGACGGGGGCCGCCTTCGCTTGGCGTCATCGATATCAGCGTGAGCAGATTGTCCGCGGTGTTGCGGTCCGTGAGAAAGATCCCGTCCCAGCCCGTCTGCATGGCTGATATGGAATAACGGCTGTAGATCGGTATCACGGGCATGAGATCAGAAAGCATTTTCTGCGCGCGCGACGAATATTCCCGCGCGGCGGCCTCGTCGGGTGCGTAGCGGAGTTCATGCAGGATGCCGTCCAGTTCGGGGTCGGCAATGCCGCTCAAGTTGTATCCGCCCTCCACGTCCATGGATGAGTGGTAGAAAGAATAAAGCACGTCCGGATCGCGCGACATGGACCAGGCGTTAGTGCAAGCGTCAAAGTCACGGACATCGACGCGCGCGAGCATGGTCTGAAAATCCATAGGCGCCGCCCTTGCGGGAACGCCGATCGATACAAGCGTTTCCGCCATAAGCGTCGCTATCTCCGTTGTCGTGGCCGCCACTGACGACGGCGGGCAGAGTATGTTCGTCATTGGAAGCTCCCGCCCGTCCGGCGCCACGAGCCATCCGTCGCCGTTCCACGTCCATCCCGCGTCCGAAAGCCGCTTTCGCGCCGCCTCAGCCCCCGGAGGGAATGCCGTCGTCTCCTTCTCGTAAAATGGAGAAATCACTGGCAAAAAGCCCGTCATCGGCTCACAGTAACCTGAGAAAAGATCCCGCGTCCACTTCTTGCGCTCCGAGGCCTGAGAAGCCGCCTGGCGCAGCACTGTCTCGTTCCACGGAAACTTGCGCGTGTTGAAGGTTACGAACATGCCGTGAAACGTCGAGGCAAGCGATAAATCCGCCGTGCCTGACTCAAGGAGCCGTTCTACGTCGACGGGTCTGTAGATATCGGACAGCACGTCCAGCTTGCCTGTCGACATCGCCAGGAGGCGGGCATCCATATCGCGGATGATGACGTAATAAAGATCCTTCATCTTAGGTCCGCTGTACTGAGAGATGTCAAACGATGACGCGGCCGCTGGCGCGGATGTCAGAAAAACCGATATCAAAAAAACGCTGAAAAAACAGACAAAATAATTGGAGCGTTTCAAAAAGTCATCCTCCTATAATTCTCATCGCAAATCAGGGCTTCGCGCAATGCCATATTGTTACACGATTCTTATTCTAAATCAAATCATAATGCATTTATATTTCAAATATTGAATAATTTCCGACGCTATTGCCTCGCTGGGGCTTGCCGGGAATCTTGACTATATATACAGCGCAGTGTAGGATGATTCCATAAAAATGACGAAGTTCTGTTTCGCTTTAAAAAGGCTGAGTATTCGGATTAAGCCGTGACGGGCAGCAGTTAAAATTAAGGTGCGGATGAATCGCAAATCGCCTCAGGGCACGGACGGTTTGTCCGGCGCTTTCGGTTCCGGAGCGTCGCGGCAAGGCCCAGTGATAAAGGCGGAAGCCTTTTGCGCGGCAATGGGAAGCGCCTTTAGGGCGGAGGGATTTTGTTCCTGGGCAAGGCGGTCTTTTTGCCTTGGGCTGAGGCATATCGGCCTGCCCTGCGAGGAACATTAAAGAGAGGTGATTTTAAATAAAAGGGCGAATAATTTGAACGTGCGCAGCTTTTTGTTTTTCATATCGATAACTTGAAAGGGGAGAATATTTGTGACTACTTTTTTGGTAGGGCTCGTCATACTTTTCGCCGGCGCGGCAGTGTATGGAAAGATATGCGAGAACGTGATCAAACCTGACGACAGAAAAACCCCTGCTTTCACGAAAGAGGACGGCGTCGATTACGTTCCGATGAAAACCTGGAAGAACAGCCTCATCAACCTGCTCAATATCGCGGGCACCGGCCCGATCCTTGGGCCCATTCAGGGCATATTGTTTGGGCCTATTGCTTTTATTTTAATACCGATAGGAAATATCCTGGGAGGTTCCATGCATGACTACTTCTCGGGGATGCTCGCGATACGCAACAACGGGATGCAGATGCCGGATCTCGTCAAGAAGTACACCAACAAATCCGTTTACAATCTTTACAATGTGTTCGTATGCCTGCTCATGCTTCTCGTTGGCGCCGTGTTCATCTACACCCCCGGAGATATAGCGGCTGTCCAGGTGCTCGGGCTTTCCGGCAGCGCGACCGCCGTTTCGACCTGGGTCGTGTACGGCGTGATCTTCGTCTATTACATTATGGCCACGATGTTCCCCATAGACAAACTTATCGGCCGCGTCTATCCGATCTTCGGGGCAATACTGCTGTTCTCGGCGATCGGGATATTCGTAGGGCTTTTCCTGAAGGGGTACACACTTCCCGAATTCACCATGGAATCCCTGAGGACAGGACATCCCGCCGGGCAGAGGCTCATCCCGATGTTTTTCATCACAGTGGCCTGCGGGATAGTGTCGGGATTCCATTCGACGCAGACGGCCATCATCTCGCGCAACATCACCAGCGAGAAGCAGGGGCGCATGACGTTTTTCAACATGATGGTGCTTGAGGGATTCATAGCGATGATATGGGCGGCGGCGGCTATAGGGGCTGTCAACAAGGGGATCGTGGTTTCGGAAGCGTTTCCCGGGCCGTTTGATATGCTTCTCAAGGCCCCGGCGCTTGTAATCGGCGTCGTGGCGCGCGACATGCTTGGCAGCGTGGGCGGCATGATAGCGATCATAGGCGTTATCGTTCTTCCGATAACATCGGGGGACACGGCTCTCCGCTCGCT
>JAIROA010000118.1 GCA_031257775.1 Synergistaceae bacterium
ATTTCGGCGGAGAGCCGCGCGTCTACGCTCGATGTGCGCAGATCCATCGGGTTTTTGAGTTCTTCGACAAGCCCGCGCAGTTTCCGGACTCCGACGTTGCAGACAGGAAGCCCGTTAAGGTACGACCTGCCTTCCCGTTCGCTCTTCCCGTAAGCCTCTTCCGCCTTGTCATAACGGTTGCCGCGCGTATAGCTATCGACGGAGGTCGATGATATGTCGCACAGGCCCTCGTCCTGAAGGTATTTAAACAATTCTATGCAGGCCGAGATCGGGGATATGCCGCTGCGCGGCTGAGTCAGCGTGTCGCCTTCGGCGCGGGCGCGCGCGAGCCGCCGGGCCACGTTTCGATCATGCATGTTTTTTTTATGATATTCCACTGCCTCGTCGAAATCGACTTCCGCTCCAGTCGGCCAGCTTCCCAGAACTTCTTTTCTAACTGCGCAGAATTTCTCGTCACTCCACATCTCATTTTTTACGGCCATTAGATAGCCTCCCTTGCGGCATAATTTCAACAAAAAACTACTTTATCAGGCATATCATAAGATCAGATAACTTCCATTTCTTTTAAATAATTCGCGGCAAGGGATTTTGCCGCAGCGCGATCCACCGTGCTGAACAGGCCCAGCGCGAACAGCGCGTATTTTTTATCCATATAGCACCGTGGCTGCTTTGGCTTCAGCAAAAACGGATTCTCCTCTTCGAACATCGCTCCCTTTAGAACTTTTTCAGGCTCTTCGTTGTTGATAAGAGGACCGCCTGTGCCTATAAGGGTTCTTACTCCCGTCAAATCCTTTCCGTACTGTATCAGCAGTTTCCCGTCCGGCGCCCATATCTGTTCGAGCGAACCGGCATGCCTTCCGGCGGCGATTTTCGCGGCGCAAAACGCAAGCTGGCTATCCAGGCATTTTTCGAATCCGCCGCTTGCGATGCACTCTGTCTGTCTGCTCCATCTATCAAGCGTTTCATGAATCCTGGATTCATCGCTTTCATATCCGCAACTTGCGATTAAACCTGTAAAAACGTCACTCCCGGTGCCTTCGACAATGGAAGATATATTGTGCCTGACCCCGAGATCCCCTTCAACGGTTCTCTTTGCGAACGGCTCCGGCAACCCTTTCAGCACCACTTTGGAATCCGTGGGGAGTCCGTAAGCCACGGAGTGAACGTCCGTCGTAGCGCCGCCGATGTCGATTGTCACGACATCCTGCCCTGACACGTCGCGTATGGTTTTCACCGCCTCTAGGACGGCGAGCGGCGTCGGAAGCGCTATGCCGTCAATATACGCGTTGATTTTGTCGAGCCCTTTAGCGGCGATTATTCTCTCGATAAAAATTTCCCTTATGACCTCTCGAACCGGCTCTATGTTTAATTTATTCATCTCGGGCATTACGTTTTCCGTTACCCTCAGATATTTTCCAGCCGTTTCGAAAATCGCGGCGACATCGTCCGAGGTCTTAGAATTCCCGGCCATGACGACCGGCGAGGCAAGGGGGCTTTCGGCGAGCATCCGCGCATTGTGGATTATCGTGGTTTCGTCGCCGCCGTCCGTTCCGCCCGCAAGAAGAACCACATCTGGCTGCCGAGCAATGAGCTCATCCATTTGATGCCGCGTCATTTTGAAAGAAAACGTGCAGGAAACCTTCGCGCCGGCGCCCAGCGCCGCCATTTTGGCGGCTTCGACGGTAAGGCTCGGCACCAGGCCTATCGATATCATTTTGAGCCCTCCGGCCGCGCTGCTCGACGCGTACCTCTTTTCCATCAAACAAGACGGCACGTCTTGTTTTTGAAGGATACCGAGCGCTTTTTGGAAGCCTTCGCCTACATCCCATACAGTGGTAGGCGAACTTGCGGTTGCGATAAACCTCATGTCTTCCAGGTCAGCTACGGCGAGCTTCGTATAGGTGCTGCCGATATCTATGAACAGCATTCCGCCTATCCGATATCTTCTTTCAGCCACGACAGCGCAAGCGAAATTTCGGTACCTGGCGCGGCCACTCTGTCGAAACCCATATCAAGAAATCGTTTCTCCACATCGTTCCATTCCTGCTGCCCTACCACCAGGTTGCCGCCGACGTACAGCTTTATACCGGGTATTCCTGCCTCGATGCATTTATCCCTGAACCCGCGGCAGTCAAGCTCCGCGTGCCCATACAGGGAAACTATCATGATGACCGACGCGTTTGTCTCAATGGCTGCGTTTATCAGCTCATCCTGAGAAACGCTTACTCCGACATCGTTGACGCTGTAGCCCTCTTTTCTCATCGCGTATGACAATAACTGTTTCCCGATCGTGTGAACGTCGTTCCCTATTACCCCTATTACGATATTTTTATTCATTTATGCCTCTCCTCGATTATTTTTCAGCGAATTCGAAGCCTTCTATGCCTAGCTTCCTGTACGCTTCGTTGATTTTGAGGGAAATCTGATGGCCGACTTCGTCGTAACAGCTCACTCCATAGACATCTGTTTCGACCACCAACGGGCCAAAGCTCTCAAACCTGAAATTCCAAAGCGCTTCCGGCAGGCCCAGATCCAGCCAGTCAACGCTTTTGATCTCTTTTACCTTTAGGGCAAACGCGCCCGCGAATGTCCCGGTCCGGCAGAGGTGAACACACCCGAGTCGGCGCATCGCCTCTTTAGTTTCCCTGCCGACCCTCCCTTTCGCTATAATTGCCCGCAAGCCAAGGCGCTCTATGACCGAAGGCTCCCATTTATTGAACCTGACGCTCGTCGTGATGCTGATCGCGTTGACCTTGTACCAGCCGTTTTCTTTTTTTATTATTGGCCCGCTGTGAAGCATCACGTTGTTTTCGAGCGGATCCAAAGGGAAAGGCTGGCCTTCCGCGATCAGCTTTCTGTAAAAACCGCTGCGCGAGGTAAAAATATCCCCGCTAATCTCGACGATGTCCCCCGCGTGAAGAGCTTCAACGTCTTCCAGGCAGAGCGGAGCGTTTAAATGTCTCATTAAAAACCTCCTAATAAGAAAACCATCCAGGCCATCCGGCTTTTTCTATCCGCCCGTCAGAGTGAAGGCGCAACGTGCCTACCCTCGCCGCGGGGCACTGAGCGGCTATCGCGACAGGAGTCCCCACCAAATGGGTCATGGAGAACTCTATGTGCAGGTCGAGTATCGTTGTTTTCCCGCCCATTCCCAGAGGCCCGATACCCATGGAGTTTATTACGCCGAGCATCTCGGCTTCCAGATCCCGAATAATCGGATCAGGGTTTCGGCTGCCAACTTTGCGGAGACAGGCTGCCTGCTTAGCCATAGCCATGCATCCTTCGGACGTCCCGCCGACTCCGACTCCTATGATGTTCGGAGGGCATGTGGCGCCGGTCCGATTGCCGTTAACGACGATGGTGTCGAAGATGAATTTTTTAAGCCCCTGAACGCCGTCGGCCGGAAGGATCGTGCGAAACGCAGGCCCGAATATTTCAGTACCGCCGCCCTTCGGCACGTAAATCACCTCGCAGCAGTCTATCGACGGATCAACCCGCCATTCCATAAGAGGCGACCCTGTTCCCACATTCGTTCCCGGGTTTTTTCGCGTAAGGGGTTCCACCGCGTTCGGCCGGATGTACCCATTTGCCGTCGCTGCCCTGACTGCCTCGGCAGCGCAGCGGGATATCTGGACGAGATCCACGCTGTCTTTCCCGGCCCGCACGAAAAAAACAGGAAAACCGGTATCCGCGCACATTGGTATCAGGTGTTCCGTCGAAAGCGCCAGGTTAGTCAGATTCGTCTCCAAGTGCGCTTTCGCGATCGATCCGTCCGACTCTCTGCCATGAGCCTCACGCAATGCATTCAGGCTATCTTCCGGCAGCTCGCAGACAGATCTTCGGATAACGTCAATAAACCGCTCTGTTAAAACCGCGTCTTCAAACACAATCCCGCCCCGCTTTTCGCCGCCTGACTAAAAGCAGCCTTTTTATAGGGCAAACTGTCAGCCCGAAAGTCAATAAAAACCAGCAAAGCCCCTTGATAACCAAAGCAATGGCTCTTTGCGCAAATTTATGAAATAATGTTGATGAAACGCTAAACGAAAATATGCTGCTTAACTTTAAAGCTCCGGGAATATGCTATTAGTATATGGAAATTTTCACGTATGTCTAATATTCAATTTAAATAGGAGGCATAGGCATTGCCTATATAGAAGGGAATCCGTGACATGCGTAAAAACTATGGATGCTTTTAGGGGTTACGCGTGATATCTCGCGGCTGCTTAGGGCTGTTCTTATCGTATAGCTTGTCTACGATCTCAAGCACCATCTTCGCGGGCGCCGAGAGGCTGTCAAAATCGCGGCACACGGCTACGAGAGACCACTCATACGAGTATTCAGGCTCTATGTTGTAGCAGTTTACCCCTCCTATCGCCCCAAGTTTTTCAAGATAATATTCAGGAATGATAGCTATGCCGGCACCGGTCGCTGATACGCGCTTGATCGTCTCGATGCTCTGCGAGCAGAAGATCATGTTAGGCTCTATCCGGGCCTTTTGAAAAATAATCTCATTGATGTGGCGGACGCGCTGCCCCGGCTTGCCGACCAGATAGTCTTTTTTTTCCGTCAATCGGATATCAAGGTAAGGGTAGTCATCCTCGCTCTTGATATAGCCGTATTGGTTTAGCTGATCATGCGCAGGGATGAGCAGGATCATCCGACCGGTATGAAATACCCGGCACTGAAGGCCGTTGCTGATCAATGGAGTGGGAAGAAGGGCTAATTCAATCTCACGCCGTATCAGTTTGTTTTCCAGCTCCAAGGAATTGGCTTCCGTGAACTGCATCTCAACGTCAATGCCGTCAGACCGAAGGGTTTCCATAATGCGCGGGAACAGAAAAGATCCGAGAAAAGGCGGCGCGCCTAACTGGATGGTTCTGCTGCTTTGGCCGATGGATTTTTCTATATCATCTTTCATTTTATTGAACGACTGCAATATGGATCTCCCCGCCTGAACGAACATTTCGCCCTCAGCGGTAAGCGTCATTTCGTTTTGGGCGCGGATAAACAGCTTCGCGCCCAATTCGTCTTCGATTTTTTTCAATGCCTGGCTTAAGGAGGGCTGCGCGATAAACAGTTTCTTAGCCGCGCGGGTGATATTGCCTTCCTCGCGGATGGTAAGCACGTATTCGATTTCACGCAGACTTAAATTCATGTCATCTCCACGCCCATGCTTCCGCGAAGATAGGCTGATTGCCTCCAGTCAATTCCTGAAACTGTGGATCGGCGCCGGGATGCGGCCGCCACGGCGGACGAAGTCGGCGCACTTGAAGCCGTTCGCCGCGATTATGGGCGCCGCGCCCATCAGTCCGCCGAACTCAGCCCTGTCCCCGACGTCTTTGCCGGCGACGGGGATTATGCGGACAGCCGTCGTCTTGTTGTTTATCATTCCTATGGCCATCTCGTCGAGGATAATGCCCGAGAGCGTCTCCAGGGGCGTGAGGCCCGGGATAGCGACCATGTCGAGGCCGACGGAGCAGACGCACGTCATAGCCTCGAGCTTTTCGATGGACAGCGCGCCGGCCCGGATGGCCTCGATCATGCCGTTGTCCTCGCTCACGGGGATAAAAGCGCCGCTCAAGCCTCCCACGTAGGAGCTTGCCATGACGCCGCCTTTTTTGACGCTGTCGTTTAAAATAGCTATGGCGGCCGTCGTGCCCGGCGCGCCCGCGTGCTCCAGCCCCATTTCGCGCAATATCTCGGCTACGCTGTCGCCAACGGTGGGAGTCGGGGCAAGGGAAAGGTCGATGACTCCGAAGGGGACGCGGAGACGGCGCGCGGCTTCCTGCGCCACGAGCTGGCCTACCCTGGTGATCTTGAACGCCGTGCGTTTTACCGTCTCGCAGACGGTCTCGAAATCGGCGCCCCTGACGGATTCCAGGGCGCGCTTAACGACGCCGGGGCCGCTCACGCCGACATTGATTGCCGCGTCGCCCTCTTCCGTGCCGTGAAACGCCCCAGCCATAAACGGGTTGTCGGCCACAGCGTTGCAGAAGACGACGAATTTCGTGCAGCCTATCGAGTCCCTGGCGCGAGTCAGCGCCGACAAGTCCTTGATGATGCGGGCCACGGAATTCACCGCGTCGACATTGATGCCGGAGCGCGTCGAGGCTACGTTCACGGACGAGCAGACGCGCTCCGTTTCGGCTAACGCGGGCGGGATGGAGTCCATAAGCTTGCGGTCTTCCGGTGTGATGCCCTTCTGGACGAGCGCGGAGAAGCCGCCGACGAAGTTGACGCCTATCTCGCCGGCGGCCCGATCCAGCGTGCGGGCGACCTCTATGTAGTCGTCGCACTTACAGCCAGCGGCCGCAATCGCTATCGGGGTCACCGACACGCGCTTGTTCACGACCGGAACCCCGTACTCCTTCGAGATGTCGTCGCCTACGCGGGCAAGGCGCTCCGCTTTTCTCACTATTTTATCGTAGACCTTGCCGCAAAATGCCTCGTAATTGCTGTCGGCGCAGTCAAGAAGGCTGATCCCCATCGTTATCGTGCGGACGTCAAGGTTGGCCTCCGATATCATCTGGATCGTCTCGCGGACCTCGTTAATGGATATCATGCCGCTATATCCTGTGTATGGCGTTGAAGATATCCTCGTGCTGAAGCTTCACCACAACGCCGATATCGCGCCCGAGGGTTTCCAGTGCCGAGGCCATTGACGCTAATGGCTCGGAAGACTCGCTCAGGTCGACGACCATCATCATGTTAAAGTAGCCCTCCACTATCGTCTGGGCGATATCCAGCACGTTGACGTTCCGGTCTGACATGTAAGTGCAGATCTTTGCGATTATCCCGACGGAGTCCTTCCCGAGAACGGTGATTATGCCTTTCATCCGTCATACGGCTTTCAAGTCTTCGTCGATTGCCCTCAGCAGCTCGCCCAGAGAGATGGCGCTCAGGACGTCCCCGTTCGGCACGTACGGCATCATTCCGTCGAAATATTCAGCCACGCCGCCCAAGCAGCCCCTCCTGAGGTGCGAGGTGAACGGGCGCACGAACGACCACCCGATTTCATGCGAGCCGGTATTGAAGCGCATGTAAGCCGTAATGAACTGCCCGAGAAGCCAGGGCCACGCCATGCCGCGAAGGCGGGCTTTTTTCTTCTGATCGGGACGGCCCTCCGCCCTGCCCTTGAATTTCTCATGATGCGGGTCGAGCGTGCGCAAGCCATAGGTAGTGTAAAGCTCGTCCCAGCATGTCGCGAACAATTCCCTGCCCTTTTCGCCGGTTATCACCGGGTATGGGAGCGAGACCGCCAGGATCGCGTTCGGGCGGATCACGTCGTCGGATTTCCCGTCTGACGGGTCTACCCAGTCAAAGAGGTATTTTTTGCCGCCGTTCCAGAATACCTTCTCGAAAGACGCCCTGCAATCCGACGCGAGGCTTTCGTACTTGGCCGATGCCTCCGCGTCTCCAGCCAGGGCCGACGCCTTTTTCATGAATGAAAGGGCGTTATGCCACAGCGCGTTGACCTCGACAAGGTATCCCCTGCGGTCGACCAGCGGCTCGCCCTCCGTCTCGCCGGACATCCAATGGAAAGCCGACGACCTGTTGAAGTATTTCAGGAGCTTCGAGTCCGCGTCCATTACGGCGCCGAGCTGATCCGGGCCGTCAAAATAGCGCGAGATCACTTTGTCAATCTTCCCGTAGTTCTCCCTGGCGTATTCGTCGCCGGCGCGCGAGCAGTACTTGTCCGCCGCGTAGATGAACCAGAGGCCCGCGTCTATGTCGCCGAACCTGGCCTCGCCGCTGTTGCCGACAGCGGAAGGCATGATCCCCGAAGCTGATGCCAGGCCGAGCCAGCGATCCAGAATCCCCCTGGCGGTATCAATCCTGCCTGTCGCGAGCGTCAGCCCGGGCAGCGAGATGAACGTGTCCCTTGCACGCTGCTCAACGGAAGGGAATCCGGAGAATATGGCGGGAGCGGCGCCCTTGTAGTCGGCCACGAGGTGAGAGGAGGACTGTATCATGTCCTGAATGGCGTTCGACGTGGAATCTATCCCGGCGCCCCGCACGAACTCGCCGATGCGGGCGATGGTCTCGTTTTCCAGCGACTGAATTTCGCCGAGGTCATAGGATACAGGCTCCTGCGACAGGACCACATACAGCACGTCGCCCTTCCTGAGCTTTATAGAGCCGAACCCTGGCGACCAGATGCAGTCCGATGAGACGCCGTCCGCGGGCTCGTCCTTTTCGTAAACGAGATTCTCGTACCAGAGGGGTTTCTGCGACCATTGCACAGCTTCGCTGCCGGACGCGGTGAACGATATATGGCTCATATGCCCGCGCCCGATGACTGAGACGACTGACTCGGACAAGCCTGAGGACTCGAAGGGCGGCTTTTCGGAGGGCAGGGCTAAGTCATCCGTTACCCTGTGGGCGAAGAGCGGCCTTATGTCGATGCCTACCTCGCCAGGGGAGGCGATCAGCTCATACTTCACGATGGTGCTGGTCCCGCTCTGGGGCATAAAGATCGATTTTTTCAGAAAAATGCTGTGTATGACGAATAACATGCTTGGGAAAGGGGTTCCCTGATATTCCTGCAAATATCTGTATCCATCCGGGTAAATGAGATCCTTGTAACGATTCGTGGATAGCTGGTACTTTTTGTTATGCGCGTAAAGCGTCTCCTCCAGCTTGCTCGCCAGGACAGTGTGCTGCGCCGAATCCTGACCCCGCACTACCAAAAGCCCGTGCCCGCCTCTCGCGTTGGCCCCTATGACTGTGGATGAGCCGTAATTTCCCGTTCCGTTCGATACCAGAAACTCTCTTTCGATCCCCTTGTCGTATGTGTTGACATCCGCTTTGCCCAAGTACATTGGAACCATCCCCTTCCTTTATCGTTTATTCATAGCATCGTGTCCCGCAAAAATGCTTTAACGTAAATCCTGTGCGAGGGTCATTCCCAAAGCGGCCCGATAAGCGCGCGCCCCTCATGTCTTTGACTCCAGATCGGCATTAAGCTTGCGCCATCTGTATTCGACGGTGCTTTTGCTCACCGGCTTTGAAAGCATCAGCCCAAGCTCGCTTAAAGACGCGCTCGGGTTAAGGCGGCGCGTTTCGGCAAGCTCTGCCTGAACCGGCGTGAGAAGATCCCACAACCCTTCGGCGTCGATCCTGTCCACCAAAGCGAGCTGCTGACGCGCGGCTTCGACCGTCTTTCTTATGTTGGCGGAGTCGCAGTTGATGACCTTATTCACCCTGTTCCTGATGGAGCGGACTATCGCCGTCTCCTCCAGCATCAAAGAGCTTTTCACTAAGCCCATTTTAGAGAGGCACGTGACTATCTGCTCCTGGCTCCGCAACATGTATTCAGCCCTGCCGCGTTTTTCCCTTACGGCCGGAGGCATTCCGGCGGAACTCAGTATGGCTTTCGCCCTCTCCCCCGATGCCGTGACATGCGGGCGGAACGTCATGTAGTAGCCGCTCTGCGGCAGATAAATGACCCCGCACCCCCCCCACAGGCCCCTGAACCAGGCCCATTTCTCGCTTCCGGTCCTCATCCCGCTTCCTTCGGATATCCTCTTTAAAATATCCATGGTAAGCAAGAAGGATGCCCTGCCCTGTTTCATGTCCAGCTCGAACGACATGTCCGATGACTCAATTTTCGCACTAAACGGCCTTTCGTTCAAGCTTTTCCATAGTTTCAAAAGCCGCCTGCCAACGACGGGCCTGGGGCATGTAAAAGACACAGCCGCGCCTGACTCCGATCTCGGAAGCGCGTCGAGAAAACCTAAAAACTCCGCGCATGGCTCGGATAAAGGAACGTTTATCAGCTCATCCCAGATTATAGTGTTAAATTTTTCCATGATCCATAGCGCTGAGGGGATGTTGATTTATTATCAGGAAACCTGATATGCAAAGGATTAAACCGGGGCATCCGCATTTCAAGGGGCTGAGGCTGTTTTTTCCATTTAGCGGCGATCCCTTAAATCAATCCCGCTCATCCCTGGCTATCCGCATCAGGATTTCGGCCAAATTCTGGGAGTGATGGCGCAGGTATTTGCCGTCCTTTATGTTCACGAGATCCGCGTAAACTATCGTGCAGTTTTTGCCCTCGATATATTCTTCCTCGTCCCGCGAAAGATAAAGGGGCTCGGCGCCCTTTTCCCGGTACCTTTCGAGGTAATCGGACGGTATGGGGGTCTGGTTCACGACAACGTAATCAGGCATGGCGCCAAGTACGCTCGCGATCCAGTCCAGATGGGCTGTTATGTTCATCCCCTCCGTCTCTCGGGTCTGGGTCATGAGGTTCGCGACGTATACCTTCGGAGCGGGGGCTATCCTGATGGCGCTTGTGATCTCGTTTAGGAGGAGGTTGGGCAGTATGCTGGTAAAGAGGCTCCCGGGGCCCAGCACGATGATTTCGGCGGCTGGGATGGAGTCTATGACGTCAGAGAGGGGTTTAGCGGAAGCGGGCTCAAGCCATATCCGCTTCATATTGCTGCCGTTGTCGGATATCTCGAGCTCGCCTTTCACATGCTTCCCTTCGGCGGTCTGGCCGTGCAGGACTACCGTTTCGGTCGTGACTGGCAGGACCCTGCCCCGTATCGCCAGGAGCCTGTTCATCTCCTCGACCGCCTTGCTGAAGTCGCCGACAAGCTCGCAGGCCGCGAGCAGGATAAGGTTGCCTAGGCTGTGCCCGTTCAGCTCGCCCCTGTCAAACCTGAAGTTCAGCAGCCTGTTGAGAGAGTTGTCGTTTTCAGCGAGCGCGACCAGGCAATTCCGGACATCCCCGGGAGGCAGGACCCCCCACTCCTGCCTGAGCCGCCCTGAGCTGCCGCCCTCATCAGTTACAGCGACGACCGCCGTGATGTTCCTCGTGAAGCCCTTTAAGCCCCTGAGCAGGGTCGAAAGGCCGGTCCCTCCGCCCACGCAGACGAACCTGGGCCCCTGGAGCAGCCTTTGCTCGATGGCGCTTCCCATGACGTCCCTGCGGCGATAGGCGCTGTTAGGCGCCTTACGCTTAATGCCGTCTTTGTTTGGCAGAAATACTGAGAGGGCGCATCCGGCAAGGAAACCGGCGGCGGCCCACACGGCGCCGTCCGGCATCAGAGCGCCTCCAGGTCTATGTCTCTGTGAAACAGCGTCACGCTATGGCCTATGCCGGACAGATAAACGGCCAGTTCTTCCGCGACGGCGACTGACCTGTGCCTTCCGCCCGTGCAGCCGATCGCGATGTGCGGCTGCTTCTTTACGGTTTTGGAGTATTGCTCCAGCACGAAGCCGGCAAGGCGCTCAAGCTCCCGCATGAATGTTATCTTTTCAGGTGCTTTGTCGAGATATGCCCGTATCTCAGCGTCCTTGCCCGACAAAGCTTTTAGCTCAGGGACGTAGTTCGGGTTCGGGAGAAGCCTCACGTCGAACATGTAATCGCAGTCTCGCGGGACTCCGTTTTTAAAGCCGAATGAGCTGACTATTACTGTCTGCGGCCTGTCGAGAATGCCTAGCTCCAGGAGGAGCCTTTCCCTAAGATCGCCCTGCTGGAGGCGCGTGGTGTCTATAACTATGTCAGCCTTTGATCTGACGGGCGCGAGCCGTTCCTTCTCGTCAGCGATGCTTTTCAAGATCGAAGCCCCTTCGCCCAGGGGATGCCGCCGCCGCGTCATCTCGAATCTTCTGACAAGCAATTCTTCTGATGACTCGAGGAAAATGACCTTCACTTCCGGGATAGAGGATTTCAGCTCATCCAACGACTGAAAAATATCATACAGAAGCTCTCCCGTCCTCACGTCAACGACCGCCGCCACGGCCGGCCGGTTTCCGGACAAGAGCGACGCGAGCTGCGGCAGCAAGGATGGAGGAATGTTGTCAACCGCGTAAAAGCCCTGATCCTCCAGCACGTTGAGGGCTGTCGTCTTGCCTGCGCCAGAGAGGCCGGTTATTATCACGCACTTATCGACAGGTTTTTTATTCGCCATGGCGCTTCTCAGACGCGCGCGTGCCTCGCGCACTCGGCATCCCAGCCGCAGAGCATTTCGACCGCGTGCCTTATGGCCGGGGCGACCGCTTCGAAACATTGCCGCACGGCGCGCTCGCTCCCCGGGAACGCGACGATAAGCGCTCCGCCTCTCACGGCAGCAAGGCCGCGCGACAGAAAGCCCCTGGGGGTGTAGGACATGGACATGGACCTCATGATCTCGCCGAAGCCAGGGACGGCCCTTTCCTGTATGTCGAGGATGGCTTCCGGAGTGACGTCGCGCCTGGAAAGGCCCGTCCCTCCGGTCGTCAGAATAAGCTCTACCTCCCCGCTGTCCGCCCATTCCATGAGCTTCCCTGAGATAACGCCGCGCTCGTCAGGCACGACGTCACGCCTGACCACCGGCGCCCCCAGCGGCTCTATCAGCTCTACTAAGGCTGGTCCGGAAGTATCGGCCCGCTCTCCCCTGCTGCCCTTGTCGCTCACGGTAAGCACCGCGGTCCTTATGCGCCTTAAGATTTTTATCCTGGACGAAACATCCGCAAAACCGGATTTGCATGAGTGGATATCCGAGTTTTCATCGAGCCAGACAAGGCACTTGCCGCCGAGCGAGACGTATCGTTCGGCGGGCGGGCTGAAATGAGCGGGTGCCACGATCGCGTAGTCCGCGTCTTTGGGGACGGGCGAGCCGGCTTTGCGGAAGACGAGGCTCGCCTTGATTCCGTTTACGCACAAGCCCCCGGGCGATACGCCGTGAATGTATATGCGTTTCTCCCATTCGTCGCGTTTAATGTCGTATATCCCAAGAATCCTATCGCTCATCGGATATGTCCCCTTGTCCGCGGGCGCGCCACGCGCCGCTCTTTCCCCCCGATTTTTCGAGGAGCCTGATATTTGTTATTATCATACCTTTATCTAAAGCCTTGCACATATCGTAAAATACTAATGAGGCTATGGAAACCCCTGTGAAAGCCTCCATTTCCACTCCCGTCACGTCGTTAGCCATTGCGACGCACTCAATCCTGACGGCCTTTTTCGCGTCGTCCAGCTCGCATCTCACGCTCACGCTGTCCAGCCGTATGGCGTGACAGAGAGGGATCAGTTCAGGGGTTTTTTTTGCGCCCATTATTCCGGCAAGCTCCGCGACCGGCATCGGGTCGCCTTTCGCCAGGCCGCCTTCCTTTATGGCCGCGTAAATCGCGTCGGGCAGGCTTATCCACGCCTCCGCCGCGGCACGGCGCAATGTCGGCGCTTTCCCGCCGACGTCTACCATAATGGGCCGCCCGGCCCCGTCAAAGTGCGACCAATCTGCCATCAGATCAACCTCCGATATTGGACATCCGCAACGTGCCGTCCCGCTCCCTTTCCCACCAGTCCGGTTTTGCGTTTATCCCTAAAAGTATGGCTTGTTTCGTCCCATCCTCGTCGCCATTTCTGAGAAGCTCCAGGAGCGGCGTTTCCGCCCTGCTGAAGAGACAGGAGCGCATCCGCCCTGAGGCTGTGACCCTAAGCCGGTTGCAGTCCGAGCAAAAGTGGCTTGAAACGGCGGAAATTATCCCCACGATCCTGTTTTGCGGATCCTCGTAGTATTTCGCCGGCCCGCGCGGGAACGCGGCAGCGGAATGTTCCGGCCCCACGAGCCTCCATTCTCCGTATAGCTCCGTGAGCCCTGCCAGAATCTCATCGGCCCCCATGAACATGCCGCTTTGCCAGACGTCGTCGCCTAAAGGCATGAACTCTATGAGCCTCGGCGTAATCCTGTTTTCCCAGGCGTAGGAGAGCAGGGAGGGCAGCTCGCCGTCATTGAAGCCGCGCATCAGCACAGTATTCGTCTTGATATTCGTCATGCCGGCGGCTATGGCGGACGCCACGCCGCGCGTCACGTCTTCGACATTGCCGACGCGCGTTATATGGCGGAATTTTTCCGGGTCAAGGGTGTCGAGGCTTATATTTATGCCCGAAAGGCCGATTTGAGCAAGCGGATCCGCGTATCTTTCCAGCAGGGAAGCGTTTGTGGTAAGCGATACAGCGATATCCGGAAAGGATTTCCTGAAATCCGCGAGAAACGCCATAAGCCCCTTCCTGACAAGAGGCTCGCCGCCGGTAAAGCGTATTTTGCGGACGCCCATGCCAGAGAGGACTGCGCATAGGAACATGATTTCCTCATAGCGCAGTATATCGTCATGCGCGATGTACGGAACCCCGTCCCCAGGCATGCAGTACACACAGCGGAGGTTACATCTGTCGGTTACCGAAATGCGGGCATAATCAATGCGGCGCCCCCTTGCGTCCTTTATGAAATCCGCCATGCCGTCAGCGGGCCGGCACGACCAGCACAGGGTAGCCTTTTTTCTCAAGCTGCGAGGCCAGCCTCTGCGCTTCCTCGCGCGATTTTCCGGCCGATACCCGCACCCTGTGAAACGTCGAGCCTGATGCCTCGCTCTTGGACACGCTCGCCACGTAGCCCATTTTTTTCATCTCGGCGAGAACGGTGTTGGCGCCATCGAGCTTCGAAAACGCGCCGACCTGAACGGCCCATCCCGTGCCTGAGGGGGCTTGGGCCGTTGATGGCGCGGGCGTTCTTCTGACCGGTGCTTTGGCCTTAGCATCCTGCCTTGCCGGAGCGCTGGGCTGCGACGCCTTCGCGGCAGACGCGGCCTCGGTCTGGCTCCCTATCGGCCCGACCGCCGGCGCGCTCGACGGCTTAGACGCGGTCTCTTCCGGAAGCGTTTCAAAGATCAGATCCGGCGGCGTCTCGGCAAATTCGTCGAAAGAAACCGCGGCATAGTAGCCCGGACCCTCCGTTCCGTCAATAGGCACTTCTATCCCATCGCCTTTGCCGGACGGAGTCAGGAAAAAAAGCTTTATGCCTACAAAGAGCAAGCCTACCGCGACCAAAGCCGCGATCGGCAGCGCGAAATGCCCGAATGCGAACATTGAATTTTTTTCTTTGTAGTTGCGTGATCTTCTGCTTGTAGCCGCCATAACGGTGCCTCCTTCTTGCTTAAAGAATCATTACCTTAAAATAGCCCCAATCTTGCAAGCTCCGCCTCGGCCTCTTTTTTATCCGCTCCGCAGGCAATTTGCCTGAGCAGGCTTTGCCTTATGCCGTCTGAAGCTTTGACGAGTTCCGCTGTCAGTCCCGAAACTCTTGAAGACGCCCACGAAAGGGCATATTCCAAAGCCGCTTCTTTTACGCTCCCTCGCTGCAATGAGATGCCGGGCAAACCGCGCATTGCCTTCGACAAGCCAGTGAGCTTCGTTTTCAGCGAGGATTGCCCCTCAAAATTCATGCCGCTCCAGGCAGTTCCGGGTTTTGGCACGAACGGCGAGACTGCCGCCATGAGCCTTAGCCCCGTCTCCTTCCTTATCCTGCCGCACAGATCCTTTATCGCCATCACATGCCGGATGTTTTCGCCGGGAAGGCCGATCATAAAATAAAGCTTCGCGCTGATGATGCCCTCTTCTTTTGCCATGCAAAGCACATCGATCAGCTTATCGTTCGTAAAATGCTTCCCGCACAGATCCCGCAAGGCGTCATCCCCGGATTCCGGCGCTAACGTCACGCTGCGCCATCCGCCAGACGAAAGCGATTTCATCATTTTGCGGCTTAACCCGTCTGCGCGCAAAGAGGCGAAGGAGACGCTTTTACCCAAAGCCGCGATGCCGTCAAGAAGCCCGCTTAAGCCGGCATAATCGCTTGCCTCGGGCGTCACCAGGCCCACGCGCCCGAATGCCGCTTTTTCCGCGGCCATTTCTATGTCCCCCATGACCTTATCGAGAGGCCTTTGCCTGAACGGCCCGAAACAGGAGGGAAGCGTGCAGTAATTGCACCGCCTCGAGCACCCCCTCTGCAGCTCAACGAGCAAAGCGTCCCCGAACACGGACTTCGGGGCAATCCAGTTGCCATGCCCGTATTCCCTCGATATGTCTTCCTGCTTCGCCGCCCTGAGGCTGAACGTCCCCCCGCCCAGATGCACGGACGGCACGAGAATCGACGGATGTTCGGCAAGCCCCTTTAAAATTTCAGGGCGGTGTTTTTTTTGCCGCAACATAAACGCTACATGATCTAAAACAGGCAGACCGTCGCCAAGCACGATAAAATCGCAGACTCCGGCAAGCGCGAGCGGATTGATGTACGTCATGCCCCCCCCGGCACCGATCAACGGATCGCAATCGCCGTCTCTGGCCCGGCGCGACGGGTCTATTCCGGCATGAAAGAGCCAGCTCGCAAACGCCGGGACATCTCCCTCGTAGGACAATCCGGCCATTATGATGCCGAAACGCTCAAGTAAATTGTCCCCGTCTACTGACCTGTTCGGTATCGGGCTTAGAAAAAAGCGCTCCGCCGCGAAGCCTGATTCGCGCAATTTCCTGTATATATAGTGATAGCCAAGGTTCGTCATGCCGACCGAATAATCAGCCGGGAAAAATAACGCCGTCGGAAGCTCTCCTCCCGGAATATCTATTAACGGGGTTTCGCTATCCCTGTATGAGGCCCAGGAAGCCCAGGCCGTAGTCTCGCCGCGCAAGCGCCGTAATATATTCCGCTAAATAAGCGCCGCCGGGACGGTCAAGCCTTTTTTCTCCGCACGATAGCCGGTATGTCCAGCTGGTTCGTCGGAATGCCGCTTGTCCGGAACAGGTCATCCGAGTCTGACGTGCTAAGCCGGGTTTCCGCTTCGCCCGCCGCCTCGTGACGCTGTCTCGGCTGCAGAGAGGGCTGAGGGCCTTGAGGCGCGCTAGATGCCACGGAGACTGGCGCGGACGCGATGAACTTCTTGATCGGCAATGGGACAGTCTTGGCCGGCTGAACAGCCTGTTTCGGGACGGACGAAACTTCGTCAAAACCGGTGGCTATCACCGTGATCTTGACCGCGTCGTCCATATCGGGATCGTAGACGTGCCCCCAGATTATGGAGGCGTCCTCATCGCTCGCGCTGTTTATGATCTCCGCTGCCTCCTCGACCTCGTGTATTCCTATGTTTGCCCCGCCTGAGACGTTAAACAGCACGCCTTTCGCCCCGATCATCGGCGTCTCCATGAGCGGGCTGTTTATGGCGTTGTGCGCGGCCGTCGCGACCCTGTTCTCGCCGTAGCCTTCCCCAATGCCCATTATTGCGGCCCCGGCGTTGCTCATTATCGTGCGCACGTCAGCGAAATCGACGTTAACGAGCCCGGGCCGCAATATAAGATCCGTGACTCCCTGCACTGCCTGATGCAAGACGTTGTCCGCAAGCTTAAACGCGTCGGAGAGGGCCGTCTTTTTATCGGCTATGGCAAGCAGCCTGTCGTTCGGAATCACGATAAGCGCGTCCACCTGCTCGCGCAGCTTTTCTATGCCTTCGGACGCGTGATTCAGGCGCCGCTTGCCCTCGAACTGAAACGGGCGCGTCACGACCGCAACGACCAAAGCGCCTGTCTCCTTCGCGATGTTAGCTATGACGGGCGAGGCACCCGTTCCGGTGCCGCCGCCCATTCCGGCCGCTAAGAAAACCATGTCGGCGCCTTCGAGGGAAGCGCGTATTTCCTCCCGCGACTCAAGAGCCGCTTTTTGCCCTACGAGCGGGTCGGAACCGGCACCGTGCCCCTTTGTCAGCTCACGCCCGAGCGTTATCTTAAGAGAAGCCTCTGAAAGCTCCAGATGAGCGTGATCCGTATTCGCGGCGATAAAATCGACGCCGCGCACTCCGCCCCTGATTATGTGATTGAGGGCGTTGTTGCCGCCTCCGCCGACACCCACTACTTTTATTATCTCGCGGCTCGCGCGGTACGGCCTGTCAAGTTGAAAAATATCCGGCATGATCCATCTCCCCTTAAAAAAGCTCTTTTAAAACGGACTTGATCGACTCGATTATCGAAGGCCCTTTTGTTTCCTGCTCGGCGTCCGAGTGCTGCCCTATGTCTTGAGAACGCTTAATCGGCAGTTTCAGGAGCTGGTCGAGCGGCTGCTCTATGTATCTGAACGGATCGCGTTCCTGCTCCAAAGCGTACCGTATTATCCCGGACGCGCATGCATACTCCGGCCCGTTCCTTCCAGGCGGCATCCTGTTCGAGTCGACGGGAAACGCCACTCTGACAGGCATGTCCATCAGACGCGACAGATACAGGTCTATCCCGGTGCTGCGGGCGAATCCCCCCGTAAGCACTAAGCCGCCCGAGAGCATGGGCGCGCCCGAATTCGCGACTTCCCCCTTCACAAGAGACAAAAAAAGCTCGTCTACCCTGGCCTGCACGATATCGGTCAGGTCGGAGAGCGAGTACGAGTAGTTCCTGCCGTTGTGATCGAACTCCAGCCTGTCTTCCTGATAGTCAGAGAAGTCAGAAAAGAGATCCACCTCTTTTTTTATCTCTTCGGCTTTGCCTATAGGGATTTTAAGCACGGATGCCACATCGTTCGTTATATGATCCCCCCCTACGGAGAGGACTGCCAGGTGTTTCGGCCTGCCGTCCGCGAAAACGGCGATGCTTGACGTCCCGCCGCCTATGTCCACCGCTATCACGCCCGCGATTGCCTCTTCGGGGGTTATCATTCCCAATGCCGAGGCGAGCGGCTTTATGACGAAGCCCGTCACGTTGAGCCCGGCGCGGTCGACGCAGTTGTAAACGTTCTGCACGGTCGAGATCGGGACTATTACCGACTCGAGGTCTATATCGAGCCTCATGCCTGTCATCCCGAGCGGATCGTCGATGCCTGTGTTGCCGTCCAGGGAGTATTCAACGGGAATCGTATGCAGGATCATCTGATTGGGAGGAACGGCCACGTCGGCCTGCGCGGCTTCTATGACGCGCCCGACATCGAGCTGCATCACGGTCCTAGGCGAACGGCCCAGGGATATCATGCCTTTCGACCTTATGCTGTGAATGTCGCCTCCGCTGAAAGAGACTGTGGCGTCGCTCAGCTCAAGCCCTACCATGTTTTCCGCGTCACTCACGGCCTGGCGGACCGACCTGACGGCATTGTCCAGATGCACTATGAGCCCTTTCCTGATTCCAGTAGATGGGGCCTGCCCCATCCCGATTATCTGGGCTTCCCCGCTGGGCCCTTCACGTTCGGCTACCACCACCGTTACCTTGCTGGTGCCAAGATCCAGGCCCACCAGAACTTCCGGATCCCTGTATCCGGATGAAGCAGAAGCTTTTTTGAACAATGCGGGATCCCCCCATCAATAAATGTTATAAGTGCGGACTACCTTTTATCCCTGCTGGTAACCGTGAACGTCATGCTGTCCGCGTATGTCGCGTTTACGACCATGCCCTTCGGAACCGCCGCGGCGGTTCCCGGAAAGACCTTCCCTAAAGCTACGGCGAGCGAAGCCCAGTTCTCCGTGTCTTCCTTCAGCACCAATTCCCCCGCCGACCCGTCGCCGGCGCCCAGCAAAAGCTGGACTACCGGCCTGCCATCTATCTTTTTCGCGAGGACGCAATACACGTCGTCTTCCCAGCCGATTTCCCCGATCATATCGTACCATTTTTTTATCTTGGCGATCGGGAGGCTTGACCGGAAAATCCCCCCGCCCTGCGTATCCGGGTTTATCGGCATGGCAAGCCCGGAATCCCACGCGAGTATGGGTTTTTTCGGAAGCGATAGCCCCTTCACGCTCGCGTTCGACTGCAAATCCGCCCGCCACATGCGCCCGTTTGAGGACACAAGCCACATGTTGGAGTTCCATGACAGATAGAGCATAGGCTCGAGCGGGACGATCCGCACCATGTACTTGCCCCAGCCGGTCGCCTTGAGCTTCATCTCTACAGGGTAAGAGCCTTCGATCTCCATGACGAATTTTCTCTTATTCAAGACGAGCGAAGGCCAGAACCGCTCCGCGGACCGAGGCACGGACTGCCATACCGTGGCGTCCGGAAGAATCCCGGGCGGGACTATTTCAAGCCCTCTGAGCCTGAAGTAATCGTATCTCTGCTCGGCGAAGTACATCGCCCCGCATAAGAAACTGAGCATGAGCAGTCTCGCCTTCCATTTCCTCACGCCCCGTCATCCCTCCATGAATCCGCGCCCGAACCCTAAAGATTTTATCTCGAAACGCAGCATTACTCCAAATTTTTCGTACACCTTGCCCTGGCACAGCTTCGCGAGCTTTGCTATATCGGCCGCGGAGCAATCGTCATGATTTTCGATGAAATTGGCGTGCACGTCCGAAACCTTTGCGCCGCCCACGGACAGGCCCTTGCAGCCGGCTTCTTCGAGCATCCTTCCCGCTTTGGCTGACTGCGGATTTTTAAAGACGCATCCCGCGGTGCGCGCGCCGAACGGCTGGGCGCTCCTCTGCCCGAGCGTATATCTGGCAGCGGCCGTCACGGCCTCTTTCGTCGATTGCCGCAGCCTCAGCACGGCATAAGATATTATAGCGTCTCCGTCCTCCGCAAGGCTGCTTTTCCTGTAGCTCCATCGGATCTCTCGGCCGCCTATCGTTGCGTGTCCGCCGACGGCAGTGACCGATCCGACCATTTCAACGGCTGACGATATGTCGCCTTCCTTAGTCCCGGCGTTACCTATGAGGGCCCCGCCAACCGTTCCCGGTATTCCTGCCACCTGCTCAAGGCCGCTCCATCCTTCCTGGAGGGACAGCGCGAATATATTTTTCAAAAGAACCCCGGCGCCGCACGTTAAGAGTATGTCCGAGCCTTCACGCGAAATGGAAACCGCGTCAAGCTTCCTTGTCCATATTACCGGGGCTTCTATCTCGCCGTCCGCGACCAAAGAATTTGAACCGCCGCCGATTATATGATAACTGAGCGCTTCGGATTTGAGCCACCGTGCCGCAAGCGCAAGCTCATCCCTGTTTCTTGGAGAAACAAGCGTACGCGCCGTTCCCCCCGCGCCCAGGGTCGTGAGCGGCGCCAGAGGGACGTCGCTTAAGACAATTTCTTTCAGGCGGTCAGGCGCTGACGGCTGCCGCATCCGTTAAGACAGCCTTCTTCTCGAGGCCCCTTAGTATCTGCCCGCCCAATTCCTCGACGCTGCCGGCCCCGATCGTCAGGATGATGTCCCCAGGCTTTGCGTTCTCGCATACGAGATCGGCCGCTTCCTCGAAATCGCCGCATACTGCTAAATCCGTCCTCCCGGCCGCGCAAAGCTCGTCCGCTATCAAAAACGAAGATACCCCGGAAATCGGAGTCTCGTCCGCCGCGTATATAGGGAGCAGGTAAATCCTGTCGGCCCCGCTCAAGACCTGCGCGAAATCCGCAAAGAGCGCCTGCGTCCTCGTGTATCTGTGAGGCTGAAAGATGACGTGCAGCGGGCGGTTTTTGAACGCGCCCGCTACGGCCGACATCGTAGCCGCTATCTCGCGCGGATGGTGACCGTAATCGTCATAGACAAGCACGTCACCCGCCTCTCCAACTGCCTGAAAGCGGCGTTTGGCCCCGCTGAAGACGGATAACGCCTCAGCGGCCTTTTTAAATGGAATCCCCATGACGTCAGTTGCCGCAAACGCCGCCAGCGCGTTCAGCACGTTGTGCTCGCCGGAAAGCCGGAGGCTCATCCGGCCGACGGGAGTCCCGTCCTTAATCACCGTGAAGGAGCTTCCGCCGCCGTCAAGCATGCGGACATCCTCGGCGCCCCACTTCCAGCGGCGTCCCCAGCCGTAAGGGACCGCGCCCGTTATGGCGCCGGACGCGATCAGCCTTGAAGCCCCGGGATCCTCCGCGCAGATTATCACAGGGGCGCCAGGCTTCCTGCCGTCTATGAAACGCCCGAATGCCTCGACGGATGAGTCGAACGTCGGATAGTGGTCGATATGATCCCAGTCGACGTTAGTGACAACCGTCACGTCCGGGCGAAAGAGCTCGAAGGATCCGTCGCTCTCGTCCAGCTCGGCCACCATGTACTCCCCGTCCCCCAGTTTCGCGTTGCAGCCTATGTCGGAGAGTTCCCCGCCGATGGCGACAGTCGGCCTGCCCCCCGCGAACTCCGAGATAAAGGATATCATCGATGACGTCGTCGTCTTTCCGTGGGTGCCGGCTATGCCGACGCCCTTTTTCTCGTTGAATATGGCGCTCAGAATCTCAGCCCTGCGCGCTACCGGGATCCCCCTCTTCCGGGCTTCGATGAGTTCCGGGTGATCCCGCGCTATGGCGCTCGTATGAATGATAAGGCCGGGCTGATAAACGTCCAGGTGTTCCCTGCCGTGTGACATCTCTATGCTCACGCCGCTCTGGCGAAGCCTGTTCAGATAAAACGTGTCCTCCATGTCGCATCCGCTCACGTCGTGCCCCATCGCGCGGAGCAGAAGCGCCAGCCCGCTCATTCCAGCCCCGCCGATCCCCATGAGGTGAATGCTCGTGCGTTTATTTACGTCAATGAAGGCATTGCTTTCAGCCCTCAAATCAATCTCTCCCTTCCAGAAAAGCGCAGCAAAAATCCCAAAGCCTCTCGCAGATATTTATTGAAGCATTATACATCCTTTTGCCAATATCTTTCTCCTCACGCTGGGAGCGGTGCCGTAGATTCATCAATTTAGCCGCAAGATCAGGGACTCCGCCGCTCATCTCGTCGAAAATTTCAATCTTCCCGCTATGTGCCATCGCGAGAGCGTTTTTCATCTGGTGATCGCGCGCCGCCTGCCGCCAAGGAACCACCACGGCGGGTATGCCGCTTGCCAGAGTCTCAGCCAGCGTGGAAGCACCGCCCCGCGTCACGAGGATGTCCGCCGCGTTGAAAAGCGGCGCTATGTCCCACGATCTCGGCAGGCGGACGGCATTTTCCGCGGCCTTTAAGGGACGTGCCGCGGCCGGGTCGATTATGAGAAAATTCCATGAAGCGAACTCTCTTTGGCAAGACAGGGAGCTTATTGCCTCGGAGAGCCTGCCGCTGCCCAGCGAGCCCGTCATCACCGCGACGGCCGGTCCGTCGTTTTTCAGGCTGTCAAGCCCGAGCCTCGCAAGTGCCTGTTCACGGCTCATCCCGTCGAGCGGGCGCACCGGAACGCCGACTGGCGTAAAACGGTCCTGCCTGAGCGGATCGCACTTGTCCCAGCCGCTGGCCACTCTGGCGCCTAGCGCCCTGGCCAGGAGCGTGACTTTCCCGGCAAGCGCATTCTGTTCGTGCGCGACCGTCGGGATTCCCCGCATGTAAGCCGACAGGACGGCAGCTGCCGAAACGTATCCCCCAAAAGCGACGCAAAGATCAGGCGATTCGCCCTTCATGCATTCTCCCGCCTGCCATACCGAGCGGATGAGATCCTTCCATCTGCGCGGGCTTTCCATCCTTTTAGCCCCAAAGGGCGATCCGGAGGCATCCATTACAAAAGGCTCTATTTTCAAGGAGCGGTATATCTCCAGCTCGACAGGCCTCCGCCCTGACATGTAGCCGACCCTTACGGACGGATGGATCCGCTCGATCCAGCGCCCGAAGACAACGGCGGGAATTATGTGCCCGCCCGTACCGCCCGCCGCCAGGAGCATTTTCCGCGGCATTTTAAGCGCCTTCACGCGGACTGTGCGCACTCCTTGTGAATCCGGAGCAAGATCCCTACCCTCATCCACATCATCACCATGGAGCTGCCGCCGTAGCTGACGAAGGGAAAAGGCATTCCCGTAAGAGGCATCGCGTTCGTCACTCCGGCCACATTGATGAAAAGCGGGATCGCTATGGTAAGGGCCAGGCCCCAGATAAACGACGTCTCATACCCTTCAGGCGCCCTGTTGTAGAGCGCACGGCAGCGTGCAAGCCAAAGCACGCATAGCGCCAGAACGCCGAGCGTCCCGATAAGCCCCATCTCCTCGCCAAGGGCCGCGTAAATAAAATCGGTCGAGGCCGCCGGAAGATACTGCAGTTTCTGAAACCCGTGCCCGAGGCCCGTCCCCCACGCCCCGCCGTTCGCGAAGGCAATGAGCCCCTGAATCGTCTGAAAACCAGTGTCAAGAGGATCGAGCCACGGATTGAGGAACGCGTAGACCCTCCTCATTCTGTACGGCTTGAGCATGATTAAAATGGAAATAAGCGCCACGCCGAACGCGCCGAAAAAAAGCGGCAGCTTCCACCCGAAGCGCTCCACGTACATCCCCATGCATATGGTGATGATGAGGATGGCCGAACCGAGATCCGGCTGTTGCATAAGCGGCAGGACGGACAGGACGATGATGACCATTACCTGCCAGAAGCACTTCTCCGGATTCATCTCGTTTCTGGCAGATAGCTTGGCGACGGCCATGACTACGGCAAGCGTCAGTATCTCAGACGGCTGCACGGATATGCCGGCAACGCGTATCCACCTGCGCGCGCCGCCGACGAACGCTCCGATGCCCGGCAGGAGGGTGCATACGAGAAGGATCATCGACAGGGCCCATAAAACGCCGCTTCCCTTATACCACGTCTTAATCGGCACGCAGTAGGCGGCGAGCATGGCCGTGATTCCCAAGCCGAGCCATTCCAGCTGCCTGATCCCCGTCGTGAAGGGGGTCCCTGACGCTTCAAAAGACGTAGGGCTTGTCGTTGACGTCACCATCAGTATGCCGATCCCGCTCAGGACGAGCGGTATGAGCCAGAGAACCGGATCGGCTTTCTGCGTCCTCTCGTTCGCGCCGGCAAGCGTTTCGGCTTCACGCATCGCGACAGCCCCCCGCTATGCGTTTTGCCAGAGAGGTGAAATGATCCCCGCGCTCTCCGTAATTTTTATAGGCATCCCAGCTCGTGCAGGCGGGGGAAAGGAGAACCACGTCGCCCGGAATTGCCATGGAACAAGCCCGCCGCACCGCTTCCTCCATGTCAGAGGCTTTAGCGAAATCGGCGTAGCCGTGAGATGAAAGCGCTTCCGCAATCTCATCGGACGCTTCCCCTATGAGAAACGCGTATTTCGCGAAGCTTTTCAACGGCGCGGCCAGCCTGGAAAAGTCCTCGCCTTTACGGCGGCCGCCCAGGATTATTATTTTCTTTCCCGCTATGGACGATAGGGCCGTGACGCAGGCAGCTATATTAGTCCCCTTTGAGTCGTCGATATATGCCACCCCGTTCGCCGTCAGAACCAGGGCGCAGCGATGCGGAGGAGGGACGTATGACACAAGGGCTTCCTTGGCGGACGATAAGTCAAACCCAAGCTCGCCCGCCGCTGCCAACGCCATCGCGACGTTTTCCATATTATGCCTGCCGATCATCCTGGTGTCATCAAACCGGAACAGCAGTCCGCCGAAGGCGTACGCGCAGCGCTCCGCCGTGCTCATGACGATTTTTCTATCGGACGGCGGAACGTCCCAGCAGAGCCTCAGCACATGGCCTTCCGGCTTTAAAATGCCATCGTCCTCATCGCGCGTTATGGCAAAACCCCGCGACTCCTTGTTGAACGAGGAAAGCCTGCTGAAATATCTGCCCATCTCCGGCGAGATTGACGTTTCGGCGGTCTTTTGGGCATCAGGGTACAAGACAGAGCTACTGACTC
>JAIROA010000142.1 GCA_031257775.1 Synergistaceae bacterium
CAGCAGAGGCACCGCCAGCATACAAATTACAGCCGACCAGGCAGCCGGCGCTTTGTTTCGAATATAAAGCGCGAACACCGCGTTTATCGCGCCGCTCTTCTCCATATACAACAGCGCGGCAATGACGAAGACGACAAGCGTCAGGCTGAACTGATACGGCAGGCGCAGCATCAGGAACGCCAATCCGAACACAAGGATATTACAGGCGATAGTCAGAATTTTTTCGGACATCCCGGTTCCTTGAACACCGGAAGAGTCAAGCGATCTGTCAAGATTTGTCATCTCAATCTCCTCTCGTCCGCCCCTTACACTTTTTCGACCGACTTGTCGCCGATGATGCCATCCGGCTTGAAGACGATGAAAATCACGACGATCACGAAGGCCGCTATGCTGGAATACGCAGTCCCTTTCGGGATATACCCCGAGACGAATACTTCGACAAAGGCAAGAAGCATCCCGCCGATCACGGCGCCCCACGTATTGCGCAAACCTCCGACTACAGCGGCGGAGAATCCCTTCGCACCATACATCGCGCCGTCATCAAATGACATGAGTTTTTGATAGCTGCCGACCAAAAAACCGCTGACCGCGAGCATGACGCCCCCGATCAGGAAGGTGATGATAATAACGCGCGACACGTTGATTCCGGTCATGAGGGACAGCTCTTTGTTCTGCGAAATCGCCTGCATGGACATCCCCATCTTCGTCTTGTTCAAAAATAAAAACAGCAAAAGCAGAATCACAGCGGTAATGACGATAATTGTCAGATAACGCGCGCCGACTGTCCCATCGGGCAGGAGCAGCGACGGGAACCCCTGCGGGTTGCGGCCGCTGACCACTGTGACGGCCGATTCCCTATCGAACGCCGCAGATATCGTATTCACGACGGGTTTGAACAAAAGACCCAAACCTTCTTTGATGACCGTGCCCATTGCGATGGTGCTCAACAACGGCATCAATTCCGAGCTGTTTTGAAACGGCTTGATGGACAGCTGATGAGTGATCAATCCCCACGCGGCACAGAAGACGGCCCCGATCAATATCAGCAGTATGACGCAGACCCAGAACGGGAATACGCCGAACAATCCGGCGCTCTGCGCCACAGCATAGGCTCCGATGATGGCAAATGACCCAAAGATGGCTATGTCTCCGCAGCAAAAGACCACAACGTCCATCACTCCGAAAAAAAGCGAAAAACCGATTGCCACCAGGGTATACGTACAGCCAAGAAGAATTGCGCTGACCGCCAATCCCCAAAACATTTCCATAATATGCCGCCTCCCCCTTACACTCTCAGCCGCCAAAACCAAATCGGGCATGAAGCCGCTCAAATAATGAGCGGCTTCATGGGTTTATTGTTTACTTCCCCCCAAACGCGCGTTTACCGCCCTGGCTATATTCCGATTTATCCAGGGGAACCCATTTGCCGTCCTGCACGACATTCAAGTAGGCCGCCACATTTTCCGTCTGTCCGATCTCATTGAATGTCGTCGTGCCCATGATACCAGTCGTCTTGCTGTCCAATATCGCCCTCGTCATAGCCTCGGCAGTGGGCTTCCCTTCGCAGGCCCGCATGGACTTGATGAGGATCAACGCCGCCTCGTACGCGTAAGGAGTAAAAGCGCCAATCGGCTCGGAGTAACCCTGTGAATTGTAGAGGTTGATGAAGTTGCTGCCCTCCGTAGTATCCTCAAGGATTATTCCGGGGCTGACTACTAAGGTGCCTTCCGCGGGCTCCGCTCCTATTTTGAGAAAATCCTCGGTCTTCATGCCGGAAATCCCGCAGTACAGGATGTCCCTCACTCCGCCATCGTTGAGTTGGCGCTTGAGCTGCGAGCCTATGGCGACCGTGCTTCCGCAGTAAACCGCCTTTGCGCCGCTCGCCTTGACCTTCTGCACAACCGCGTTCAGGTCGGTGGTATCCTCGGGAACCTGCTCCTCTCCAATGGGGGTGATTTTTCGCGCCGCAAGCTCGGCCTTGAAGGCGTTGAGGTTGCCGTCGCCATAGGAACTGACATCCGATACGATAAACCAGTCCCTATAACCCATCTCATCCAAAACCTTTATCGCGAGCGGTATGTTTTCCTGCTTGTCGGTTGGCGCCGAGCGAGTGATATAGGGAACGTTCTCCTTGTTTGTGAGTGATTCCCGTATAGCGCCCCATATGAGAAGCGGGATCTCGGCTTCTTTGAAAACAGGGATTGCCGCGGCCGCCGGACCGGAATTCCAGAAGCCGGACGCCGCTACAATGTCGCTGTCCGACACGATCTCCTGCGCGCCCGCAACGGCCACGTTCTCGGTGCCCTGATCGTCGACCTCGATAACTTCAATCTTGAAAGGGAACTCGCCTGACTTGTTCGCCTCGCTGATTGCGAGCGTGAACGCATTCCTCGCCGCGGCACCCTCAGCCGCGTCGGATCCGGTTATCGGGCCCAAAAATCCCACCTTGACGACAGATTCGGCGGCATCGGCTGAAGAGCCCCCGATCAGCAGACCAATCACGAACAACGATAAAAAGAACATGCGCAAAAGCTTAGTTTTTCCGGACATCTTTCTCCTCCTCCTCTTCTTTTCGTGTGTCAGATAGTACGCTTCATTGGCCGACTCGGACAGAGCGGATATGTATTATCTTTTCCCGGATGCCGCCTCGATTCTCTCCTCAGATTTCCATCCTCATCCTGCCATTCGCCCAGGGCACGCGCGCGGTTTACATCACGGGATTTTCCACAAATTCGCTCCTGCCGAGCGCGTCTGCAGTTCCCGAAAACGCGATCGCGCCTTTTTGTATGACGTATCCGCAGCCGGCCACGGACAACGCCTTCACGGCATTTTGTTCCACCAGCAAAATGCTCATCTGCCGCGTCGCTCTCAAGCGGCGTATGATCTCGAAGACCTCCTCGATCATGATAGGAGCCAGGCCAAGGGAGGGTTCGTCTAAAATCAGCAGCTTAGGTTTGTTGACGACAGCTCTCGCTATCGCGAGCATTGTGCGCTCGCCGCCGGACAACGTGCCCGCCTTTTGCCGGAGGCGCTCGCGCAGCACCGGAAAGGACTGATATATCTCCCCAAGCCTCTCCTGAAGGAGAGAGTCGTCTATGTAATATGCGCCCATTTTCAGATTGTCCTCGACAGTCATCTTGTGGAAGGTGCCGACGGCTGCCGCCGATATGGCGATGCCGGACTTGACCCTCTTATGTGTCGGCCACGAATCCATATTCTTGCCTTCCAGTTTCATGCTTCCTCTGTCGGCCTTGACCATATTCAGGATTGCCTTGACCAGCGTTGTCTTGCCGGCGCCGTTAGCTCCAAGGACACAACAGACTTGACCGCTCGGAACGTTCAGGCTGACGCCTCGCAGCATCGGGATACGGCCATAGCTGGTATCCAGCCCGCTTATCTCCAATGTGTTGTCGACGGTGCCGTTCATACCGCGGCTCCTCCCAAATAAGCGTTGATTACATCCGGGTCCTTGACGATATCCCTGTAGATGCCCTCCGCTATCTTCTGTCCGGCATTGAAGACCACAATGCGCTCGGGAACCTGTTGCATCACCTTCATGTCATGCTCTATTATGATGATGCAGACGTCCTTGATCTTTTTCTTGATCTTGTAAATGTCCGTCATCATCTGCATGGTTTCCTCGTCATTCAGCCCGGCCGTCGGCTCGTCGAGCAGCAGAACGACCGGACGCCCTACAAGGGCGCGGCATATCTCGATACGCCTCCTGTCGATGTGAGGTATATTCTTGGTCAGCTCATATCGCAGATTGAAGAGAGACGGATTGAAATAGCTCAACATATCCATGCACTCCTGAAGAAATCCGTATATCTCGCCATCGGCTCTTTTAGGGCGAAGGACGATATCCGCCAGGTTCCTCTTGTGCTTCGTATAAAGCCCCATCAGGATGTTGTCGGCAACGCTCAATTCCCAGCACAATCTGCTCGATTGGTATGTGCGCGCAATGCCCTTCTGAAAGATTTCAAACGGGCGCAAGCCGGTAATATCATTGCCGTGAAGCGTAACGACGCCATTCGTGGCGCGGTAAAGCCCGCTTATTATATTGAGGAAAGTGGTCTTTCCGGAACCGTTAGGCCCTATCAAGCCTACGATCTCCTCGCTGTCGATCGAAAAATCAACGTCCTTCAC
>JAIROA010000090.1 GCA_031257775.1 Synergistaceae bacterium
TCCGATTTATATGACTACGGAAGACGAGGACAGATTTAGCCGTGACGATGAATACACACTGCTTGTGGCGAAAACCCTTCTCGCCAATAAGGTAAGCGAAGGGCTTGAGGAGTTCCCGACGACAAATCACCTTGAGTTCGAAGAAGGCAAATTCGTGAACCAAATCAATCCCCGAAGCGCGATGGGGTTCATCTGGTCGATAATCAGGGACGATCTAGTGTCAGGCCGCGACTGGCATTATAAGCAGTGCCGGTATTGCGGCGCGTGGGAGGACATGTCAAAGCCTGGCTTGCGGCGCTCTATATGGACGCACTGCGACAAAACAGAATGCCGCAAGGCGCACCTGAGAGAGAAGAACAAAGAGCAGTCCAAGAAATATCGCCAGCGGCGAAAAGGAGCGCTGTAAATGACAGCCAGACGGGACGCGGGGCAACAATGTAAAAGAGGTCGGTGTCGCTGATGAGATCAAAACTTCATGCCGTTTGTGACGAATATGTGACGAAATAAAATTAAAGGGTTCAGAGGAAATCCCCTGAACCCTTGCTGTCTCTGGCGTGCCCGCCGGGATTCGAACCCGGTACCTTTGGCTCCGGAGGCCAACACTCTATCCAGCTGAGCTACGGACACATTCTCAACGCGAGTATCCTATCTTTACAATGCGTTCGCGTCAAGGGGGAAAAATTGAAAAGGCGGATGAACGCTTCCGGGGAAGCCCCGTGTAATCCGATTCGCGGTTTAGGGGCTGTGCTTAACGCTGCCCGGCCGCCATACGCACGGCTTCCGCGCTTTTTCTTCGGACATGCGGCTTCGATAGGCATAATCCGGAAGCATCTCGTAAGCCGGGTTCTGTCGTGTCCAGTCATTTATCTAAGCGATCGTACCCGGGAGTCAGCGGGCCGCCTCAGCCTCCCCTATTCGATCTTGCTCCGGGTGGGGTTTGCCAGGCACGCGCGTCACCGCGCGTCCGGTGAGCTCTTACCTCGCCTTTTCACCCTTGCCCGGATTTCTTCGGGCGGTATCGTCTCTGTGGCACTTTCCTTGGGTTCGCACCCACAGGAATTTCTCCTGCACCCTGCCCTGCGGAGCCCGGACTTTCCTCCGCCTCTCTAAGAGGCAGCGACTGGATGAGATGCTTCCGCCGGGCATTTTAGCATAAAGGAAGCGCCGATTGAATGGCAAAACGGCGTTTCGCCGTACTTGAGCGACGCCGCCCGGCTTTGAGCCCTTCCGCTTTGGGAATCTCTGAATAAATCTGAATAAATCAGCCCTTCATAAAGTGCGTATTTCAAAAAAACCTGGAATAAAAATCGGCAAAATATGTTATTATACTATGCTGCTTATTCGGATAACTTTTATCCGCTTGTAAATAAACGAGGTGAACTTAGTGTACGATGCTTCAAAAATTAGAAACGTGGCGATAATCGCCCACATAGACCACGGCAAGACCACGCTCATAGACTCCATTTTCAGGGCTACTCAGACTGATCGGGAGAACGAGCGCATGGAGGAAAGGGTGATGGACGGGCTTTCGCTGGAGCGGGAGCGCGGCATAACCATAAAGGCTAAACACTGCTCAGTCGAATGGGGAGGGTACAGAATCAACATCGTGGACACGCCGGGGCATGTCGATTTTTCCGGCGAGGTCGAGAGGGTCCTTTCCATGGTGGACTCGGTGCTTCTTCTGGTGGACGCGAACGAAGGGCCGATGCCTCAGACGCGGTACGTCCTTATGCGGGCGCTACGTCTCGGTCTGCGCCCGATCGTCGTCGTCAACAAGGTGGACAGGCCGAACGCTGCCCCGGACGCGGCGCTCGACAAGACGTTCGATTTATTCATAGAGCTAGGCGCGACGGACGAGCAGTGCGAGTTCCCCGTTCTCTACGGCTCGGGCCTTAGCGGCTGGATGGTCAAGGAAGCTTCAGAGATCCAGGGCGGAGAGAGCAAGGGAATGCATGAGCTTTTCGAGATGATCGTCGACTTTGTCCCGCCTCCGAAGGTTGACGGCGGCGGGGCACTTCTGATGCAGGTCAGCACGCTGGCGTGGAGCGATTATCTCGGGCGCATAGCTTGCGGGCGCGTCTTAAGAGGCACTCTCAGGAAGAACACGCCGATACTGGTGACTCACACTCAGTGGACCGACCACGAGCAGCAGAACTTCGAGGTAGTCTCCGAGAGGCAGGAGAGCTGCGCGCACATCTTCATCACGGAAGGGCTCGACCGCAAGGAGGTCGACGAGGCTGGCGCGGGCGATATCGTCTGGTTCTCGGGCCCGGACGAAATCACGCTTGGGGACACCGTCGCGGACGCGTCGCGCGCTGATAGCGTGTTGCCGCCGCTCGACATAGAGGAGCCCACGGTGTCGATGTTCTTCCTCGTAAACACAGGGCCTTTCGCGGGGGAGGACGGCAACGCCGTCACGCTGCGGCAGATAAAGTCGCGCCTGGAACGGGAGACGCGCGTCGACCCGGCGCTCCGCATGGAAGATATCGGGCGTCCTGACGGAGTGAAGGTCTCGGGCCGCGGCGAGCTTCACCTTGGCATCCTTATAGAGGAGATGAGGCGCGACGGGATGGAATTCTGCGTCTCGCGCCCGGAGGTAATAACGCGCGGCGGCGAAAACGGAGAACTCCTGGAGCCGATGGAGGAACTGATAATAGACGTGGCGGAGGAGTATCAGGGCATCGTGATACAGAAAATCGCATCGCGCAAGGGCGAGCTTCTGGGAATGGAAAACGGCGGCACCGGAACGCTCCGGCTGTCGTTTAAGATACCGACGCGCGGGCTGATCGGCTACAGAGGGGAGTTCCTGACGGACACCCGGGGCCTCGGGATTCTGGCATCCCGTTTCGTGGGCTACGGCGCGTGGGCCGGCGAAGTCGTATCGCGCTCCCGCGGGTCAATGGTGTGCATGGACACCGGCATCGCGACGAGCTACAGCCTGGAAAACCTTCAGGAGCGCGGCAGGCTCTTCCTTGAGCCCGGAGAACGCGTCTACAGCGGCATGATAGTGGGGGAGAGCGCCAAGCCGAAGGATCTGCCCTGCAACCCGGCCAAACGGAAACAGCAGACGAACCATAGGTCGGCGACGAAAGACGCCACGATAGTCCTGGACGTCCCGCGGAGGATGACGGTCGAGTCTTCGCTTGAATGGATAGAGGAGGACGAGCTCGTCGAGATCACTCCGAAGACAGTCCGCATCAGAAAGAGCATCCTCGACGCGGGCATGCGGAAACGCGCCCTAAACAAAGCGAACGCGGCGTGAAATCAGGACGGCTGGCCGCCGGCGTTCTTATAAGTTTCGAGTAAAGTACGTTTAAACGTACAAGAAAGCGAGGCTGGTTGTCATGGAACGGGGAAATGACAGGATAACGGGGTTCGACGCGATGCGGCTCGTTATGGTGCTGCTCGTCGTAATGCTTCACGCCGCGATGACGTATATGATGTTCGTGCCGGAGTGGTGGTATGTCATCGACGACGACAAGAGCTTCTTTATGGCGATGCTCGTCGTCTTTCTCGACTCGTTCCCCATGTCGGCGCTCTTCTTCCTCGCCGGCTATTTCGCGCCCCCTTCCTTATCGAAGCGCGGGGTTTCCAAGTTCGTGCGCGGTAAATTCATGCGCATCGGCCTGCCCTGGATTCTCGGAGTGACGCTCATAGCCCCGTTTTTAGCCTATGCCTCGTATCTCAAGTACGGAATCGGCCCTGTGACGGCCTGGGGCTTCATAACGAACTGGTTTTTCGGGCCGTTCTACCAGCAGGGGCATTACTGGTTTTTGGGGGTCTTATTCTTCTTTCTGCTCGTTTACGCGATTTTTTGCAAAAACGGCGGGGAAGGCGCAAATACGGAGAAAAAAGAAAAGTTTTCTCACGGCATCCTGATTGCGGCGCTCTGGGCGGTTTCGGCGGTTTCTTATTATCTGGCGGCGTATTTTATCAAGCCGGCAGTTGAATGGGTGAATATCGGGTACGTGCTTTATTTCCAACATGCCCGTATCGTCGGATACGCCGGGTTTTTCGCGCTCGGGATTTACGGGTGGCGTTCCGGCTGGTTCAGAGAAGGCGGCTGGACTCCGAACCCGGCGCTGTGGGGGATTGCCGGGATTATTTCGTCCGCCCTGCTTTTGCGATGGAAATTTTTTATCGAATCCGGCCTCGGCGCGGGGGCAAACATGATCCTGGATGCCGTCCTTTATAACTCCACGATGATCGCTATGACATTTTTCTTCGTCGGGCTTTTCGTAAAAAAACGCCCGCCTTTCGAGAAAGCCGTCAAAATTTTATCACCTCACTCATACCCTATATACTGGCTGCATCAGATAGCATTGACGCCGTTCGCGTATTTCCTGAAGCCTTACGGCGTCAATGTAATATTAAAGTGGGCCGCGTGCAATCTGTTCACCGTGGCCGTCTGTTATCTTGTAAGCGCGTATTTTCTGAAACGAGCGCCGCTCTTGAGGCGTATTTTTTAGCCGATCCTGTGCTATAATTTCCCTACCCTTTACACGGACCGCCTGAGTGATTCGTCGGCCTGAGTTTTGGGATTTCAGAAGATTTAGGAGTGAAGGAATTGATCGACAAGGAGTTAAAGCAGCAGGTAATCGAGAAGTACAAGACGCACGGCGCCGACACCGGTTCGCCGGAAGTTCAGATAGCCATTCTGACGACGCGGATAAGACAGCTCACGGATCACATGAAGATTCACAAGAAGGATTTCCACTCGCGGCGCGGACTTCTCATAATGGTAGGGAAGCGGCGCAAACTTCTTCAGTATCTTCGCAACAAAGACTTCTCGCGCTATCAGACGCTCATTCAGAGTTTAGGGTTGCGCCATTGAGGCTTCTCCGGCAATAAAAACGAAACTCTCGCAAAGGGCCATGCAAAAACCGCTGTCAGGTTGCATGGCCCTTTTTATGTGATATCATTTAAAAGTTGTAAAAAAAGATATGAGAATAGAGGAGGAAAAATAATGGCTGAAACATTTAGCCTTGAGATCGGCGGGAAGGCCGTCTCATTCGAAACGGGGCGCGTCGCGAAGCAGGCAAACGCGTCCGTGTTGGCGCAGTGCGGGGAAACCGTGGTGCTCGTCACTTCGGTGATGTCTTCTAAGCCGCGCGAGGGGCTTGACTTCTTTCCGCTTCTCGTCGATTACGAGGAGCGGTACTATTCCGCCGGGAAAATCCCCGGCGGGTTCATAAAGCGCGAGGGGCGCCCGTCTGAATCCGCCGTGCTATCGGCGCGGGTCATCGACCGCTCGATACGCTCGCTTTTCCCCGAATATATGCGATATGACGTGCATGCCGTAAGCACTGTCCTTTCAGTGGATCAGGTCAACGCTCCCGGCATCCTGTCCATCAACGCCGTCTCCGCCGCGCTCGCGATCTCCGACATACCGTGGAACGGCCCGATAGGCGCGGTCAAGATCGGCTTCATAGACGGCTCGTTCGTGGTGAACCCGACGGAGAGCGAGATGCAGGACAGCACGCTGGATCTTACGGTGGCAGGCCACAAAGGCGGGATAACGATGGTTGAGGCCGGGGCAGAGGAAGTTCCGGAGAGCCTTCTCATCGATGCTCTTGAGCTTGCCCAGCAAGAGATAAACAAAATCGTGGATTTCATCCTCGAAATGAGAGCCAAAACAGGCAAGGATAAAATCACGATTCCAGACCCGGCCCGCATAGACGAGATAGACGATTGGGTAAACGGCAACCTGTGGGACGAGATCTACTCCGCCATCCAGATTCACGGCAAGGCGGAAAGGGCCTCCGCTCTCTCTGAGATATCCCAGAAGGCGACACTTAACTTCGCGGAGTCTCATCCCGGCTCAAAGCCTTATATCGACGGGCTTATGGACGAGCTGACGAAAAAAGGTGTCCGCAAGCTCATATTGGACGACAAGCGCCGCGCGGACGGCAGAGCGATGGACGAGCTGCGCGCCATAACGTGTGAGGTCGGGGTGCTGCCCAGGACTCACGGGAGCGCCCTTTTCACGCGGGGCGAAACGCAGTCCCTCTCCGTCACGACGCTCGGCATGGTCGGCACAGACGACCAGATGCTGGACGGGCTCAAGTGGGACGAGCCGTCCAAGCGCTTTTTGCTTCATTATAATTTTCCCCCCTACTCGGTAGGTGAAGTCCGCCCGATGCGCGGGCCGGGTCGCCGGGAGATCGGGCACGGCGCCTTGGCGGAGCGGGCTTTGAGGGCCATGATGCCGTCTGAGGAGGATTTCCCCTACGTCATCCGGATGGTTTCCGACATTCTCGAGTCGAACGGATCAAGTTCCATGGCAAGCGTCTGCGGGGGAAGCCTCTCGATGATGGACGCGGGCGTCCCGGTCAAAAAGCCAGTGGCCGGAATCGCAATGGGCCTTATCGCGGACGGCGGGAAGATCGGCATACTGACCGACATTCAAGGCCTCGAGGATCATTACGGCGACATGGACTTCAAGGTTGCCGGAACGCGGGATGGCGTGACGGCCCTTCAGATGGACAATAAAGCCGGCGGAATAACGAGGCGGATACTTGAGCAGGCCCTTGGGCAAGCCAGAGACGCCAGGCTCCGCATATTGGACATCATGGCCGGTGTCATCAGCGGCGCGAGACCTGAGATATCCCCGAACGCACCGCGCATACTGACACTTTCGATAAATCCCGAAAAAATCCGCGACGTCATTGGCCCCGGCGGGAAGATCATCCGCTCCATAGTCGCTCAGACCGGCGCCAAGATAGACGTGGAGGATGACGGGCGGGTGTTCATTTCAGCCATGGAATCGGAGTCCGCTCAAGCGGCGCTCAAGATAATAAACGACCTTACGAGAGAGGTAAAGGCAGGCGAGTCCTTCATCGGCAAGGTGACGAGGATGATAAATTTCGGGGCTTTCGTCGAGATCCTGCCCGGCAAGGAAGGCCTGCTCCACGTCAGCGAGATCAGCGCCCATCACATCCCAAAGATTGACGACGCGTTCTCAGTGGGCGACGAGGTTTTAGTCGTCGTCAAGGAGATCGACGACATGAACAGGATCAACCTCTCCCGCAGACGCGCTCTCGACCAGAAGGCGGCGATAGAGGCAGATCCCGCGCTGGCTGCCCAGCTTCCGGCGGAGATGGAGCGCGAGGAGCGCTACTCGGCATTCCCGAAGAGCGAGGGTGCCCCGAGGCGCGACTCGAGGCCGGGCGGCGACAGGCCGGACAGAGGGGACAGGCCTCGGAACTCCTACCGCTCGGACAGGCACTCTAAATGACGCTAAAATAACGATGAGCGGTTTCGATAATCTTTCAGTCAGGATCCGGAGGGATGCCGCGTCAGAAGGCATCCCCCTGCCTTCATACGCGACGGACGGATCAGCCGGCATGGATCTTCGCGCCTGCGAGTCCCTGGAGATTGCGCCAGGTGAGTTTAAAACGGTTGGAACCGGCCTTTTTTTAGAGATACCTTCGGGATATGAGGGGCAGGTCCGCCCGAGGAGCGGCCTTGCGGCCCGTCACGGCCTCACGGTCCTGAACTCGCCCGGGACGATAGACTCGGACTACAGGGGCGAGATCCGCGTGATCTTGATTAACCACGGGAAGGAAGTTTTTAACGTCTCGCGGGGCGACAGGATAGCCCAGATAATTTTCATGCCGGTGACGCGGGCGCTGCTTGCGGAGTCGGACGGGCTTTCGGATTCCCCTCGCGCGTCGGGCGGGTTCGGAAGCACGGGAGTGAAGTAGAATTTAAAGAAGCGCTGATTATGAACGGCAAAAAAGCGTTTAGCCGCCTTAATATGCGGCGCACATGTTTAATTCATTGCCTTTCAGTCATATTGCAATAAATCAGCCCTTCCTTAAACTGTCACAAATGCATAAAGAATGCTAAAATTAATCACGCTTTTTGATGCGCGGATTGTTCCGCCTGTGCGGCTCATTCCGTCAAAAAGCGGCAAAAGGAGATGATGCAATGGCTCATTATGTTGGGCCGGAAGGCAAGGCCTGGGACGGCGAGCATACGACCCCGTCCGGCCTCTTCAAGGAGTGGGGCGTGAAGGGTGCCATCGCTGCCGTTGCGGGCGGCGAGAAAATAGATCTTTACAGGGAAATCAGCGGCGGCGGAACCGTCCTTCCGATAGCTCCGGAAACCGAGGAGGGGCTCGATATACTGCGGCACTCTACGGCGCACCTGATGGCGCAGGCCATAACGAGGCTATATCCGGGGGCGCTCTTCGGCGTCGGGCCGTCGATAAAGGACGGCTTCTATTATGACGTCCTCTTCCCGAAGGCGATATCGGACGAGGATCTTCCGGCAATCGAGTCCGAGATGAAAAAGATTTCAAGGGAAAAGCTCCGCATAGAAAGGGCCGTAGTCACGTCTCAGGAGGCCCTTGAGCGTTTCAAGGGCGACCGTTTCAAGACGGAGCTTATAAAGGACATCGGCCAAGAAACCGTGACGCTTTACGGCCAGGGTGAGTTTTGGGATCTTTGCCGCGGGCCGCACGTCCCGAACACCGGATACCTGAAGCACTTCAAGCTCCTTTCGCTTGCCGGGGCTTACTGGATGGGCGACGAGAAAAACACGATGCTCACCAGGATATACGGCACAGCCTTCGCGGATGCCGAATCGCTGGGGCGTCATCTGAAGCGCCTGGAGGAAGCCCGCCTCCGCGATCACAGAAAGCTCGGGCGGGAACTCGACCTTTACAGCTTCCAGCCCGAAGGGCCCGGCTTTCCGTTTTTCCACCCCAAGGGCGTGGAGCTTATGAACAAGCTCCTCGAGTTCTGGAGGCACGAGCATAAGCGGCGCGGCTACAGCGAGATAAAGACGCCTATAATCCTCGACCGCGAGCTGTGGCAGCGTTCCGGTCACATGGACTATTACAGCGAGAACATGTATTTCACGGAGATTGACGAGAAGCAGTTCGCGATAAAACCGATGAACTGTCCGGGCGGCATCATATACTACCAGACGTCGCTCCGCAGCTACCGCGACATGCCGATGCGCGTGGCCGAGCTTGGCACTGTTCACAGGCATGAGCGTTCGGGCGTCCTTCACGGCCTGATGCGCGTCAGATGCTTCACGCAGGACGACGCGCACATTTACTGTACCGAGGAACAGGTCGAGGACGAGCTCAAGGGCGTAATGGATCTCGACAAGCACGTCTACAGCGTATTCGGCTTTAAGTTCAACGTAGAGCTGTCAACGCGGCCTGAGAAAGCCATGGGCGACCCGGCGCGGTGGGAACTGGCGGAGAAGAAGCTGCAGAACGCGCTTGAGGAGACCGGAACTCCTTACAAGATCAATCCAGGCGATGGCGCGTTTTACGGGCCGAAAATCGATTACCACCTGGAGGACAGCATCGGGCGGACGTGGCAGTGCGGGACGATCCAGCTCGACTTCCAGCTCCCGGAAAAATTCGACATGAATTACATCGGCGCTGACGGCGCGGGGCATCGCCCGGTCATGCTGCACAGGACGATACTTGGCAGTATGGAGCGCTTCATAGGGATACTGGTCGAGCATTTCGCCGGCGCATTCCCGTTCTGGCTCGCGCCGGTTCAGGCCAAAATCCTTCAGGTGACGAAGGAATATGAGCCATACGCCCGCGAGGTCGAAGCGGAGCTGACGCGATGGGGAGTGCGGGCCGAGCGCGACGGGCGCGACGAGAAGCTCGGCAAGAAAATCCGCGACGCGCAGATGGAAAAGATACCATACATGCTTATAGTGGGGGCAGCCGAGTCAGAGCTTCATTCCGTCTCGGTAAGGTCGCGCTCGGGCGGCGAGGTGGGAAGCAAAACCTGGGGCGAGCTGAAAGACATCTTCGATGCGGAGTTCAATCCGATCGGAGGACATCGATAGGAGAAGGTGAACGGCGTGGCTGCTACAGACCAGCATTCGAAAGACGGGCGGCACTTTGTGGAACGCAGGCGGGGAAGAGACTGGATGACGAAAGCGGTATCGGCTTTTACCGGCGCCGGATGGGTTTTCGCCATGTTCATGATGCTGCTTTTCAGCAAGGCACAGCCAGAGTCTGACAATTTCATCACGAGGGTTCTCAACATTTCGGTAAACACGAACTGGAACTACCGTTTCCTCTGGTACTCTCTCTACTCGCTGATCGCGGCTTTCGTGTTCTGCCTGTTCGGGATGCTGTTCAACATAATGCGTTTCCGCCGCAAAACTGACCGCTTCAACAAGCCGCTGATTTTCCTGAGCGTCATGTCAGCGGTCGGGATTTTTTTGTTCCTGTCGCTCTTCTATCGGTATATGTAATTCTCTTTGCTGATAAAATAACCAGGGGGAATCGCTGATTAACGCAAAAAACGGCATATATCAGTCTAATCAGGCTTCTGACTATGGATCAGCCTTCTGATATGAAAATTTACTGCTATTGATCTTTTGAGGTGATGCGCATATGGCTATTCTCGATGTGCTTGTCTATCCGGATCCTGCCCTTCGCGTCGTGGCGGAAAAGGTTACGGTGTTTGACGACAAGCTCAGGAAGTTGATATCGGATATGTGGGAGACCATGTATTTATCGAAAGGAATCGGGCTTGCCGCGCCGCAGGTCGGAATGCGGGCGCGGATCGTCGTGATCGACTGGGAAGGCAGCAGGTTCGCCCTCGTGAATCCAAGGATAACGGAAGAAGAGGGGGAGGAACGCGCTGAAGAGGGGTGCCTCAGTTTTCCGGGGATATATGAAGAGATCGCGAGGCCTAACAAGATAAAGGTCATCTACCAAGATGAATACGGCTGCCAGCATGAAGACGAAATAGAAGGGTTTCTAGCGCGGGTGTTCTGCCATGAGATAGACCACCTTGACGCAAAGCTCATGATTGACAGGCTTTCGAGGCTCAAGAGGGCGTTTATCAAAAAAAAGATGGAAAGAAAAGCTAAGGCTGCCGTCTGATCGGAGGTTATCGTCGTGAGTAACGGTCTGTCATGGGGATTTTTCGGCTCAGGCGGGTTTGCGGCAAGATGCCTTGCGCTCCTTGCGGAGTGGCGGGCCCCGTCCTGGATAGTCACCGCGCCGCCTAAATATGCCGGGCGAGGCAAGGCTCTGCGCCCAACCCAGGTCGGTGCCGTATCCGCCGCGTCTTTTCCAGGCATTCCGCTAATCCTGTCCGGCCGCGCTTCCTCGGATCCTGAGCTTCTTGCCCTTATAAAGGATTTGCCCGTGGACTTTTGCTTCGTGATCGACTTCGGGCAGATGATAAAAGAACCCCTGCTGGCTGAGGGGGAACGCGTCGGGTGCCTCAACATTCATCCGTCGCTTCTGCCAGGCTACCGCGGTGCCGCGCCGGTGCAGAGGGCGCTCATGGATTGCCGCGGCAGCACCGGAGTCACCGTATTCAAGCTCGCGTCCGGAATGGATTCAGGCCCCGTCCTGCTCAGGAAAGAAATCGCGATAGACGATGACGACGACGCCGGAACGCTCCTGGAGCGCACGGCGGTCGCCGGGACATCGGCTTTCATACGTTACGCGTCGGCGCATCCGATAGGCCAGTGGCGATTCGAGGCTCAGGATGATTCGCTCTCCACTGCCGCTCCCAAGATCCGGCCTGAGGAAGAGCGGATAGACTGGGGGCGTCATCCTTCTTCCGTCTGCGGCCTTATCCGCGCGCTTGCCCCGAAGCCTGGGGCGTGGACTACGTTCAGGGAAAAGAGGCTCAGGGTGCTGCGCGCGCGCCTGCTGCCGCATGACGCGTCAGGCTGCCATATGGCGGAAAGCGTGCCGGGGATGCTGGAGGGCCCGCAAGACGGCGGCGTCGCGGTCAGGGCCGGAGGAGGCGCCATTGCGCTCCTGGACGTTCAGCCGGAGGGCAAAAAAACAATGCCGGCGATTGACTGGTGGAACGGCCTGCGGGCAGAACGGAAGGAGCTGTTGTCGTGACATACATCATGGACGGGCATCGGGATTTAACGGAGGCTTGCGTGGAAAGCAGGCGCGTTTACGACGGGCGGATACTGAGCGTCCGCGTCGACCGCGTGAGGCTGCCGGGCGGAAACATCGCCTCGCGCGAGGTAGTGGAGCATAAGCCGGCCGTCGTCATCCTTGCCGAAAACGATGACGCCGAGGTGCTTTTGATCCGCCAGCACAGGTATGCCGCAGGCCAGACGCTCATCGAATTGCCGGCCGGCATATCCGAGCCGGGCGAGAGCTATGATGAAGCAGCGATCCGCGAGCTGCGCGAGGAGACGGGATGGAAGCCGTCCAAAATAGAGCGCGTGGCCGAGTTTTATACGTCCCCGGGCTTTTCCGACGAAATGCTCGTTTTTTTCCACGCGACCGGCCTCACTCAGGACAGCCTGCCGCAAGACGACGACGAGCTCGTCCTGGCGCGATTCGTCTCATGGAAGGAAGCCGGACGATTGATTACAAGCGGCGAGATCAAGGACTGCAAGACGCTGTTCGGCCTCTCCTGGTGGCTTGCCGGCCTTGACAAAAGGGGCATCCGGTGAAGCCGGAGCGGGCAGAGGGAAACGGCATCGCGGACAGCGCCGTTTCAGGATTCCTGGACTACATGGCCCTGGAGCGCCAAGCAAGCCCGAACACCGTAAAGGCATACAAGACCGACCTGCTTCACTGGATGGGTTTCTGCGCGAAAGAGGGTAAACGCCACTGCCCGGTAGAGCCTGAGCTTATGTCGAGGTATCTGCGCAAGCTTGGCATGGACGGCAAATCGTCCGGCACTAAGACAAGGAATGCCGCTACGCTCCGCGCGTTCTCAAAATACCTCCTTTACGACGGCATAGAGGAGTCGGTCCGCCCGCTTGGGGCGCTTCCGAAAAGGGAGAAAACCCTCCCGCAGGTCATGACGGAAGGCGAGATAGAGCGGATGTTGGACTGCTGCGGCGAAACGGGCCGCGGGACGCCGGATCAGGATAAAAAGGTCACAAAGGCTGAAAAAAAGAAGACCGCGCTGGGCCTGAGGGACAGGACGATGATCGAGATGGCCTACGATTGCGGCCTGAGGGCCAGCGAACTCTGCTCTATCGTGATTTCCAATATTGACGAAACAGGCGGAGTGATGTACGTTAAGGGAAAGGGAAGGAAGGAGAGGATAGTGCCTTACGTAGGGGCGCTCAGGGCGGCAGTGCGCCGCTACCTGGAGGAAGCCCGTCCCGTCCTGGCTGGGAGCGTCCGTTCTGATTATCTTTTTTTGTCATCCCGGGGAAATCAGATGTCGAGGCAGGAACTGTGGAATATCGTTCAAAGAAGGGGCAAAAACGCAGGGATATCAAGATCACGGCTTCACCCGCACGTTTTGAGGCACTCGCTCGCGACGCATCTTCAGCGGAGAGGAATGGATCTGCGGACATTGCAGGAGCTGTTAGGGCATTCTTCAATAGCGACTACTGAAAAGTACGCTCATCTTGACACGGAACTGAGGGATATGTATGACAGTTTTCACCCACGCTCAGGATTTGATAAAGACGATAAGGGAGGTGACTGAGGGGGGGATCGGGATGCTGAACGCGGAAAAGACCGCCGAGACCCTTGCCGCAATAAGCCGCAGGACGACATTGCGCCCGAAAGTCGGCATTATCCTGGGTTCCGGCCTTGGAAGCGCTGCTGAGGCGATCGAGAACTCCGTTGCCGTCCCGTACGATGAAATCCCGTACTGGCCCCGGACGACGGCCATCGGGCACGCGGGCCGGCTTGTGATCGGCACGCTCGAAGACGTGCCGGTCGTCGTTATGCAGGGCCGCGTCCACTTTTACGAAGGCTACATGATGGACGAGATCACATTTCCCATACGCATACTCGGGGAGATGGGGGTTGGCACCCTGATAGCCACGAACGCGGCTGGAGGCGTGAACCTCACGTACGCCCCTGGGGATCTTGCCGTGATAAAAGACCACATAAACCTCATGGGCACGAACCCGCTCATAGGCGCGAACAACAATAAATGGGGGCCCCGTTTCCCGGACATGACCTACGCCTATGACGAGGAGTATATCGCCTCTGCCCTTGATGTAGCCGACACACTGAACATAAGGCTTCACCAGGGCGTCTACATGGCTTTCTCCGGCCCATCTTACGAGACTCCGGCCGAAATACGCATGAGCAGGGCGTTAGGCGCCGATCTGGTCGGCATGTCCACGGTTCCGGAAGTCATAGTCGCAAATCACATGGGCATGAGGGTTCTCGCCATTTCCTGCGTAGCCAACTATGCGGCCGGCGTAAAAGAGGGCAAGCTGCATCACCAGGAAGTTCTGGACGCGATGTCAAAGTCGGCCGACTTGATGATAAAGGTTATACGCGGCTTCCTCAGGAAAATCGCCCCAAATGTGGGACGTTATTGATTTTATAGAGAGAAAACGCGACGGCCTCGCGCACTCGCCGGAAGAACTGGCCGGTTTCGTGACGGCTGTCCGCGACGGCGCGGCGGCGGACTACCAGATTTCCGCGTGGCTCATGGCCGTGTTTTTGAACGGGCTCTGCGAAGCGGAGCTAGTGGCTTTCACGGACGCGCTCGCGTCTTCCGGCGAAAAAGTCGTTTTCCCGAAGGCACCTAAAAACGGCAGGACAATCCTGACGGTTGACAAGCACAGCACGGGCGGGATCGGGGACAAGACGACAATCGTCGTGGCGCCGTTAGCCGCGGCCTGCGGCCTGCGCGTCGCGAAACTAAGCGGGAGGGGGCTTGGCTTCACCGGCGGGACGGTAGACAAGCTGGAATCGATTCCCGGCATGAACATGCGCCTTTCCACGGATCGGTTTTTAAAACAATCCGACGAAATAGGCGTGGCGCTTTCCGGATATTCAGCCACGCTCGCCCCTGCCGAGGGGATATTTTACGCCCTGCGCGACGTTACCGGCACCGTGCCGTCCCTTCCTCTCATATCGAGCAGCATAGTCTCCAAAAAAATCGCATCAGGCGCGGACGCTTTCGTATTCGACGTGAAGTGCGGAAGCGGGGCGCTGATGGCTGACCCAGCCAGCGCGGCGAATCTCGCGGATGCCCTTGCGGGCCTCTCTGGGGCGTTAGGCAGGAAAAGCTCCTGCCTTGTCACCGATATGGAGCAGCCTCTCGGTGAGTGGGTAGGCAACGCGGTTGAAGTCCGGGAGTCCGTGGACATCCTTTCGGGCCGAGGCCCGGCGGACACGAGGGAGCTGTGCCTTGCGCTCGTTTCGGCCATGCTGGTCATAAGCGGCGCGGAAGACAGCCCGGCATCGGCGCGGAAGGCCTCGGAGGAGGCGCTTGACAGCGGTGCGGGCCTCAGGAAATTTGCCGAAATGACCGCCGCGCAGGACGGGGACGCGTCCGTGGCGGATGATCCTTCTGTTCTGCCGTCGGCGGCGAAAAAACATACGATAGAGTCGCCGGGAACCGGCACGGTGGCAAAAATGGACGCGCGCTGCGCCGGCATGGCGATACGCGCTTTGGGCGGAGGCCGCCTTCGCAAGGGAGACGTCATCGACCTGTCAGCAGGGCTCAGGATTATGAAAAAAATCGGCGACCGCGTCGAAAAAGGCGAACCGGTCATAGAGATCTTTTATAACTGCGACAGCAGGCTGCAAGCGGCGGAAGCGCATATCGGGCGCATGTTTGCCGTGAGCGATCCGCCCGTGGCTAAGCGCGAATTGATATTGATGAAGCGCGATTAAATGCCGAAAAGGCCATGAGAAACGCTGCTGAGATAGCCGGCATAATAGAAAAATATCTGCCTGTCGTGATAAGCGAGGCGCGAAAGCTCTCAGGAGGCGATCTCTTTACCCGCGAGGACTTAACGCAAGAGGGCATAATGGCAGCGCTGCGCGCAATGGACTCCTATGACCCGTCACGCGGAAACCTCGAAGGATACGTGAGGGCTTGCGCGAGAAACAGGATGATCTCCTACCTCAGGCGCGGCCTGCATGAAGCGCTTATAGACGACGACGCGCTGGATTCGCGGGCTCTTGACTCAGGAGCGTCCAGCTTTGCGGCGCCGCATGAGAGGATAGAGATGGGCGAAGCCCTGACGAAGCTCATAGAGGGCCTGAGCGCGTTCGAAAAAAGCGTCCTCTACGCCTATCTCAGCGAGGGAAGCGTCTCAGGCGCGGCGACACTGCTTGATTGTGACCGCAAGAAGGCCGATAACGCCCTGCAACGGGTAAAAAATAAAGCAAGGGCTATGTGAGGCGGTATGGCATCATGAGAAAAATCACGCTGTTTTCCGGAATGATCCTCGTTTTTCTGCTTTTTCTGCCTTCTTTCTGCATCCGCGCTTCTGCCTACGACATGCGCCTCAGCCCGGGCAGGGCCGTCAGGATATCCGAGTTCGCTAATTCGCCAGCCGCTCAGATGCTCTTAGTGGCGCTTAACAACGAGTTAGATAAACTGACGGAATCCCCGTCCGTCTGGAAAACGCTGCCGTCCGGTACTGCCGAGGAGCGGGAGGAATCGCTGCGGCCAAGCGTCGCCGGGACATCCGATATGATTTTCACGAGCGACCAGGAGGCGGTACGCGGGCTGTTCGATCAGGGCCTTCTGCGAAGCTTCTCTCCCGCGTTCGGGGAAGAGATAATTCTCGTAGGCCCGGCGGAGCGCGGCGATTCCGAGGCAAGCGGCATCGGCGCCGTCATGGGCCGCATCTTCCGCGAAGGCGCGCCTTTTTTCTCGCTTATGGCGAACGAGTGGTCGGTAAGGGCCGAGCAGGACATCTGGAAGGCTGAAGGGATCGAAACCCCCGGCCTTAACAGGAATTACGTCCAGTCCAGCCGCGACGACGTGACGGCGATGTTCCAGGCCGGGGACGAGGGGGCTTTTTTGTTGGTGGGGGAGGGAGCGTTCGCGCAGTACCGCGCGGCGCAGGGCGCGCCGCCCGTACTGGAAAAAATCGCCGGAACCGGCGTGTACAGAAAAAGCTACGTCTGCCTCGTGAAAAACTCCGGTTTCAGGAAGGAACAGGAGGAGATCGCTTCGCGATTTGCGGCCTGGCTTTTAAGCGATGAGGCAAGGGAAACGGTCGATTCGTTTGAGCTTGCGGGGCTAAGGCCGTTCAGATGGTTTTACGCCTTTGGCGCGTCCGGGAGTGCCGGCGCTCCTTAAGCAGGCACCGCCCGCGTCACGGCGCCGGTAAGCTGAAAGGCTTGCCATGCGCGATGGAATCGTCTTCAGCTAAAATTTTTTTCTGAAAGGAAGTTTTATCAATGACGTCAAACGATTTATCCGTTTCGCGCGGGAAAAAGGCGGCAGTAACGCTCTTCCCGTTCCTGGTTTCAGCCCTGCTGCTCATTCCCCTTTTAGCCAGCGCGCAAGCGGCCTCCAGGCCATCGCTCGCCATAGCGCCGCCGCAGGGAGAGGACTTGTCATATCTGTACGCGGACATGGCGGATGCCGGCAAGATTGCCCGGCGGCTTCAGAAGTCGGAGGCCATAAAATCCTTCTTCGAGCCCGCGAAGGCAATACTGGAGGGATTTCCAGCGACGGAGATGTCGTTCATGATGTCCGTCTCAGGAGACGAGAAGCCGTCCTTTCAGATGGCATGGGGGTTAGGCAGGGAAGAGGACATTCTTCTTGAAAGGATAGCCCAAAAGAGCGCTTCCTCGGAAGAATTGGAGGAATTTTTCGGCAGAATGTCCAATCTGATTTCCGTGCTGGCGCCGGATGGCGAGACGCCGTTTTACCGGATAGATCCATTCGGCCTTTATTTTTCTTCAGACGGAAAGCTGCTGATATTCGCGAGCAGCGAGGAGGGAGTCAAGAAATCCATGCTCGCGGCCGGGAACAGCTACAGGCGCTTTTCCCCGAAAACGAAGTCCTCCGGGCGCAATGTGATGCTTTTGGGCCTGGGCAAGGAACCGTCCGCCTTCTTTGCGGAAAACCTGGCGGACGTTTTCGGGATGGAGGACTGGACGCTGTTTCCGGAGAACATCTCAGCCGAGGCCCATGTCAGCCTAACGCCAGGCGGGTGGGAGCTCGATTTGCTCACGGATTTGGTCAAGCCGATCTACGGAGACGGTTTTTTCGGGCGCTCCGTGCCTAAGCCTTACGGATCGTTTTTCAGGTCAGGAGGGGGGAGGCTCGTGGCGGCGGTTGACGGGATCCCGAACCCTGAGCTTGTGCTTACCGGCGGTTACGTGAGGATTCTTTCCAGCATCCTGGGCGATAGCTCCGGATTTGACGCGTCCGCCATCGAAACGCTGATGCCGGAGCGCGCAAGCGGCCATATTGTCTCCGCTCTTGAGTCCGCCGGCCGCATGAACTTCGCGGTCACCGCGACGCCGGACGGCGATCTGTCGGGCTATTTCGCGGTTTCCGGCGCGGCATCCGGAGACTGGAAAAAAGCGGGGGACGAGATTTCAAGATCGGTCACCGGTTATAACGAGACGGACAGTGATGGGGCCGTAAAGATAAAGGAGATTCCCGGCGACGGATGGGACCGGGTTTTCAGCATCACGCCAGAGGGCGGGCCCGGCCAGGCAAGCCTCACGGTGGCGTTTCATGAAAACAGGGCTTTTGCCGGCTTCGTGCGGCCCGATCTTCTGAAAGAGCCCTTTATCGCGGACTCCGAGTTCTACGAAGCCCTTACGAAGGACGCGGACGTTATGGAAAACCTGTACGCGGATATGAGATTTCTCAGGAAGACGCTGCGCGCGAAAGCTCCGGGCAGATATTATGACGGGCAAGCCGCTTTGATTATGATTTCGTTGCTGGATTTCAGGGAAATCGGCGCTCAGACGCTGTCTCCGGAACATTTTAAATTTTTCTTCAAAACGGGCTGGCCTGACCTCGATGAGAGGGAGTTCATCCAGTCAATCTCGCGATGAGGCGCGAAAAAAACGCGCGGATACGTGAAGGCCACGATGAATCGCTCCTCATATCGCTAGATAATGTCATTTGTGATAAACTCCAGGTGTGCGTTCTTTGGAGTGAGGTCAGTTCAGTTTTTTTAGCCTAAAAGATGCGGGAGGTCTTTAGAGTGAAAATGAAGTTGAAAGCGCTTTGTTATGTCCTTCTTGCCGCGGCGCTCGCGCTATGCGTCACGACAGAGGGGGCGGCGGCCAATAAATACGAGGCTGAGATGTCCAGGTGGATCAGGAGCCAGGAACGCAGCGACAGGATGGGGGGCAGGTTTATCGTCAGGGCTACCCTTTACACGTCAGACTACGTGAACAGCCTCATGGAGAGCGAGGCCGAGAAAAATCTCTGGACTGCGAGCGAGCTGGAGGATTACAAGTATAACTTTTTCAACAGCGTCAAGATAGACGACTACCTCCCTATCCTGGTTGAGCTGGAGGAGCTGGGCCCGACGACTCACATGGCGCCGTTCGACGAAATGGTTCATCTCTGGGTAGGGAGCAAAAAATACGCCCCTGCTGATTACGACCATCGCTTTAACCTCCCTCTCCAGGGCAAGAGGGACGGCCTTGTGTATTTCCCGAGGTACGACGAAAAGACCGGCGAACCCATCTTTAACAAGAACACGACGCTGCGCCTCGTGATAGTGGCTGGGGCAAGCCCTGTGCTAAACGCGTCGGACGTCCGGCTCGAATGGGACGTAAAGCCTGAAAACATCGGCGTCAATACGGCCGGAGCGGCAGCGGACAGGATCGAGATAGACCGGCTGCTTCGGAGAATGGAGAAGCTGACCGGCGAGCGGACGGAACTTGAGACGCAGCTTGAAAACAAAAAGCGCGAGATAGACGACATCAACGCTCGCATAGACGAAATCAGGAGGAATTAGGGGGGCGTTTCATGAAACGGATAGGGATACTTACAAGCGGAGGGGATGCCCCTGGAATGAACGCCGCGATCCGGTCCGTCACGAGGACCGCGATCTATAACGGCATGGAGGTGATCGGTTTCCGCAGGGGCTACGAGGGCCTTCTCGAAGGGGACGTCATACCGCTCTCCGTGAGCTCCGTGGGAGGGATAGTCCACCGCGGAGGCACGATACTCCGCACGGCGCGGTGCGAGCGCTTCACGAAGCCCGAGGGCGTCCGCGAAGGGCTCCAGCGTCTCAAGGAATACGACATAGACGCGCTCGTCGTGATAGGCGGGGACGGGTCTTTCCACGGCGCTTATGAGCTTCATAAGCTCGGCTTTCCTGTCGTCGGGATCCCCGGCACCATCGACAACGACATAGCCGGCACCGACTGCACGATCGGCTTCGATACCGCCTGCAACACGGCCCTTCAGTGCATAGAAAAGCTCCGCGACACGGCCTCCAGTCATGAGCGGCTTTTCCTGGTGGAGGTCATGGGCCGGAACGCGGGCTTCCTGGCGCTCGAAGCGGCAGTCGCCGCGGGCGCCGAGTACGCGATGGTTCCGGAAGTGCCGTTCGACCTGGATCTGCTCTGCAAGAAGCTCCGCTACGCCAAGGAGCGCGGCAAGAGCCATTCGCTAATAATAGTGGCGGAAGGCGTCATGCCCGCTTCGGAGCTTCAGTCGCTCTTGAAGGACACAGGCGGATATGATGCCCGCATCACTGTGCTGGGGCATATCCAGAGGGGCGGAAGCCCGTCGTCTTTCGATGCCGTGCTGGCTTCGCGCCTTGGCGCCGGGGCGATAGACGCGCTTATCCGGGGCGAATTCGGGACGATGGTGGGAAGGATAAACGGGGAAATAGTGGCAAGCCCCATTCAGGTTTCCTGGGAGCAGAAAAAGAAACTCGACACCGGCATGATGGAGCTTGTCGAAATCCTTGGCATATGACGCGCTTGCGGGCGGCTTGGCGCATGACCTGACTGCCGCCGTGACATCTTCCGGCGAAGGCGGCAGAGGACCGTCCAGGCTCTGCGCCGACGCGCTGTGGGGTTCTGCCTTGCGTTTGCTCCGCGATGCCCCTAAAATTGCCGTAATCTCAGGTTTTTACGTGCCCTCCGTCCTGTCGCCTGAAACGGACGGCCCTCCCGGGGCGCTCGTGCTTACGAGGGCGTTAAGCAGGGCCGGCAAGGATGTCCGGGCGTGGACGGATTCGCCCTGCTTTGGGGCGTTTAAGGCCTGTGCCGACGTTCTTGGCATTCAGCAGGATATGGTTGAGGACGCCTCCGCGTCAGGCTTTGATTCCGGGGGCATGCCTCTCTTCGTTTATGTGGAACGCCTTGGCAGGGCGGCAGACGGATGTTACTACAACATGCGCGGGGAAGACATCAGCCAATGGACCGCTCCCCTTGACTCTTTTGCGTCGCTCGGCGCGCGCTCCATAGGCATAGGCGACGGCGGCAACGAGGTCGGGATGGGGAATTTCAACTCCCAGCTTAGGGATCTGATGCCGGGATATGAGGAATGCCTGTGCGTCGTGAAGACTGACGTATGCCTTCCGGTGGACGTATCGAACTGGGGGGCTTATGCTTTGACGGCGGCCATGTCGGCCGTATATGGCAAATGGCTGGGCCAGAGCCTCGAAGAAGAGGCGTCCATGCTGGGGGCGCTTGCCGCGTCAGGGGCTGTCGACGGCGTCACTAAAAGAAACGAGGCTTCCGTAGACGGTTTTGGCCTCGAAAGGCAACTGGAAGTCGTTTCGCTTCTTAAAGCGGCGGCTGGTTTTTGACGCCAGGAAATCAAAGGCCGATGGCGAAGCATGGCGCCGGCGTTTGAGCGATGGTGGCTTCGCTATTGACGCTGCTTTGAAAGAAACTTGGCATGACTGCCGGCGTGTTTTTTATCACATAAGGGCTTTATGCTTTTTTAAGGGAGGTTTATAATGACGCGTGTCAAGCGCCGGGATCAGGCAGGCGCTCTTATGGGGCTAGGGCTGCTCGTCGTGGCTCTCATGATTTTTCTTTCGCTGAGCTTGCGCAGGGACAACGTAATAGCGGCTTCCTTCCGGCTGGACGATGTGCAGATATGCGAGGAACTGGACGGCGACCTGAGGGCGGTGAACCCGGGAACGGTTCTGCCGGCCGCCGCAAAGCAGGCGTGCCTTTGGTTTCAGTACTCCAGGGCACGGGAGGGGGATTTGCTTGAAATCCTGTGGGGCTACGACGGGCAGACAATTCAGCGGGATTCTTACCGGCTTTCCGAGTCGAAGGGAGCGCGGGCGTTTTACCTTTTAAGGGAGGATGCCTCGCCCCTTCCGGAAGGGGAGTATTCGGCCACGATTTTCTGCAACAGCCGCGAGAGAGGCGTCAAGCGCTTCAGAGTCATGGCTGTCAGCGGGGACGAGGCGCTGGCCGGCGACGAGATTCTCGATTGATTTTTAATGGCGCGCGCCAGCCGGAGCGCCACTTTGATTCGCGCGGTTTACATATTGGGATATTCGCGCTAAAATCCGAAGAAGCGTTGATTTATTGTCAGGAGCCTGAAGGGTAAGGACTTAAAACGCCCGGAGCTTGCGTTTTGAAGCGGTTTTCAGTTATGGCGATGCGGTCAGCGCTTCCCTGAGGACAAAGCAGCGAATAATCTGCATAATATCATGCAGCTAAAGCCCGGATGGGTTTTAGCGTATCACGATTCGGCATGTTGAAAAAATTCCTTTTCACATTCGCTTACAGACCGTGAAAATTGAAGATAACAGCAAACTGGGAGGCCTATCAAAGACAATGGAGAACATAATGGAATCAGATGCGCTTGCACCGGCAGAGACCGCGGCGAGCCCAGCAAACCCGGTGGCGGTGGAAGTCATCGAACAGAAACCTGCCCCTACCCCTCGAATGGATTTCAACAAACTGGCGGCAATGCCGATAACGGAACTTCGTAAAGTCGCGAAGGAGCTTGGAGTCCAGAGCCCCACCACTCAGCGTAAAGACGATCTTATAATAAGCGCCCTCGGGGCGCAGGCCGCCAACATGGGATTCCGCTTCGGCGGGGGTACTTTGGAATGCCTTCCGGAAGGCTACGGTTTCCTCCGTCCGTCCGGCCTCCTGCCAAGCAACAACGACATATACGTGTCTGCCTCGCAGATAAGAAGGTTCGGGCTCAGGAACGGCGATGTGGTCTGGGGGATGGTCCGTCCTCCGAGAGACCCGGAACACTACGAAGCGATAATAAGGGTCGAGACGGTAAATTTCTCCGACCCCGAAGAAGCCCGCAAGAGGCCGCATTTCGAAGCCCTCGTCCCCATATTCCCCGATCATAAAATTTCGCTGGAAACCGAGCAGAAAAGGCTTTCGACGAGGCTCGTTGATCTCTTCGTCCCTATCGGAAAGGGGCAGAGGGCGCTCATCGTCTCTCCGCCGAAAGCAGGCAAGACCACCCTTCTGAAACACCTCGCGAACGCTATAACGACAAATCATCCCGAGATAATAATGATGGTCCTCCTTGTCGACGAGCGCCCTGAAGAAGTGACGGACATGAGCCGGTCCGTCGACGGGGAAATAATAGCATCCACGTTCGACCGCCCCGCTGAGGAACACATGCGCGTCGCGTCGCTGGCGCTCGAAAAGGCCAAGAGGCTCGTTGAAGTCGGTAAGGACGTCGTCCTGCTCCTGGACTCCATCACGCGCCTCGCGAGGGCCTCGAACCTTATCGTACCGCCGTCGGGGCGCACGCTTTCCGGAGGCATGGATCCCGCCGCGCTCTACTTTCCAAAGAAATTTTTCGGCGCGGCAAGGAACATCGAGAACGGCGGCAGCCTCACGATAATCGGGACGTCCCTCGTCGAGACGGGAAGCAGGATGGATGACGTCATCTACGAGGAGTTCAAGGGAACCGGAAACATGGAGATCCACCTCTCGCGGAAGATTTCCGAGCAGAGGATCTTCCCCGCGATTGACATCACCCGTTCCGGCACGAGAAGAGAGGATCTTCTGATGAATGACGTGGAGCTGCAGCGCCTCTGGGGCCTTCGCAGGAAGATCGCCAATATGGACGAGGCCGAGGTGCTGGCTCTGATCATAGACAAGCTTAGGTCGACGGCGTCGAACAGGGAATTTTTGAGCACGATTAAAATGGGTTAAAATACGTAACAGTTCTGATCGGGAACTATCGGCATCGATGGGGGATTTCGAATGAACATACGCAAAAGACCTTTTTTTATGGTGTCCATCGTACTGACAGTGCTTCTTACATACTGCTGTGTCAGCTATGCGGCAAAGTCCGCGGGCGCGTACTGGACAAGTTTTTCATCAGACGATTCCGTCGGCGACGGCATTTCCTCCTTGGGTTTCATCGTGGTAGACGCCATTGACGCGAGACGGTGGAATGACTTCGCGTCGGCGATGGGCCCGTTCCAAGGCGACGGCCCTTCCTTTGAGGACCCGGACGTCGTTTTCGAGGAAGATCAGTACGGCCAGGAGGCCAAGCCTAAGCCGGAAGAATCCCCGTTCTGGAAGGAAATCACCGTATCGGCGGGGGACACTCTCTCCAAAATTTCCGACAAAAACGGCATCCCGATAAAGGACATAATGACGGCCAACGAGCTGACGGATCAGCATAAGCTCCGGGAAGGCCAGAGCCTGTATGTCCCGGCTGGCCAGGATGCCGTCATCCAGACCCTTTCCCATGTCAGGGGGCTTAAGGAAGAGGAGATAAAAAAGAAGAAATATGTCGCGCCCGTCAAGGTCACGGACTACGTGATCAAGAACGGGGACACCCTTTGGGAAGTCGCCAATGCCTTCGACCTTGACGTCAACTCTCTTTTCGGCTGCAATAAATTTTCGGAGACCGGAGTGCTGAAAGTCGGTTCGGCTATAAGGGTGCCAAACCAGGACGGGATTTTCGTCACGATAAAATCAGGGAACACGGTGAAGGGCCTTGCCGCCGAATATAGCATATACGAAGAAGCCATATTCTCGGCGAACGGGCTGTCCGAAGACTCCGTCCTCGTCACGGGAGGGGAGATCTTTTTGCCAGGCGCTAAGGTCATGGCTTTCGTAGAGACGCCGAAAGGCAGGAAAGCCGTCGTCAAGGAGAGGGTAACTGCGGCTATGGGATTCGGATGGCCCGTCGTCGGCAAGATTTCAAGCCCGTTTGGCTGGCGCAGGGATCCGGTGAGATCCGGCAGGGACTTCCACACGGGGCTGGACATTAGGGCGCCGGGCGGCAGGCAGATAGTGGCTTCCGCGGCCGGCAAGGTCGTCCACGCCGGATGGATGGGCGGTTATGGCAGGACCGTCGTCATACAGCACCCGGGAGGCCTAACGACCTTATACGGGCATTGCAGCAAAGTGCTTGTCAAAACCGGCACCAACGTGCGCAGGGGCGACAGGATCGCCCTCGTCGGAAGCACAGGCAGGTCGACGGGAAACCACGTGCATTTCGAGGTGCGCAAGGGCGGTTCTCCCGTGAATCCACTGAAAGTGCTCCGCTAACAACGACTGGAGGTCTTTTAATGGCAGTCAAGTTCATATTTGTGACCGGGGGAGTAGTGTCGTCGCTAGGGAAAGGCATCACGGCCGCGTCGCTTGGGACGCTCCTCAAAAGAAGGGGATTCAAGGTATCCATCATAAAGATGGATCCCTACCTTAATGTGGATGCCGGCACCATGAACCCGTTTCAGCATGGCGAAGTGTTCGTCACGGACGACGGCGCCGAAACGGATCTCGACTTAGGTCATTACGAGCGCTTCATAGATGAGAAGCTGAACTACAACAATAGCGTGACGGCTGGGAGGATATACTCCGATGTCATCAGGAAAGAGCGCGGCGGGCTCTATCACGGCGGGACGGTGCAGGTGATCCCGCACGTCACGAACGAGATACAGGAGAGCATCCTCAGGGTGGCGGACTGTCACGACGTCGTCATAGCCGAGATCGGCGGGACCGTGGGCGACATAGAGGGCCTCCCTTTCCTGGAAGCCATCCGCCAGCTCCCCGTAAGGGTGGGGCGCGAAAACGTCCTGTACTGCCACGTCACGCTCATACCGTACATCGCGGCGGCGGGCGAGCTTAAGACAAAGCCGACGCAGCACAGCGTGAACGAGCTGCGCAGGATAGGGATCCAGCCGGACATCTTAGTCTGCCGCTCGCAGTTCCCGCTCAAGACTGACATGAAGGAAAAGATCGCTCTTTTCTGCAACGTCGCCGAAAACTGCATATTCGAGGCGCTTGACGCGAGCACGATATACCGCGTCCCGATATCGCTCCACGGCCAGAGGCTTGACGAGCTTGTTATGGACAAGCTCGGGCTCAGGCATGATGAGGCCTTCGAGGTGGACGACTGGCTGGAATTCCTGAATATGATGGAAAACCCTGAAGGCGAGGTCACCATAGCCCTCACAGGCAAGTACACGAGCATAAAGGACGCCTACATGAGCGTCAATGAGGCGCTCACGCACGCGGCGATACACAACAGGCTCAAGATAAACATAACGCCTATCGAAGCGGAGGAAATCGAAAAACTCGGCACCGGGACTGTTTTCAAGGGCATCCACGGCATTTTGGTCGCCGGGGGTTTCGGCCAGAGGGGTATGGAGGGCAAGATCGCGGCCGCTGGCTACGCGAGGGAGAACGGAATCCCCTACTTCGGCCTTTGCCTGGGTCTGCACGCGGCCGTGATAGACTTCGCGCGGAATGTCGCGCGCCTTGCGTCCGCCAACAGCTCAGAGATGGATCCGTCCACGCTGCATCCCGTGGTCCATCTGATGGAGGATCAGAAAAACGTCGAGGGGTTGGGGGGGACTATGCGCCTCGGTGCCTACAAATGCAATCTCAAGGAGGGCAGCAAGGCCTTCCGCGCTTACGGCAACGTGCCGGAGGTGTCGGAGCGCCACAGGCACCGCTACGAGATAAACAACGGGTACAGGGACAGGCTGGAGGCGACGGGCATGAAGGTGACAGGCGTCTATCAGGAGAAAAACCTTGTCGAGATAATGGAGATAGAGGATCATCCGTGGTTCGTGGGGGTGCAGTTCCATCCGGAGCTTCTTTCGCGCCCGCTCCGCCCGCACCCGCTCTTCAAAGATTTCATAAGGGCGGCGAAAGAGACCGCGGGAAAGTGATAATATTATCGGGCGGCGCTTATAGGAGCTTCGGCATCCCGCAGGCGCATAGCGATAAGGAGGAATGTTGATAATCATGAAACGTTTCGCGGTCATCTCTTTAGCTATGTTTTTACTGATTTTCACGGCATCCGCCGGGCTGACGGCGGACTCGGGCAGCGCTTCCGAAAGGCTTCCGCTGCAGGGGCTGGAAAAGGTGGAGAGCATCGTTTACGGCTCGCCAGGGACAGGAGGGCTTTTGCTGCGCCTGTCCAAGGTCGAGAGGGATCTTTTCGGGATGGAGCTGCCGGGGAGCCTCACCGAGAGGCAGACGGCGCTTGAGAACTTCATCGAAAAGGGCAATTCAGCCCAGCCCTCGCTCCTCTTCAAGGCTGCCATTACCGAATGGGTGACCGTCAGGAGAGTGAACTCGGCGCTGCCCTTTACGGAAAGGGTGGATTCGCTTGAGCGCGTGCTGGAGGGCGAGCCTCAGATCGGCGCGCTGTCGGCAAGGCTGGAAAGGCTCATCACGAAGCTCATGCCGAACGGCATCAGCGCGACTGCCCTTAACGTGCCAGCCAATACCGTCATGAAAACGAAGTTCGTCAATACGCTTACCGTCCGCAACGTAAAAAGAGGGGACATAGTGGCGCTTGAGGTAGTGGAGGACTGCGTGATCGGAGGGGCGCTTGCCGCGGCGCGGGGCAACCGGCTTTTTGCCGAGGTCACGAAGGTGAAGATGCCGAGGAGCTTCGGACGGCCTTCCGAGATAGAGGTTGAGTTCCGCGATATCGAATTCATCGACGGATCGGTCGCCGCCGTCTTTATTGGCGCGGAATCGAAAAAAGCCATGGAGCTGGACTCGTCCACAATAGGGGCAGCGGGCGCAAGCGTGGCCGGTGCCGTGCTTTTAGGCCCTGTCGGCCTTGCCGGGGGCTTTCTCGTCAGGGGAAGCGACAGGCAGATCAAAGAGGGGACGCTCGTTTTTGTAGAGACGTCCGCCGCGTCAGGCATAATGGGCTATCAGATTCCGGCAATGGCGCTCCCCGAAGTGGTGGATCAGGGCTCATATTCCCCGTCCGGAGGGGAATCCGGCGTAGATGTTGCCGAATAAAGCCAAATCTGTCATCTTTAAAATTTATCTCGCGTTTTTGGCGGCTCTTGCCTTATCGGCCGCCTCTTTTTCCGCTTATGCCGATGACAGGGGCGACGCACTGGCGCTGCTCGATAAATGGACCTCCTTCCGATGGGGGGACGACAACCTTACGTGGGTGGTCCACTACACGGACGAGTTCGCGGAGCTATGGGTGAAATCCGAAGCCGCGAGGCAGAGGATGACGCCCGTTCAGGAAGACGCGTACCGGAAATCCTTCACGGGCGAGCTTAGGACCGGAGACGCTGCGGCGATCCTGCTGTCCGTCCACGCGTTCGGGCAGGGCCCGCTGAGCCTTGCGCCGCTGGCTAAGAACATATCGCTCATTGACCAGTCGGGCAGGAGGGTTTCCCCCATAGCTTTTGAGAAAAAACTGGACGGCCCGCTGAACGGGCTGACGCAGGGGCTCGTGTTCTTCCCGAAACAGCAGGGCGGCAGTTTCTCGGTCGCCGTGAAAGGGCTGAGGCGGGACGTTGAGACGCGCTTTTCTTTTTCGGACGAAGCCGGCGGTCTGATCGTGACTGCCGCGCCAAGCATCTCAAGCGCTCCGAGGATGCCGGCAAGAACCGATGCGCCGCCGAAGGAGACCATAGTAAAAATCCCCTCTGCGAAGCCGCCGCGGCGCCCTGAGCCCCCCAAGCAGCCTGACCGCGCGCAATCATCCGACATAGCCGCTTTGCCTGAAGTATTCCCGCCTACAAAACCAGCCATGCCAGAGGCATCTGAAACGGCGTTTCCGGAAGCCACTCCCGAACCGCCGGCAGACGCCCTGTCCCCTCCTGAAACCGCGCCGCCCCAGCAGCAATACAGGCAAAGCCAGGTTCTCGATACGTATCTGAGGGCATGGATGGACGGCGACGCGGGCAGGATGTACTCTCTGCTCTCTTCAGAGTCGCAGAGAAGGATCTCGCGGGAGCTTTTTTCGAGAGAAGTGATGTCGGATGGATTCCGCAGGGGCCTTAGGGGAGGCTACAAGGTCGAGTGGGAGGACGGCGCCGCTAAAGTGATAGCCGCCAGGAAAATTCTTTTTATGAGGACGCTCGACAGCAAGCAGATAAATTTCGTAGAGGAAAACGGATCAATCCGTGTCTCGTGGTAAAATCAGGCTGACGCTTGCCATCGCCGCGATTGTTTTTTTAGCGTTTTACGTCCGGCGGGATATGAGGCTGGCACCGGAATTCTCGCTGGATAATCTGCCTGACGTGTCGGTGGAGAACCTGGATTTCCGGCGCTCGATCAAAAGCAGGGACTGGCGTCTCAGGGCGTCAAAGGCGGAACATGACGGAGGCTTGATACAGGTTTTTGAGATGAAAATAGACGTGACCGAACCGGACTCCGGCAGGGGGATCTTCCTCAACGCGGCAAGCGGCCGGTTCAATGAAAAGGACGATTTTCTGGGCGCGAGATCCATCAACGGCATCCTGACGCTTGATGGCAGGAGCGTGGACGTTCTGGCGCCTTCAGCCGATTACGAGAGATCGGCAGACATATGGTTTTTTAATGAAGGCATAGAGCTTTGGGACAGCGGATCTTACATCAAAGGCGGGGCTGCCGCGATGCAAAGCGATGGCGTCCTTGCCATCCGGAAAGGGGCTTATGCTTCTTGGACGACAGAATAACTCATTCACGCTCCTTTACCTTTATCCTGACCGCGGCGCTTGCTCTCCTCCTTTTTATTCCGGGCCCGCTCGCGGCCTCTCAGGAGATCAAGCTCGATGCCGACAGGATCATGTTCGAGGAGACGACGGGAGTTGCCACGGCGGAGGGCGACGTCCGGATATCCAACGAGGACATGAACTTGACGGCCCCCTATGTTGAATACGACAGCTCGACGCAGAGCGTAAAGGCTTCATCAAACCTTGACGGGAGCGTCATCTTTTTATCGGGCGCCAACAGGATATCGGGAGAGAAGCTCGATTATAACCTTGCTACGCGCAGGGGGGTTTTCACGAGGCCGAACGGCAGGGTCGACGCGTTTTACGTGAAGGGCGAATCCATCGAGGTCATGCCCGTTTCCGACGTAATAGGCAAAAAAACGCGTGACAGCGAGGAGATAGAGGAGCTTGCGGGCAGATGGAGCGGCGTCGTCGTCACGACGTGCAGTTACCCTGATCCTCACTACAGGCTGGAAGCGAAGGAGCTTTCCGTCATTCCGGGGCGCAGGGTCGTCATAAGGCGCCCGAAAGTTTTCCTCGGCGATACATTGATATTCACGTACCCGTTCGATTTCGTCGCGAATATCAGCGACAACGCGCGTTACCGCAAGCAGGCCATTTTCCCGAGGCTCGGCTACGAGTCCGGCAAGGGTGCCGGCATCGGGCTGTCGGGGCCGTTTGTCTGGGATACAGGGGCGCTCGATCTTGAGTTTATCTGGTGGAGCGAGAACATCTGGGAAGGGGAGGCGCTGCTTCAGCAGGAAATAGCCCCTGGCGCGACCGCTTTCGCGCGCTTCGCGAGGCTGCATGACAAGGACAGCGGAGACACGCTATGGCGCCCTAAGTGGGGGCTATGGTATGAGCGCGCGGGATGGCAGGCCGAGGCCGCGTGGTCCGAGCGGGAGCTGATGCAGATCGAGAAATCCGCCGGGCGGGACTCCAGGTATGTCGTCTGGAAAAAGCCGGAGCTTAATATCGTGAGCCCGTGGATCGCGGATGCCGCATCGTCAGGGCGTTTCCGTCTGCTCGGGAGCTGGGGGAAATACGAGGACGTGACTTCAGGCGGCAGTCAGCCGACGTTCGAAAGAATAGGCGCAGGCATACAGATCAACGGCACGTTCGAGAGCGCGTCCCCGAATTTCGCGCCGTTTTACAACGCCATTTACTGGCATTACGGTTACGACGGCCCTGAATCCGAGTCGCAGCAGGTACTGGACGCCGTAGTCGGCGCGCGCTGGAAGCTAGGCGGGCTCGACATGGAGAGCGCCTACCTGCGCAGATGGGCATGGGGGCAGTCCCCGATGGAGTGGGACAGCTACGATCCCAGGGAGGACGTATATCAGGAGATAGGCCTGAGGATTCCGACCGGATCCGATGATTTCTGGTGGAATATAGCCGTGCGCGGCGCTTACAGCATAAAGGACGACAGCCTTGAGGAAATGCTGTACAAGGTTCTCTACAACCAGCATTGCATGCAGTGGGAGATCATATACCGCGACGACCGCGCCGGGGACGACGACTGGATAGGGCTCAAGCTTACGATCAACGCTTATCCTGAGTCCGGCGTCCGCCTCACCGGCACCGATCCGTTCGATCCAGCGTCCGCTCCCGACAAGCTGACGCCCGATTTCATAAGAAGCGGGCAGTAGCAAGCCCGATGAACGGCGCCAGCGAGGCCGTAATATTCGATTTCAAGCGCTATGCCCTTCACGACGGCCCGGGAATACGCGCTTCCGTTCACTTCAAGGGCTGCCCTCTCTCGTGCCTCTGGTGCCATAATCCAGAGAGTCAGGAATTCGCGCCGCGCCCGCTGTTTCGCGCCGACCGCTGCGTCGTGTGCCTCGCCTGCGTCGCGGCATGCCCAAACGGGGCTGTAAAAGAAGCGTCCGGGCTCGAGACGGACGCGGCGCTCTGCCGCGGGCTCGGGGAGTGCGCGGACGCTTGCCCGTCCGGGGCAAGGGAGATGTGCGGCGAAAGGGTCACAGTGCGCTCCGTGATGCGGCGCGTCTTAAAGGAGGGGATCTTCTTTGAGCAGTCCGGCGGCGGCGTGACCTTGACGGGCGGGGAGCCGCTAAGTCAGCCGGAGTTCGCGATAGAGCTGCTCTGCGAGTGCAAAAAGCATGAGCTGCACACCGCTCTCGATACGAGCGGATTTGCCAGCCCGTCCGTGCTCATGGAGGCCATCCCCTATACGGACCTCTTCCTTTACGACATAAAGATCATGAACCCCGATAAGCACAG
>JAIROA010000022.1 GCA_031257775.1 Synergistaceae bacterium
CCATACTTCGTGAGGGGATCGCTCAGGAACGACGGAGAGGTCTCGATGATAATCAAAACCATAGAGCCGCTGTCGGAGACCCGCGCGCGGACTGCGGACACGCTTAGGATAAAGATCACGGCCGACGATATGCCCGATGATTTTTACGGACATCTGCAATCGGAACTGAAAAAATATCCCGGAAACCTGACGGTACTCCTGGATTTGCGCACACACGACGAGGAGGCGCTGCTTCGCGTGCGCTCCGTCAAGGTCTCCATGGAACCGGCGCTTGCCGGCCGCATCAACGAGATGTCCGGCGGCCGGGCCTGGGTCGTTCAATGATATTCGGGAGGGCGGCACGAAATGCGTAAAGTGAAGATCGTCTGCACACTGGGGCCGGCATGTGGTGATATCGATAAATTACGCGCGCTCAGCGCGGCCGGCATGAACGTCGCGCGTTTCAATTTCAGTCATGGTGATTATGAGGGGCACGGGCGGATGCTCGAATTGACGCGGCAGGTCGAGCGCGAAACGGGAAGCCCGATCGCGGCCATCCTCGACACGAAAGGCCCGGAGATAAGGACGGGCTTGCTCGCCGGACACAAGGACGCGCAACTCGCCGCCGGTTCCGTATTCCGTCTCGTCACGGACGAATGCGAGGGCGGCGCGGAGCGGGTCTCGATAAGCTACGCGGGCCTGCCCAAAGAGGTGACGGAAGGCCAGGATCTGTACATAGACGATGGGGAGATTCATCTCAAGGTGACCGGGACGGAGCCGGGATGCATCGTATGCAAAGTGATAGTCGGCGGCGCGCTCGGCGAGCGCAAGGGGATCAACGTCCCCGGCGCGAATCTGTCGGTTCCCACCCTCACCGAACATGACATCGCCGATATAGAGTGGGGCATGGATCACGACATGGACTACATAGCCGTGTCCTTTGTGCGGAGCAGGCAGGACATCATGCAGGTCCGAAGCGTTGTTGAGGGTTACGGGGGCAAGAAAAAGAGAATAAACGTCATGGCCAAGATCGAGACGCTTCAGTCCGTTCAGAACCTCGAGAGCGTCATCCAGGTCGTCGATGCGGTGATGGTGGCGCGAGGCGATCTGGGGGTGGAAATGCCGACGGAGGTCGTCCCGATAGTGCAGAAGAAGATAATAGAGCTGTGCCGCAAGAGCGGGAAGCCCGTGATAGTGGCGACCCAGATGCTAGACTCCATGATAAGGAATCCGCGCCCGACAAGGGCGGAGGCAAGCGACGTGGCAAACGCCGTTCTGGACGGCGCTGACGCGGTGATGCTTTCAGGCGAGACCGCTAGCGGCAAGTATCCGGTAGAGTCGGTCAAGACGATGGAAAACATAGTCCTGAGCACCGAGCGCGAGCTTCTGGGCAGATACCTGGCGAGGCACGAGGATAACGCCGTCCTTAACACAGCCGACTCGGTAAGCCGCTCGGCGATGCGCGTCGCCGAAGAGGTTAAGGCGACGGCCGTTATCTCGCTCACGAGGAGCGGCAGCACCGCCAGCATGGTCAGCAAGTACAGACCGAAGGCTGCCATAGTCGCTTCCACGCCGCTTCGTTCGACCTGGCGCGCGCTGACGCTCATGTGGGGAGTGAAGCCGCTTCTGATGGAGGAATACGACGCGGCCGAGACCGCGGTCGACGCGGCCATAGAAGCTGTGCTGAAGCACAATTACGTAGCGGAGGGGGACACTGTGGTCATTACGACGGGTTTCCCTGTTTTCGTATCGGGCACTACGAACATGCTCTTAGTCCAGACGGTCGGGCGCCTTCTCTTTAACGCCCCGTCATTAGTGAAACGCGAAGCGGCGGGCTTTGTCTGCAAGGCATCCACGGCCGCCGAGGCCATTGACAAGATGAGCAACGGCAACGTCCTCGTGGCCGCGTCGACTGACGCGGAATATTTCCCGGCCATGAAGAAAGCCTCCGCGTTCATCACAGAGGAGGCGGGCATGTCGAACTACACGGCAATGACCGCGCTTCAGCTCGGGATTCCGTGCATTACCGGAGTGGAGGGGGCAATGGAGAAGCTCCGCGACGGCATGCTCGTGACGGTGGACGGCGTCCAGGGAGTGGTGTACGAAGGCCGCATGAAGGCGCGCTGACGCCCTTATGCCTCTTCTTGGCGCTCATATTTCGGCAGCCGGGGGCCTTCACCGCGCGATAGAGCGCGCTGACGCCCTCGGATGCGAGGCAATGCAGGTTTTCACGCGCAACCCTCTCCAGTGGCACGGCAAGAGCTTTTCTGAGAGCGAGATTGACGCGTTCCGCAGGGCGTTTCTCGCAAGCGGCATAAAAAGCGTCGTCTCGCACGCTTCGTACCTTATTAATCTTGCCGGCGAGGCGCCGGTACGGCGCAAGAGCGCTGACGCGCTGAAAGCCGAAATAGAGCGCTGCTACCAGCTCGGCATTGACGCGGTGGTGCTTCATCCCGGCTCGTCGAAGAATATGCCGCCCGAAGAGGCCAGGGGTTTTCTCGTAAGCTCGCTAAAAAACGTGCTGGACGGCACGGATGGCTTAGGGGTGACGATCCTGCTTGAGACGATGGCCGGGCAGGGAGGCGTGCTGGGCTCGTCCATTGAGGAGCTTGCGTGGGTCATTGGGGCGCTCGATTGGGACAGGCGTCTCGGGATATGCGCCGATCTCTGCCACCTTTTCGGGGCTGGGCTGGATGTCGGCACGGAAGGCGGGTACGAAAGACTTGTCGCGTCGATAGAAAGACACATGGGCCTTGATATGGTAGGATGCTGGCATGTAAGCGACAACAAGGGCGCAAGGGGCGGCAGGATCGACAGGCACGCCCACCTTGGAGAAGGGCAGATCGGGATCGTGCCTTTCGGGATGCTGGCCGCCGACGAGAGATTCCGGGACACGCCCCTGATACTTGAGACGCCGAAGAATGGCCCGGGAGACGCCGGCAACTTAGCGCTCTTGAGAAAGCTGAGAGGTTCGTGGTAAAGCGGCGCCGGCGTATGGTTTGACTGATGGAGGGCTGAGTTGTCGTTATTCATAAATTTCAGATGGCAGGATTTGATAGACATACTCGTCGTCGCGTTCATAGCGTACCGCGTGATGCTTTTCTTCGTGGACACGCGGGCGATGCAGCTTGTCCGGGGGCTTCTCGTGATAGCGGCGTTCGGGGCCGTCGCCCGCACTTTGGATCTGAAGACTATCTCATGGCTTTTGGGGTATCTCCTGAGCGCTTTTTTGATCGCGATACCGATCGTCTTTCAGCCCGAGCTGAGGCGTCTTCTGGAGGAGCTGGGGCGAGGGCATTTCCTTCCCGGCAGCTCACAGGGGAGCGATTTGGGCGAGACATATGCCGACGCTGTCGTGAGGGCCGTCTTATACCTTCAGCATCACAGCATAGGGGCGCTCATCGTATTTCAGAGGCACACCGGCCTTAAAGAGATATGGCGCTCTGCCGTCCATCTCCGGTCTGAGATAACGCAGGAGCTGATAATGAGCATATTCTGGCCCGGCAACCCGCTTCATGACGGCGCGGCGATATTGGACAGGCAGGTAGTGATCGCGGCTGCCTGCTACCTTCCGCTGACCGATAACACGGACATTTCACGGTGGCATGGGACGAGGCACCGCGCTGCCGTAGGCGTGACGGAGGTATCGGACGCTTATGCCCTCGTCGTCTCGGAGGAACGCGGGCACGTCTCGCTCGCGGTCCGGGGCAGAATCTCACCGCGCCCGCTGACGGACGAGCAGCTGACACGCTTTGTTCACAGGTACTTCAATCCCTACGGCAAAGACATGACGCTCCTTCAGCGGATTAAGCTGGCGATAGAGTCGCAGTGGCCGGGGACGGCAAGGTAGGGCTATGGCCGCCAAGAGCATGTTTCACAAGTTTTTCGATTTCTCGGATGAGTCTAGGAGGACGCGCATAGCCCTGCAAGTTCTTTCCCTCGTCTTCGCGATGAGCCTGTGGCTCTTCGTGACATGGGACGGCACGGCCGCGAGCGTACGGAACATCAGCGTGCCGCTGAAGTACCCGGACCTGCAGGACGGGTATTCCATAGCGGATGCCGCCACCGCGATAGACGTGACCTTGGAGGGCAGAATAGAAGTCCTTGCGCTCATGGACAGAAACGAGATAACGGCTTCCGTTGCGGTGAATGACCTGAGGCCCGGAAAATACCGGCTGCCGGTGCAGCTTGAAATTCCGGAAGGCGTCAGGCTGTCCGCCTATTCCCCGCATACCGTTGACGTGGAGCTGTTCCGGATCATCGAGCGTACGCTTCGCCCGGCTCTCAGCGTGACAGGCTCTCCGCCGGAAAACCTCTCGCTGGGCAGCGTGTCCATCAATCCGGCCGAGGTGGTGACAAGGGGCCCGGAGGCTTTGATATTGTCGGTGCGTCGGGCCGAGGTGCGCGAATCCGTCGAAAACCTCATGATCGGGATAAACGGCGATCTGGCCGTAAAGCTTGTCGGGGATGACGGCGACGTCGACGGCATTTTAGTAGAGCCCCGGCAGGTAAGGGTCATTGCGAAGCTGGAAGAGGCCGTTGACCTAAAGCGGGTTCCCGTGATGGTTTCAGCCGAAGGGATCCCTGCAGAAGGTTTTGATATAGGAATTGTATCCGTATCCCCTGATATGGTAACATTACGCGGAAGGAGGAGTTCCCTCCAGCGCGTAGATGAAATCGTTTTAAACGCTATAGACGTTACAGGGCACTCCGAGACGATGGACATAGACGTGCCTATTGATCCGCCTGCTGAGGGCATAGCGGTTTTGAGCGCGGATAAGGCAAACGTGAGGATCGAATTCGACTCGGCTGTCGAGGCCGCGACATTTCAAAACGTGCCGGTGTCGGTCACTGGCCTCGGCGTTTACGGCGATTGGGCGCTGGAGCCGGCGACAGCCAGCGTCACGCTGGAAAGGACGGTCGCGGACACGGCGCGGTTCGACATGGATAGTCCTCCCCTCGAGCTTTATGTGGACGTTACGAACGTCGTGACGAGGCGGATGGTGCTTCCTGTCCTGGTGCGGAATCTTTCCGAAGATGTGCGGGTTCTGCGCATAGACCCGGAGAGGATTACTATTAACGCTCTGATACGCTGATTTATTCCGGTTCTAATGCCGATTCTAAATCAAATGAACCATAATTTGATTTAGAATCGGAATAGCGCAACGCAATGTTGCGCCCAACGCGAAGCGCCCGAGGTTTTTTCCAAATCAACTCGTCTGTCATGAGTTGA
>JAIROA010000063.1 GCA_031257775.1 Synergistaceae bacterium
GGAGGTTTACCGTGTTTGGCGACCGGCATGTGATCGAATTTCCGGATGAATCGGCTTCGGATGGCTTAAAACGGCTGTATCGTGACGCAAACGAGATAATCGTAAGCTCTATCGAGGCGAATCTGCCGGGTCAGGCGGTGAGGAACGCGCTTGCCGGGCGGCGCTTCGATCCGGAGCGGAATATTCATCTGCTCGCGGTCGGGAAGGCGGCATGGAGCATGTCCCGGGCGGCTTTCGAAGAGCTTGGCGGGCGGGTAAAAAGCGGCCTCGTCATCACGAAATACGGGCATTCCGGCGGCGCTATAGGGGATTTTGAGATTTTAGAAGCGGGGCACCCGATACCGGACGGAAATTCCGTGGCGGCGGCGGACAGGGCAATCAAGCTTGCCTCAAGCCTTGGGGAGAGGGACGAGCTGATATTCCTCATCTCAGGAGGAGGGTCGGCCCTTTTTGAAAAACCCATGGAGGGCATTACTCTTGACGATATGGCGGAACTCTCCGCTAGCCTTTTGGAGAGGGGAGCGGACATCTCGGAGTTCAATGCCGTCAGAAAACGCCTTTCGGCGGTGAAAGCCGGGAGGTTTGCGGCGCGGTGCGAGCCGGCGCGGATTTTTTCCGTCGTACTGTCCGACGTTATCGGCGACAGGCTCGACATGATCGCCTCCGGGCCAGCCGCTCCGGACCTTTCCACGTCAGAGGACGCGTGGGAAGTCGTCAGGCGATATGGCCTCCGGCTTTCCGCAGCCGCGGCAAGGTGCCTCGACATCGCGACGCCACGGGAAACGCCGAACGTGACGAGCGTCGTGACGGGAAGCGTGCGAACGCTGTGCAAAGAGGCGGCTGCCATCTCGCGCCGGCTGGGCTACGAGCCCTTTATCCTTTCCACTGAGATGAATTGCGAGGCGCGGGAGGCAGGAAAGCTAATATCATCCGCCGCGCGCGCCATAAAGAACGGGGATTCGGCGATAAAGCCGCCATGCGCCGTCATATTCGGCGGCGAGACCGTTGTGCGCGTCCGGGGGAAGGGCCTCGGCGGGAGAAACCAGGAACTGGCGCTTGCCGCGTCTCCCGGAATAGACGGCCTGGACGGGACTGTCATATTTTCCTTTGGTTCCGACGGGACGGACGGGCCGACCGACGCGGCTGGAGGAATAGCGGACGGAAGCGTCATGAGCGAGCTTGGCAAAATGGGCCTCAACATTAATGAGTATCTTGAAAACAACGACAGCAATAGGATTCTGAAAAAGCTCCGGAGGCTCATCCGGACAGGGCCTACCGGAACAAATGTCAACGACGTGTCCGTGCTGCTGTCCCTTTAACGTATTTTTTAAAAAAACTAGCCCCATCGCCGGCTTATACGGTCATCCGCGCTCGTAAATGACCTCCCCGCCAGCCATCGTCAGGTCAGCCTTTACGTCCTTTATCTCATCCGGCGGGATGGAAAAAATGTCGCGGTCTATGATTATGAGGTCAGCCAAATATCCCGGCTTCAAGCGCCCTTTTACGTCCTCCTTGAACTCGGCGTAAGCGCTCTCGTACGTGTACGCGTCGACGGCGGATGCCACGTCCACGCGCCCGTCCGGAGCGTAGCCTCCCGGCGGCGTCCCGTTAAGATCCTTCCTCGTCACGGCCGCGTAGATGCATTTGAACGGGTCGCAGTCCTCAATGGGTGAATCAGTGCCGTATGAGACGTGCGCTCCTAGGCGCTCAAGCGTGCCGAACGCGTATGAGGTCGACGCCATTTCCTGGCCGGCCCTGGCGGCTATTACGTGAAGATCGGTGTTGATGAAGATAGGCTGGGCCATGACCAGCACCCCCATATCGGCGATGCGCCTCAAAAGCGGCATGTCGGTTATCTGGCAGTGATTGACGGCATGCCTCAGCGCGTTCCGCCCCCCGGGCATTATTTTGGCGTACGCGTCGAGCGTCTGGGATATCGCTCCGTCCCCTATCGCATGGGTCATTACCTGCATTCCGTTGTCGGAAGCTATGCGGCAGAGCCTGTCCATCTGCTCCGCCGGGAGGCAGTCGACGCCCCTGTTGCCCGGGTCGTCGCGGTAATCCTCCCTCCGCAGCGCCGTCCTAGCGCCGAGCGAGCCGTCCTTAAAGAGCTTCAGCGGGCCCGCGGTAAGCATGTTTCCAAGATAGACCGGATCGAGCCTCTCTGTTTTCAGGTATTCAAGGAGGTCGGATTCTTCGAGGAACGTGATCTGGTGCCTGTAGCGTATTTGCAGTTCCTCGTCGGCGAAAAGTTCCTTGAGCATCGCGAACGTTTCCCCGCTCGTTTTCTCGCTTGCGTCGTTCGACTGAACGGAAGTGAGGCCCACACTCTTGCAACGGGCGATGCCAGCCCGCAGGAAATTTTTCCGCTCCGCGTGAGTATGCGGCTTTATCGTCTGCTCTATCAGGCGCGACGCGTTCTCCTTGAAAACCCCTGTGATCTCCCCGTCCTCGATATCGAAAACGCCGCCTTCAGGCTGAGGGGAATCGGCCGTGAGCCCTGATATCTCTATCGCTTTTGAATTCGCGGCTGATGAGTGCCCGCAGACGCGCCTTAAAACTATGGGGATGTCGCGGGATATTCTGTCGAGGTCGCGCCTGTTTAAAACGCGCTTTTCGCCGTCGAAGAGATCCTGGTTCCACCCGACGCCCATGATGCCTCTTTCGTGGGCTTCCGGGTGCGCGGCGAGATATTCACGGCCTTTTTTTACTATCTCGTCAGGTGAACGGATGCCGGCGAGGTCAAGCGTCGAAAGCCACTCCCCGACGTAGGACAGATGCATGTGAGAGTCGTTCATGCCGGGCAGGACTGTCCTGCCGCCCGCGTCAATCACACGGCAGCCTTGCTGGGCTGACGCAAGGATTTCATCGTCAGTCCCCATCGATGCCACGACGCCGTCTGAAATGCGCAGAGCTTCCGCGAATCTGCCTCGTTCGATGTAGATTTTCCCGTTTTTGATTATCGTGTCCACTATCCCGTCACCCCATCCTGAGCGGGCAAAAAAATGCCGCCCCATATATATTGCCTTTAAGGCGGCAGCGCGCGAAAAGGGATGTGTCAGCTATTATTTTTCAGCAAAACCCAGACCCTTTTAAGGTGCAGCTCGTCAAGGGCATTGTTAAACGCCTCGTCGCCCAGCCCCATTATATCAAAGAGCAGCCCCAGGGTGTCGAATTCCATGCGTGCAAGCTGCCCTCCGGCGGCGGCTATGGTCGTCATCATTTTGGAAGCCTCCAGGCGCTCTTCCATCGACAGCTGAGAGGCAAGCCGTTTTGCCGCGATCTGCATATCTGGGGCATACGAAAGAGAAAAATCCTTGAGCGCCGTGAGCGCCCGGATCTCTAGATCCGTGAAGGAAAAATGCTTCTCCATGGCGTATGAGAGCTGGACGATCTCATAATCCCCGGGAGGCCCCCCGCTCCAGGCAATAGCCATTCCAAGCTCGATGAACAGATGTTTTTTGGCATACAGGGCCGTAAGCGAGTCGCCGTCGTTTATCGGGACAAGCGCGATGATTTCGTCGGCGTCAGGCGCTGGCTCGCGGGCAATATCTGGGACTATGAGGTTGGCGGCGTTTTGCGCGGAAGCGCGTATTTCCTGCCTCCGCGCCAGAGTAAATGGCCCGCCGGGCGGCATTCCCAGCAGGCCGCAAAGCTTGCCTATCGTCAAAAATATCATGCTGTCCTGAGTCCGTTTTTCATTGCGGGCTTTTTCCTCCCCGGGCTGCTGATAAGCCATAGGAGCGTCGATGTAAAAACCGTCGTTGCCTGAGACGCCGAACTTATTATCAAGGATTTTTACGTTCCCCGCGTTAACCCCAATTGACGTCAATTGTCCTCCCACCTCTTGCGTGCACTTAACATCCGTATGTTATTGCCTTACGGCATGTTTTGTCAAATGAAATTTTTAAAAATATTACAAAATAGCAAGGCGCAATACCTGGTTATTGATTGACGCATTTTAACATAGAAGCCAATATCACGGCGTTTCGCGGAATGAGCCCTTATTGCTCTCATCCTTCCCGCCGCCCGCTTTTCAGTTTCATTATAAGCCCATATGGGAGGGGCCGTTCCTTGCCCTCAGAGGGCCTGTTTACCGTCAGGCCTTGCCAGATGAGCTGCGATGAGCCGCCGCCGTCCATGTTTATAGCGTCGGAGAGCCCAAGCGCGCCCGCGATTTCCCTTGTTTCTTCCATCGTCGCGCCGAGGCTGCGCGCCGGGTCGCGCCCGTCAATCACGGCCCAGAAAACCCGTTTTCCGTCCGTCCCCATAATCGTCCTGGGATGCCGTTTTTTAAGGAACCACGCACTGTATTTCCCCTGCCAGTCCCGGAAATCCTCTGGTACTCCGCCGCTTATGAGCATAGGCCCCGCCTGGGACAGATAATCTTTCCCGGCAAAAGCCGGAAAAATCCAGTCAGAAATGAGCACGAGAGTGGCGCCTGGCTCAAGCTCAGAGAGGATTTCCGACGCCCTGCCCCGCGCGATCACAGCCTCGCTTTCCGGGGGGATACGAAAGCTGTCCACGCCCAGTTCTGAGGCTTCCCATGTCCTGATGACGCTTCCGTCCCGCGTCTTGATCACGAGCGAGTCAGGCGCGATACCTGATGCCTCGCCCGTCACGCGGCTTGCGTAAATCGCGGCCCCGTCCGCCGGCGGAGGTGAGTTGAAGCGTGTGACAGGGACGTAGCCGGATTTGGCGCGTATGCCGACGCGCACGCTCCCGTCGCCAAAAATCGGAGCGCCATTATTTTGGGCCCATGCGACTGCCGGCCGGCCCTTTACAGGCTTTCCGGCGTGAACCCCATCAAGCAGGACAGCCCCGGCCGGATGGCGCCCCGCGAAAAATCCGCCGTTCACCGCCGCCGAGGCGTTTTCTTTCCGCGCTATAAGAGAGAGATCCGCCTTTCCGTTCCGCGTTCCAGCAAACGCTATCGTCATGTCAATTTCATCCTGGCTGGCTATGACGGCAGCGATATAAACCGGCCTCTTCGCGGATATGCCGGCAAATTCTCCAGTCAGCCCTGCCCGGCTCTCCGGAAGCCCGGTGCCCTGCCTGTAAAGCATGAGGTTAATTCCATCCTTTTGCAGCTCTTTTTTCCATATGACGCGTTCTTTACAGCTTCGCGTCCATGAAAGGATGGAGTTCCTGCCCTTTTCGTCAAGGGGCTCCGTCCAACCCTTGATAAGGCGTTTCGGGGCGGGAGGCTTCATCCCATAGGCCAGCGAATATATGGCGTCGCCCTCAAGGCCCATGCTTGCGAAAGACTCGCAGAGCGATGCCTCGAACCCAAATCCCATCATCATGAGAGCGAGCCTGACAGCCTCGCGCCCGTCTATAGCCTCGTCCGGCATGAAATTTCCCTCCGCCGGTATAAGCCCGTATTTCAGCGACGAGCCGATCGTTCCGGCAAATCTGTGGGTTCGCGGAACGTCTTTCGGAAGCGGCGGTTTTTCAATATTCTTATAGCTAAGCCCTGTAGTGAAGAGCGCGTCGAGAAATTCCGCTCTTGTGACGGCATAAGAGGCATCCTGCTGGAACAACAGGATGAAGAGGAAGAAAAAAGCTGAAGAAGATATTTTAAAACAACTCTTTGCGGTTAAACTACATATCTTAGCAGTGAAGGGAAATTTTTCTATTCGCATGGCCTTTACATCCTTGAAAGTTTTTACGTGCCATATATCCTTTCCTGTATTATAAGCGCCTTTTGCAGAAAATCCGCAGGAATATTACGGAACCGCATATCGGCCACAGCAACGGACATGGCCTTGACTGTGTCACTGAAGGAGCGTAAAATAACTTGGCTTTTAGAACGCTTGCCAGGGGCATGTGCCAGGATAAACTAGCACGATTAAAAGCGGATGCGCGCCTCAAGGCAGCGAGGGGAGGAATTTAGAAGTTATGTACGCGGTTATCGAAGAGGGCGGCAAGCAGTATCGGGTGTCGCAGGGCGACAAAATCAGGGTTGAAAAGCGCGACCTGGAGGTTGGCGCTACGGTCGGCATCGAAAAAGTCATGCTGATCGGCAAGGACGACGGCGTGGTAATAGGAGCGCCTTATGTCGCAGGCGCCAGCGTGACGGCCAAAGTCATAGGTCACGGCAAGGAAGACAAGGTGATAGTTTTTAAATATCGCCGCAAGAAGAACTACCGCAGGTTCCGCGGTCACAGGCAGCAGTACACTGACCTTACTGTGGAGGCCATAAACGGATAAAGGGCGGCTAATGCTCTCCGTCACCGCTAAACACGGCCCTTCCGGCTTATGTTCGATATCCTCTGAAGGGCACGCCGGGTTTGCGGAAGAGGGGCATGACATAGTCTGCGCCGCCGTTTCCACGCTAATGCAAGCCCTGTGCGTCGGTTTAGAGGACGTTGTCGGCTTGAATGACGTGATATGTCTGAGCGACAGGGCCGTGCCCATGATGTCCATAGAATGGGCTGGCGGGGGAGAGTCCGCGCAGAAGATCGCTTTGACTGTTCTCCTGTCGCTGAAGGGCGTAGCGGCGTCTTATCCGAACTTTGTGAGTATCGCCGAAGTTTTTGAGGAGGAATAAAAATGACGTTAATCAGGGAATTCGACATTCAGTTTTTCGCCCATAAGAAAGGGCAAGGCAGCAGCTCCAACGGACGGGACAGCAACCCGCAGTACCTTGGGATAAAGCGCGGCGACGGCGCCATCGTGACGGCAGGGACTATAATCGTGCGTCAGCGCGGGACGAAATTTCACCCCGGGCGGAACGTAGGCAGGGGGAAGGACGACACGCTTTTCGCGCTGACTGACGGAAAGGTCGCGTTCAAGACGAAGGCAGACAGGAAGTTCGTGGCAATAGAAGCGTTTGAAATAGTCTGACCAGCGCCGGTTCGCGGCCTGTTATCGGCGCAGCCCGGTGACCATGCGGGCGGGCCTTTAGCAGTATTTTTCAGGCATGCGGTTTCAGATTGCCGCTAGCGGCGCGAAGCACGCGCGGACGCAAAAAACGCGATATCTCATTTTCGAGAGGGGCCGGTATTTTGCCGGCACCCTCATTTTTTTCGCAATGCCAGAAACATGGGCGAACGGACTGTTTTTTAAATGCGATAACTGTTGAAATATTATAAAAATAATATATACTTTCTATTAGAGAGGCATGATGCCTTAAGTTTTTTTATTTTCAACCTTTGGAGAAGCTGTTTAATGAAATTTGTAGACATTTTATCGATATCTGTATCTGGCGGGCGGGGCGGCAACGGGTGTATGAGCTTCCGCAGGGAAAAATTCATCCCGAAAGGCGGCCCTGACGGCGGCAACGGCGGGCAGGGCGGCGACGTGGTGCTGGAAGCCACGACGAACCTTCAGACCTTAGCCGACTTCGAGCATAGGCGGCATTTCGTTGCGGGCAACGGCGAACATGGCAAGGGGAACGCGAAAAACGGCAGGAGAGGCGAGTCGCTTCTGTTAAAAGTCCCGTGCGGGACCATCGTCTTTGACGGGGAGACAGGGGAAGGGCTTGCCGATTTAGTCGAGCCAGGGGACCGTTACATCGCGGCTTTAGGCGGCAGGGGAGGGCGCGGCAACCGCGTTTTCGCGAGTTCTCAAAGAAGGGCGCCCCGCTTTTCCGAGAAAGGCGGAACAGGCGACGAATCCCGCCTGAGGCTGGAACTCAGGCTAATTGCCGACATCGGCCTTATAGGGCTTCCGAACGCGGGCAAATCCAGTCTGCTGGCGGCTGTTTCGGGCGCTACCCCAAAGATAGCCGACTACCCGTTCACGACGCTGTCGCCTAACCTAGGGGTTCTCTTCACGGACGTGGAGGCCGTGGTACTCGCGGACATTCCGGGGCTTATAGAGGGCGCGAGCTGCGACAAGGGGCTTGGCCTGGCGTTTTTGAGGCATATAGAGAGGACGCGCCTTCTTCTGCACGTGCTGGACATATCGTCTCTGGACGCGGACGCGGTAAAGGGCGACTGGAGAGTCGTGCGCGGGGAGATGGGCCTTTACGACGACAAGCTCCCAGGGCGTCCGTGCATGGTGATAGCGAACAAGACGGATCTGTGCCATGAGATGGGAAACTATGATGCCTTTATTGGCGAGCTCAGAGAATTCTTCGTTCGCGAGGGGTTTGATTTCTGCGAGGTAAGCGCGCGGAGCGGGCAAAACATCCAGACGCTTACCCAGAAGATCGTCGGATTCGCGGGCGCGCACCCGCGCCCGCACGGCGCAGCAAGGCTCTTCGCCTCCCTTCCGGTAGAGGACGAGCCGATAGGCGGCGCGAAACGGCGCCGGAGATGCAAGGCTGAGATCGTGCCGCTCCCGGACGGAAGCTTCCGCATCCTGCATCCGCAGCTCGAGAACGCCGCTGAGCGCTATGACCTCTCGCAGGAGGAGAACGTGGCGCGTTTTACGAAACTGCTTCGCAAGCACCGCGTCGAGGACCTGCTCATCGCGGCAGGCGCCGAGCCTGGCGCTTCCGTCTCGATCGGCGGGGCTGATTTCAATTTCAGCCCCGATTGCTGGCCGGAAGAAGACATAGGCAATGCCTGAGGCCCCCGCTCGGAAAACGCGGATCGGGATAATGGGAGGCACGTTCGACCCGATACACTACGGGCATCTCTTCGCGGCTCACGAAGTCATGTCCGGGCTGCGGCTCGACAGCGTGATATTCGTTCCAGCCGGAATCCCGCCGCACAAGAGGTACGACGGTATGGCGGCGGCGGCCGAGCGCTACGAGATGACGCTTCTCGCCGTCGCGGAAAACGGCCGGTTCGGCATATCGAGGACGGAGCTGGAACGGCCAGGAAAGAGCTATACTTTAGACACGCTGAAGGCAATGGGCGCGCGGTATCCCGGCTCGGATTTTTTTTTCATTGCCGGGATGGATGCCGTCCTTGAGATAGCGACCTGGAGAGATCCATTTGAAATTTCCTCCCTATGCACTATTGTAACGGTGCAAAGACCGGGTTATGATAAGAGCGGGCTGGAAAATCTGCCTCAAGGGATAAAGGGCTCGCTTCGCGTCATCGAAACGCCGATGCTCGGCATCTCGGCAACGGACATAAGGAATCGGGTGCGCGAAAAACGCTGCGTCAGGTACCTTTTGCCGGAGGCAGTTCGCGCTTATATAGAAAAAAACGGGCTTTACGCAGGATCTGAAACCAAAGCCGCTGGAGGATGAAGCTTGCATGTCAGCCTGTATGGCGGGCCCGCTTCGGGAAAATTTTATTGGACGTGAATTGGCTTTGCTCACCATACTCGACTATGGACGGTGAATCAGATTGAACTGGAAAAAAATATTGCTTGTCATTATCCTTGCGTCCATCTCATTCGCGGGAGGCGCGTACTATCGCTTCTCAAACATAGAAACGCCCGCCGCGCCCCCTCAGCAAAGGGTGCCGGATACGGAGCGAGCTATGGCGGCTGAGAAAGAGGATGACGGGCTTCCTGAAAAACTCGACATAACCGGAAGGATCAACATACTTCTTATGGGGGAGGACAACGTCGAAGGAACGCGCAGGTCGGACACAGTGGCATTCGTGGCGCTCGACGTGGACGAGCGGAACATGCGCGTCCTCTCGCTGCCCCGGGACACGAGGGTAAGGATTCCCGGACATGGCAATCAGAAGCTGAACCACGCTTACGCCTACGGCGGCACCGATCTTTTAAAAGCCACAGTCGAGGAATTCCTCGGAACGACCATCCACTATTACGTCAAGATAGATTATGACAATTTCCCTCAGCTTGTGGACTTAGCGGGCGGCGTCGATATTTTTGTGGGCAAGCCGATGAAATACGAGGACAGGCGCGGGCATCTTAAAATCGACATCCCTGCCGGCAAGCAGCGCATGGACGGCGAGACGGCGCTTAAATACGTCCGTTTCCGCAAGGACGCCCTTGGCGATATCGGGCGCATTCAGCGCCAGCAGCAATTCCTCAAGGCGCTGCTGCACAGGATGTACGAGCCGGAGAACATGATCCGTTTCGCGTCTCTCGCAAAGGAAATAACGAACACGCTCAAGACGGACATGCGCCCTAGCCTCACTATGCAGCTCTGCTCATTCGTGAAAAAACTCGATAAGGAGACGGACAGGGTGTTTTTCCTGATGCTGCCCGGAACACCCGCCATAATAGACAGCCTGAGCTACTGGGTCGCGGAGCCGTCAAGCGTCACGAAATTCCTGAACGCCGGCACGGACGAGCTTGCAGGGATGGTGGGGGAGTCCAGGGCAAAGATGGCAAGCGGCAGGAATCAGCCGCTCTTTGAAATAAACGATGCCAATGACTATTCGCCAGACTCCGCTTCGGATGTCTACGGCGGCACTCAGAGCAACACGGCGCCGCGGCAGCTGGACGTGATGTCGATAGTGACGTCGATCCCCGAAGCGATCGCCGTCCTTAACGGCACAGGGAAAAAAGGGATAGGACAGTCCGTTGCCTCACAGCTTCAGAAAATGGGCGTCGAGGTGGCTGATGTCGGCAACGCTAAGCACTTCGATTACAGGAGCAGCAATATCATTTACCCCGAGGGCGCGCCGGAATCCACAAAAGAGACCGCGAACCTTCTTTCCAAGCTATGCGGGATAAGCGGTTCCCTCACGAGATCCAACAGGCTCGCTTCGACAGCTTCATTGATAGTCGGCGCGGATTACGAGAACCTGATGAAACGCCTTGAGAACAGTTACTCAACAATGCAGTGACTGACGCGATATACTCATCGAAACGGACGAGGGAGGAATTTTTATAAATATTGCAGCCGAAACCAGCGCTTACGAGGAGTTTTTGCCGATAATAGGAGCGCTTGAATCAAAACATGGGCTTGACATAGTTTTTTTAGATCTGAGTGGCATATCGGGATTTGCCGACGCGTTCATCATAGCGACAGCCAGATCCGAGGTCAACGCTCAGACGCTGAGCGACGCGGCGACTGACGCGCTTGATTCCATGGGGATGTCATACAAGATAGAGGGAGCGTCCGGCTCTAAGTGGCGCCTCATCGACGCAGGGCATGTAGTCGTACATGTTTTCAGCCGCGAGGGGCGGGAATTTTACAAACTTGAACGCCTCTGGGGCGATGCCCCGGCAAAACGCTTCGAGAGCGAAGAGTAGAGATGGCATCGCTAAAATACTGGCTTTTATGCGTTACCCTTTAAGCCTTTGATTTCAAGTTGGCATAAAACGCGCCGGGTAGCAATTAAGCTCACGGCGCGTTTTCGCGTTTGCAGCGACAAAAAAGATCACGCTAGAAAAGAACCTGCCTGACCTCCGTGCACTGAAGCATCCATGACCGTCGTTCCCATCGCTTCTTTAACGTAATTCCCCTGTTCATCTTTGGGAGGGCCATAAAGCGTTTGAGCCATTTCTCTGTAAAGGGGTACCAAAAACATGACTAATTTATGGGCAAGGGAAGCGGCTCTTTTGATAAAACTGTCGTCATCGCTGTTTTCCTGCCTGTTCACTCCATTTTTCTCTATAAATGAAATAAGCTCATCACGTCTTTCCTCAAGCTTCGCAAGATCCCTTTCCATCTCCAGTGCGCTCAAAGCCGCGGATTTAGCGTCCATTACGCTTCTTCCTTTAGCTTTTAGGATATCGCCCACGGTTGGGATAGTTTCATCTTCTGTAATTTCCCAATCAGTTCTGACGTATTCAAGCTCGGTGCCATTAATTTTAACGATATCCGTGGCGATTTCGGCCACGTCCCATTCCTCGCCATTTACGACTCGCTCGCGGGTCCTTTGGAGCATGCCATACGCGGCCGAATCTTCGAAACTGCCTCGCAACTGTCTCACGGCGCTTTCAGGATTCCCGGAAAAATCGCTCCTAATGCTCCATTTCAATATTTCAGTTTGAATATCGAGCTCATGCTGAAGGCTGCCCATTTCCATCTGCAATTCGACGCGGTCTATATCTGCTAGAGATTCATCCTTTGCGGCTTCGGCCAAGGTTTTCATCCGTTCAACGATCTTTCCGGCCTTTGATATATGCGTGTCTATCAAGGCTACAGTTTTATCGGCCAATCCGTTCGTGATTCGTTCCCATTGCACCGCTGGCTTATCGGCATTGTCTTTTCGGTCAATATGGAGATGCATTTGCCTGCCTGTTCTGGAAATCAGAATGCTGTCCGCTTTCGCCTGATATTCTGAAATCAGCGCTTTTCTGGACATGGCTGGCTGAAGATTGTCCGTTGATGTCATGCCTGAGCCACTGAATATTCTGCTGAAACTGCTGAGCGTTGGAGTGGATGGAATAGCGTTCATATATATGCGACCTCCTTGTCACTATGGTCTGATTATTCTATCACACTTTCATAGCGGATGAGAATATACTCGTAAAGCCGCACGGAAAGGGAGCGTTCGTGGCAATGCCAGTTTCCATTGAGAGCCTTGGCACCGGAGGCCGCTTTACGGAGTCTTACCTCATGATGAACGCGGTGCCCGGCACCAGGTTGATCTCAAGGGAAATGATGGCATAAGACAGACGCGCGGGAGTTAATTAACCTCCCGGCGCATTTTGTGTCTGTCTGTTTTTATGTCTTATAATAATATAACGTTATATAAGAACACACAAAACAGGGGAGAGGGAAGAGATCCGTTTCGTTTTAATCAGGTGCCGATTTAACATCGTAGGCTAGCTTAACTCGGGTTATAACATACACATCCTATCATGCCTTCAATATAACTCTTCAAAATGACTTTACTACTATATCGCGTTTTGGTATTTTACCTCATTCCCAAGAGATCATTTAATAACAATCAATTTTAAAATAATAACAAAATAGATATTGACACCAATTTAAAATGAGTTAAAATATTAACTACAAAAGTTATTACATAATATATAGGGGGAGTTAATGCATGACAATATTTAGAGTTTCTTATTTCGATATATCACATCAGAGAGTCATTCCAGATATATCAGTTTTTTCAAAGAATATCGATGATGCTAAAAAACATATCACTAAAGCAATACCTAAAAACACAAATATCATAATGCTGCTGGAAGAAGGGCGTTCGAATGACGCTATATTATGGCACTGGGTCGGACGCGATGAATGGTATGACAGCGAGGCGAGGAGCGATGATGATGCATAACTTTAAGGTGTCCTATATCAATGACAAAGTGGCAATCAATAATCAAGCATGCATAATGAGATCTCCCGAACAGGCCGCTAAATATGCGACCGGGGCTGGGCTCATTCTAGCCAAAGCTATTTCCGGCTGCACTATTACAAGCATATCGATCGCTTCTGCCAAAGAAACATTTACCATCGCTTTATAGGAGAAAGTAGATGAACTGTTACGCAATAACGCTATTACATCCAGTTGACAGCAACAGGACATCAAATTTTAATTTTGGCGTTAAGGCTTTTACAGAAGATGAAGCATTAACAAAAATCAGACAAGCCATACTGCCAGAAGACAAGGATGTTTTATTTTGTAAATACTCAAAGCTATGCACGAAAAATTGCGCAAATTGCATCATCTAAATGATGTTGCAAAAACCAGCATAAAGTCGTATAATTATTAAGCATATTATAAAGTGTGTACCAGTGTTTTTGCAAAGCGATTTACACGCGCTTACTTATTAAGCTGAATGAGAGGGGAAGATGAAATGCCAAAATCAAGACCTGACGAGGTAGCAAGCGATCTCAGCCATATTGATTTCGAAATTGCGAAGCAAGCCCTGCTTGAGTTAAAGAAAGTCGAACGGCCGGGCGCTAAAACGCTCGTGGTAAAACAGCTTCACGAATCCATCATGGAAGCCAAACGGAACGGTGCCTCTAATGAACAGATCGCCGAAGTTTTGGCGAAGACGACGAATCTTCCTTTCACGAAAACATCGCTCCAGAACATTCTCGGCAATCTTCACAGGCAGAGCAAGTGTTTTTCGGCAGAAGAGGCAGAGGAGGAGGGAGGCAATATCTGATTCCAATCAAAGATGTCATATGAAAGGCCGCTCATGGATCCGGGGAGCGGCCTTCTTAATTGTTTATTTTATGTCTTATAATAATAGTTATGTCAAATAACTGATCGAAAAACGCTAGACCGCCGTGGCTATTATTCGGGCGAAGGATTCCGCTTCAACGGACGCCCCTCCTATAAGAAGGCCGTCTACGTCCTTTTGTGCCAGGATTCCGGCGCTGTTTTCCGCTTTCACCGAACCGCCGTACAGGATCCGTATTTTTTCCGCTGTTTTAATGCCGAAGCATTCCGCCGTAAGCTCGCGGATGAAAGCGCAGGCGTTCTGGGCATCGCCCAGGCTTGCGGTCTTGCCCGTCCCTATTGCCCAGACGGGCTCGTAGGCGATTACGGCCCTTTCTCCCACCGCTTCGCTGTCGGCGTTCTGCCAGGCGCATGAGAGCTGTGTTTTGATGACATCGTTCGTGCGGCCCGACTCGCGGTCGCTCAGAAGCTCGCCGACGCAGAATATGGGAAGCAGGTTTGAACTTAGCGCGGCGGCGAGCTTTTTTTGCAGGAGATCATCGGATTCGCCGAACACGTGCCGCCTTTCGCTGTGTCCCAGTATCACGTATTTGCAGCCGGCCTCTTCCAGCATCTGGAGGGCAATTTCCCCGGTAAACGCCCCATTTGGCTCAAAGTAGGCGTTTTGTGCGGATATGCCGACTAGCTCGCTCTGCCTTGCGGCAACGGCCGCGTGAATCGACGTGAAAACAGGGGCCACGGCTATTTCAATATCTCCGGAACGAACCGCTTCCGCGGCCTTTTTGCCGATTTCGTCCGAGGCAAGCCACGTTTCCAGCTTGCTAAAAAATTCGCGGGTCTCTGCCGATCCGTTGTTCATCTTCCAGTTGCCCGCGATTAATTTCGTCCTTTTAGTCACGCACACTCATCTCCTTCGATTTGCTCTTTCGCTATGCCCTGGCGGCAAATGAAAAGCCCCGCCCAAACAGCCATAAAGATCAGGCGGGGCGGGGCTCAATGCCGGCACAACGCCGTTTTCCTATCCTATTTATCCTATAATGTACGGCGCCACGCCCGGGAGCACCTTGCCCTCGAAGAATTCGAGGCTCGCCCCTCCGCCTGTCGAGACGTGAGTAACGTCGTTCCCGCAGCCGAATTTAGCCACCGCCGCCGCGGAGTCTCCCCCGCCCACAACCGTCAGCGCGCCATGCGCCGTGATCTCCGCGAGCTTTTCGGCTATCTCCTTCGTGCCTTTAGCGAACGGCGCAGTCTCGAATACGCCCATCGGCCCGTTCCAGAGGACGGTCTTTGCGCCGTCGAGCGCTTTTTTAAAGGACTCTATCGTCTCAGGCCCTATGTCGAGGCCGAGCTTGCCGGCAGGGATCGCTCCGGCCGCGACGACGGATGTTTCCGCGCTGTCCGATATCTCACTGGCCACGATCACGTCCTCCGGCAGGAATATCGAGACGCCCTTGTCTTTCGCGCGGTGCGACATTTCCCTTGAAAATTCGAGCCTGTCCTCCTCGCAAAGCGACTTTCCTATCTCGAAACCCCGCGACCTGAGGAACGTGAAAGCCATGCCGCCGCCGATTATTATGGCGTCAACGCTGTCCAGCATGTTCTCAATGACGCCTATCTTGTCTGACACCTTTGCCCCGCCAAGCACCAGGACGAATGGTTTCTTAGGGTTGTCGCGGGCTGCGCTCAGCATCTCTATCTCGCGGATAAGGAGCGGGCCGGCGAACGACGGCAGAAAATCAGTGACTGCCTTAGTCGACGCGTGCGCCCTGTGAGAGGCGCTGAAGGCATCCATGATGAACGCCTCAAACGGAGCGGCAAGCACTTTGGCGAACGCGGCGTCATTTTTCTCCTCTTCGGGGTGGAAACGAAGGTTTTCCAGCAGGACGGTGCCTCCGGCAGGGATGGCGCTCACGGCATTTTGCGCCGCTTCCCCCACGCAATCAGAGGCGAACCCGATATCCCTGCCTAATACGGAGGCAAGTTCCTTCGCGACGGGTTCGAGGGAGTACTTTGCGACAGGCGCGCCCTTGGGCCTGCCCAGATGGGAAATAAGCGCGACTTTAGCGCCGGCGTCCGAGAGTTCCTTGATGAGCGGGACGTGGGCGTTTATCCGGGTGTCGTCCGCGACGTTGCCGTCGCCGGTCAGGGGGACGTTGAAATCCGCCCTTACCAGGACTTTTTTGCCGGCGACGTCGTTTTTGCTGAATGTCCTGAGCTTCAAGGCTACAGCCCTTTCCGGATTATGTAGTCGGCAAGATCCGCCGCTCTCGTGCTGTAGCCCCACTCATTATCGTACCATGAGAGGACTTTGACCATATTGTCTATTACGGTGGTGTGTTTAGGCGCAAAGATCGAGGAATGGAAATCGCCCACGAAATCCATGGACACGAGGTCATCCGGCTCGTATCCGAGAATGCCCTTGAGCGGTCCTTCGGCGTACTCTTTGACAGCCGCGTTTATCTCGTCCTTCGTGGCTGGCTTTTTAAGCTCTGCCGTGAGGTCGACTATCGAAACGTCAGGCGTTGGAACGCGAAGCGAAAACCCGTTGAGCTTCCCCTTGAGTTCCGGGATTACCTCCGCTATGGCCTTTGCCGCTCCCGTGCTGGTAGGGATTATGGAGAGGGCCGCTGCCCTGCCGCGCGTGATTGCGGATATCCCCTTTTTCGGCGGGAAGTCGAGCGTTACCTGGTCGTTCGTATAGGAGTGAACGGTGTTCATAAGGCCCTTCACTATGCCGAAGCGATCATGAAGCGCCTTCACGACCGGCGCCAGGCAGTTCGTCGTGCATGACGCGTTCGAGATGATATGGTGCTTCGCCGCGTCGTAGGACTCGTGGTTGACTCCCATTACTATCGTAATGTCGTTATTCGTTGCAGGCGCCGAGATGATTACCTTCTTTGCCCCCGCGTCGATATGAGCCTTCGCCTTCAGGGCATCCGTAAAGCGCCCCGTGCTCTCCAAAACTATGTCGACGCCCAGCTCTTTCCAGGGAAGCTTCGACGGGTCAGCCTCAGCCGTCGCTTTGATCTTATGACCGTTAACCTCCAGCACATCCCCGGAGAGCGCCACTGTCCCGTCAAATCTGCGGAAGACCGAATCATACTTCAGAAGGTACTCGAGCACGTCCGGAGGGGTCAGGTCGTTTACCGCGACCACATCGAAGCCGTGATCCCCCTTCGCGAAATATGAGCGAAGGAATACCCGCCCGATGCGCCCGAATCCGTTGATCGCTAACTTTGCCTTTGCCATTCGAAAGACCTCCCTGTATTATGTTAGATTAGAACTCACTCTTAGCGAATAAATATTGCCTGATTTGTGTTGGGCGCAACATTGCGTTACGCTATTCCGATTTTAAATCAAATTATGGTTCATTTGATTTAGAATCGGAATTAATGCGCGAAAACGCTTATTGCAAATACGTTCACAGCGTATCAAAAAACAAACGAACGGTCAACGTGAATCGCCCCGAGTTTTGCGTAAAGCGGCGGCACGCACAACGGCATGACGCGGCAATCCGGGCCGGAGGGCCGTAGGCGAAGGCTACCGGCCCGTTACGCGAATCGGGCCGCTCATATGCCTCATAGTCATGTTCCTCAAATCTCTTGCTGGAAGCCAGCGTTTTTCCGCTCGTGCCTTAGGAGCCACTCCTTGCGCCAGAGCCCGCCTCCGTAGCCTGTCAGATCTCCCCCGCTCCCCAGGACCCGGTGGCATGGGACGATTATGGAAATCGGGTTGCGGTGATTCGCCCCCCCGACTGCGCGTCCCGCCTTGGGATTCCCTATCTGCCCGGCTACCTTGCCGTAGCTCCAGACTGTGCCGAACGGTATAAGCAAAAGCGTGCGCCATACGGAAAGCTGAAAAGGAGTTCCTTTTAAGTCGAGAGGAAGATCGAAATTTTGCCTCTGCCCCGCAAAATATTCTTCAAGCTGCTTTTGGCAGATCCCAGTAATATCCGTCCCGTTTCCTGAAACCGCGCGCTCCGCGTCGGAATCGCTTAAAAAAGATATTTCCGAGATGCCCTGCCCGCTGGCCGCGATCAGTATTTTCCCGATAGGAGACTCGAAAATCGCTTCGTCCAGCATTACTCACCCCTCCAAAAGAGACTTTGTTGCTATATTATTATTATAAATCCTTACGGGAATGGAGGAAGGATGTTTTTGGATATTTTTTTCATGATGAGCGCCCTTGAGGAAGCGAAAAGAGCCTATGAGGAAGACGAGACGCCGGTAGGCGCGGTCATGGTGCATGGCGGCGCGGTTATAGGGCGGGGGCGCAACGAAAGGTCATCAAAGTCGCTGCCTCTGGCTCACGCGGAGATGAACGCCATATCGGAAGCTGCGGGATTTCTCAAAAACTGGCGCCTGGACGGATGCACGCTCTACGTCACGCTCGAGCCCTGCCTGATGTGCGCGGGGGCGTTAATGCAAACGAGGGTGACACGAGTCGTATACGGGGCTTCCGACCCAAAGGCAGGAGCGGCGGGCTCCTTATACGACGTGCTTAGGGATTCCAGGCTGCCGCACCGGTGCCGCGTGACGAGAGGCGTGCTGGAGGCCGAATGCTCGGGCCTGCTGAAAAGGTTTTTTCTTGAAAAAAGAATAAGAAAGCAAGGGCCGGTTTATTGAAAGCGAGCCAACATACAATTGAAAAGGATTTTGTGACCGCCAAATCAACATTAACGCGGGAGCGCCGGATTTTCACAATCCCGCGCTCCCGCGTTTCTTTAAAATTCCTTATTGCGCTGATTCAGACGGCACCGCCTCTTCTTCTTCCTTGCGGGCCTTTAGGAAATCGCCCAGCGTCACGGACATTTCCTCGGTCGGGACCTGAGCAGGCCTGTTCTGATCCCTTCTGCGGTCGCCGTTGTCGTGCCTTGGCCTGCGCTCAAAGCTCGGGGCGCCGTCCTCGCGGGGCTTTCTCTCCTCGTCGGGCTGAAGCACCTTCAGGCTGAGGCGTATCCTGCGGGTGGCAGGGTCTACCTCAAGAATGCGCGCTGTGACTTCCTCGCCTATGCGCAGGACGTCACCTGGTTTCTCGACGCGCTGCCTGCTGAGCTGGGATATGTGAATCAAGCCCTCCACTCCGGGCTCCAGCTCGACGAACGCGCCGAAGTCCGCAAGGCGTATGACTTTCACAGTCACGTCGCTGTCCTTCGCGAAACGCGCCGCTATATCCTGCCATGGATCGTTAAGCTGCTTGTACCCAAGACTGATGCGCTTGCGCTCCATGTCCACGTCCAGGATGACGACATTGACCTTCTGCCCGCGCTTTAGGACTTCCTTCGGGTGCTTGATGCGGCTCCAGCTCAAGTCGCCTATGTGTATCAGGCCCTCGACCCCAGGCTCGATCTCTACGAAAGCCCCGAAGTCAGTCATATTCGTGACGGTGCCTTCCGTCTCCGTGTCCTTCTGCCAGCGCTCCGACACGGCTTCCCACGGGTCGGGCAGCGTCTGACGGATTGAGAGGGAAATCCTGTTCTTCTCCCTGTCAATGCCCGTCACCTTTACCTGAACTTTATCGCCTTTCGAGACTATGTCCTTCGTTTTCGCGTTGCGCTGCCAGGACAGCTCCGTCACATGCACGAGCCCTTCTATGACGCCAAGGTTCACGAAGACGCCGAAGTTCGTGATGCTGCTTACCTCGCCTTCGACGATGTCGCCCTCATGGACGGTCTCATAGAATTTCTCGCGCTCTGTCGACAGCTCCTCCTCAAGTATGGAACGGCGCGACAGCACGAAGCGGCGTTTGCGGCGGTCACGCTCGATAACCTTCACCATGAACGTCTGGTCGACCAGGCGTCCTGGGTTGATCCCCCTGCCCTCCTCGGCGAGATGGGAGATAGGTATGAAGCCTTCTATGCCGAAACAGTCGACTATAAGTCCGCCCTTTACCTTCCGAAGGCCTCTCACCTCGACGGTTTCGCTCTTTTCGAGTTCCTCTTCGAGCAGATTCCATCTTTCATCGAATTCACAACGCCAGCGGCTCAGTGTCAGCTGGGCCTCTTCGCCCTGGCTGATATTGGTCACCTGCACGCGGACTTTATCCCCAACAGCAGGCGCTTTGACGGACTCGACCAAGACGCGGTGCGTCCACTCCTTCTGCGGAAGAAAACCTTCGCACTTATAGCCCACGTCGACAAGCCAACCATCGTCTCGGGCATCCACGACAACGCCCTCGACCACCTTATTGCGATGGATGTCTTCAAAGCCGCCCATCTGCTCCATAATGCTTTCCATCGTCTCTTCATTCGTGTCCTGCGTTGAAAATTCTTCATTTCGGATTTCATCAACCATCTAGTAACAGCCTCCTCGGACCTACAGCGTCTGTAATTTGAATCTTAAATCTTTTATCAGCCAGTCGGGAGTGCTTCCTCCCGCAGCCACTCCTATTGATCGCTTGCCCTCCAACCACCCCCTGCTCAGTTCTCCAGAATGTTCTATCCACATGGCCGGAACGCCTAAAGACTCGGCGATCTCGACCAGTTTTCGCGTGTTAGCGCTGTTTTTGCCGCCTATCACTATAATGCCGTCAACCTGCGGCGCCAGTCTCTGAATGGATTTTTGCCTCTCGATAGTAGCGCCGCATATGGTATTATATACCTTAATCTCGCTCGCAATAAGTACCAGCTTTGAAACAGCCGATGCAAATGACGATTCTTTCTGCGTAGTCTGGCTTAAAATGCCCAGCCGCTTTTGTCTGCTTTTCTCATCTATCTCAGACTCGCCTGATATGACGAGCGACTCACCGTCTATGTATCCGAGAATGCCCCGGACCTCCGGGTGATTCGAGTCTCCGACGATCACGACCTTATAGCCCTCCCTGAAAAGGGACTGCGCGCGTTCCTGCGCTACGCTCACGTGAGGGCATGTGCCGTCGATTACTAGGCGCGAACGCTTCTTCAGCTCTTCCAGCTCAGCTCGCGTCACCCCGTGAGCCCTGACGAAAGCGACTTCCCCCTGAGGCATGAGGGATGCGCGCTCTATGAGCCTGAGCCCTAGTCCGGCAAGGCGAGCGACTTCCTGAGGGTTGTGAATCGGGCTGCCAAGCGAATGCACGGTTCCGTACTCCGCAAGCGCCCCCTCGAGCCGCTCTATCGCCCTCCTGACTCCAAAGCACAGCCCCGTAGGACTGGCCACGACCAGATCCACTATACGCTCAACCCCGCTCTCGTCTTAAAATTTCCCTCAAAAATTATTTTTTCCATATCGCTGATTTCTCTTCCGATGGGAAACTTGGAGGTATCATACCATAAAACAGGCGAAAAATGTTTGAACCATGTATCCTGGCGGCGGGCAAAAGCTTTTGTCGACCTGATGTCGCCCTCTATGGCCTCAGCGAGCGTGATTTTGCCGTCCAGGCAGCTTACGATCTCCCTGTAGCCAAACCCCCGGAGAGCCGGAAGGCTTCGCTGGTAGCCGTTGCCAAGCAGCCATTCGACCTCCTCGACGTAGCCGGACCGGAACTGCTCCTTTACCCTTCGCTCTATCTTTTCATACAAGAGAGGCCTTGGCTGGGATATCCCGAAATACAATAGTTCCACCGACGCGCCCATCTTCGAATTTTCCAAGTAAAGCTCCGTGGCGGCCCGCCCCGTCAGCTCATAAAGCTCAAGCGCCCTCACGAGCCGCACCCTGTCGTTAGGGTGAATGCGGGCGGCGCCTTTTGGGTCGATCCCCGCAAGGCGGCCATGAAGGGCAGGCGTGCCTTCCGAATCGGCCTCCCGCTCGAGAGCTTTGCGGACGTTTCCGTCCTTCGGCAGCGATTCCGTGAGGAGCCTGCCCTCAAGCGCCCGGTAATAAAGCGGCGTCCCGCCAACTAATAGCGGCGTCTTCCCTCTCGACGATATCCGCGCTATCGCGTCCCGCGTCCGCTCCACGAAGGCCGCCGCAGTGAAAACCTCGTCAGGGTCGGCGACGTCGATCAAGTGATGCGGGACGGTCTTTCTGTCCTCGGCGGATATTTTGTCCGTCCCGACGTCGAGATACCGGTAAACCTGCCTGGAATCGACAGACACTATCTCCGCGCCTATCCGCTTTGCCAGCTCGAAGCCAGCGCTCGTTTTTCCGGCCCCGGTCGGCCCTATGATCGCGTATACGGTCTTCATCGCTCGAACCAGCTCTTCAGCTTTTCCCCGGCAAGGAATATCGTCGTCGGCCTGCCGTGCGGGCAGCTGTAGGGGGAACGGCACCGCTCAAGGCGTTCGAAAAGCTCCTCCGCTTCCTCGCGCCCGATTTCCGCCCCGAGCTTTATCGCGTCCCTGCACGCCGTCCTGGCCCATCTCCACCAGACCTCGCGGTCGCGCTTTGACGGGTCGTCCTCCTCCTCTATGCCGCGCAAAGCAGAACGCAGCATCTCGACTGGCGAGAGCCTGCCAAGGCCCCGCACTGCCGGCAGGGCCGTCATCACCGCCTCGTCCGATTCGTGACCTTCGTCGCCCGGGAGCCTGAACGCGAATCCCATCCCGGCAAGCTCGTCCCGATGAAGCGCAATGCCCGAGACGATCGCCGAGGGCGCTTCCTGCTCTAAAATAAGCTGCTGGCGCGGCACGTCCCTGTCCCTGTACGAATCCTCTATCTCCTCGTAAAGTATGCGCTCGTGCGCGGCGTGCGCGTCCACGAGGCAGAGCCCCCTCGGGTCGTCGAATACGAGATACCCTCCCTGAGCCTGGCCGAGATATTTTCTCCCGGCTGCCCGCGAGGACGCGTCCTCCGGGAAAAGAATGCCGCGTCCGTCCGACATGCCGTCATCAACGCGAGCCGGACATGTCTGCCAGTTCCTCTGGGGGCCATGTCCGACCGGCTCTGGCTTCGGGACGTAATTTTCCCAAGGATCGAGCGGGATGCCGGGCGGCGATTTGCTATCTTCCCCCCTCGCGGAAAAACCGCCTCCCGAAAGAAGCAGCTCGGTGGCCGCTTTTCTCGTCAGTTCGAATATGGCGCCCGGTTTTCTGAACCGGATCTCCGCTTTCGCGGGATGTATGTTTACGTCGACCTCCTCTGGAGGGATAACGATCATCACGATCCACTCGCCGTATATAGAGCCGCCGGTCGAATTGAGGGCAGAGCGGATCGTCGCGTCCTGCACCCTCCGGCCGTTCACGAAAGAGGTGACGTTGACCCTGCGGGCCCCCGGCAGGCTGTTCCACCACATGGCCACGGACGCCGATTCGCCTGAGATGGCGGTTTTCTTCGATCTGCTCTCCTCTCCCCAGAGCGTCTCCAAAACCTCGTCCGTCGAGGCGGCGTCGCCTATGTCCAAAAGGGATTTCCCGTCGTTTGTGACCCGGAAGCGGATGTTCGGGTGAACCAGGGCGTAGTCCTGAACCACCTGAATGACGCGCTTCAGCTCCGCCGTGGCGCTCTTCATGAATTTCCTTCTGGCCGGAAGATTGTAGAAGAGGTCGTCGGCCTGCACCCTCGTGCCGGAAGAAGCCGACATCTGGGCGCGGGCCACGATAGCGCCGCCCTCGCAGCGGATCATGCCGCCGGTTTCGGCGCCCTCTGCCATACTGCGGATCTCGAGCCTGCTTACCGCCGCTATGCTGGAAAGCGCCTCCCCGCGGTAGCCGAGCGTGCTGACGCGCTCAAGGTCATCCAGCGTCCTTATCTTGCTCGTGGCGTAGCGCTCAAGCGCCAAGGGCAGCTGATCGAAAGGTATGCCGGCGCCGTTGTCCTCGATTACAAGCGAGACTTTGCCGCCCTGTTCGAGAGCGACGCGTATGTCGGAAGCGCCTGAGTCGATGGAGTTCTCGATCAGCTCTTTTGCCGCTGAGACAGGACGCTCGATGACCTCGCCAGCCGCGATCCTGCTGGCCACGCTCTGCTCAAGTTTTAAAATCGAATTTCTCACCCGATCACCGCTTATGGTTTATTTGATTTAGAATCGGAATTATTTCAGCCCAAGGATCTTTCTGCTCTTTTTCCTGAGCCTGAAAACGAGGTCAAGCGCATCCATCGGCGTCATGGCGTTCGGCTCTGTCGATGCAAGCTGCTCTATCACGCCCTCGCGCTCCGCGTCGAAAAATATTTCCTTCTGAAGGTTTTTCTTCGATATTTTGCGAATGTCTTCCTTCGACTTCGACTGGCTGCTCTCGAATTCGGACAAAAGCTCGCGGGATCTGTCGATCACGATGCCAGGCACTCCCGCCAGGCGCGCCACTTCGATCCCATAAGACCTGTCAGCCGGGCGGGGAACAACTTTATGAAGGAACCTGACGCTTCCGGAATACTCCTCCACCGCCATGCTGAGGTTCACGAGGCGGGGAAGCTCCAGGCTCGTTAGTTCATGATAGTGCGTGGCGAATAGCGCCTTCGTGTTTCCCTCGACGTTGAGCGCGAGAAACTCCACCACGGCCCAGGCTATGCTCATCCCGTCGAATGTCGACGTCCCCCGCCCTATTTCGTCGAGTATGACAAGGCTGCGGTTCGTGACGTGCCTCAATATGCCGGCTGTCTCCACCATCTCCACCATGAACGTGCTTCGGCCCTTTACAAGCTCGTCGCGCGCGCCGATCCTCGTGAAAATCCTGTCTATGAGTCCTATATGAGCGCTTCGCGCCGGGACGAAGGAGCCGATGTGCGCCATGACGGCTATTACGGCGGCGGTGCGCAGATATGTGGACTTGCCGGCCATATTTGGCCCGGTTATTATCGCTATGGACCCGGTTCTCTCTTTTGCCTGCCCTGCGTCATGGCCCGCATCGGGCGGCTCTGCCGGAGCGTCGGGGTCGAGCGTTATGTCGTTTGGCGTAAACGGCAGGTTTCCGAGAGATTTTTCGATCACGGGGTGACGCGCGCCCTTCACGTCGAAAACCCTGCTGCCGTCAACCGCGGGACGGACGTAGCCGTTATCGCGCGCCGCTTCGGAAAGTGAGCGCAGCGCGTCCAGGGTGGCGATAGCCCGAGAAGCGGCCTGGCAGTCCCCGCTTCGCTCAAGTGTCCTTGAAAGCACGTCGCGGTAAAGCCCTTCCTCTCGCTCTCCTACCTCGCGTTCCGCGCGGAAAGCCCTGCGCTCGATGTCCTTGAGCCGCTCGTTAACGAAGCGCTCGCCGCTTACGACCGTCTGCCTCCTTATATAGTCGTCAGGGATCTTGTCGGCGTTGTTCCGTCCGACCTCGATGTAGTAGCCGAATACCTTGTTTATGCCGACGCGCACCTTAAGGCCCGTCCGTTCGCGCTCCGCGGTTTCAAAGGCCCTCAGGTTTTCCTCCGCGTGGGCAATGGAATCGCGGGCATCGTCAAGCTCCCGGTCGTAGCCGCCGCGGATGACTCCCCCGGCGGAAACCGCCCTCGGAAGGTCATCCGCGAGCGAACTGCTAAGAAGCAGCTCCAGGCCGGACATATCCGGAATTTTATCTATTAGGGGCGTTAGCGGGCCGCTTTCTATGAGCCCGCAAAGCGCCGGCAGGGCAGAGAGCGTGTCGCGGACGGCCCCGAGATCTCTCGGGTTGCCGACCTTCATGGAGAGGCGGCTCAACGCACGCTCCATATCCCTGCATCTGGAAAGCGCCTCTTTCATCTTTCTGAGCAGAGCCCGGTCGCCGGCCAGATATTCCACGCAGTCCTGCCGGAATGATATTTCCTCTACATTGGCGAGAGGGTGCGTTATCCAGTCCCTCAGCAGCCTGCGGCCCATCTGGGTTTTATTTCTGTTGAGGACGGAAAAGAGCGACGCGCCATCTCCTTCGACGAGTTCAAGGTGCGACTGCGTCGAGTGATCCAGGATCAGCATCCCGTCCGGCAGAAGCGGCCTGACGGAGTGGACGTGTCCAGCGCCGCCGAACTGCGTCTCCTCAAGATACCTGAGCGCGGCGGCGGCCGCGCCAACAGCCTGGTCTCCGTCGTCCATCCCCATCGCCATGAGGCTCGCTATCCCCCATCTTTGCGAGAGCCAGCCGGATGCGAAAGGCACTGAGAATTCCCCGCGCTCGCGGGCAACTATCATCGGACGCGCGCCGGACATTGCCAAGCCCTCTGACGCGGACAGATCGAACTCGCCCTCCTGCCCCTTTGCCAGAAGAAGCTCGCCGGGCGCAAAGGAGGATACGAGCGAAAGCGCTTCATCCCTAGGGAAAGTCCCTGCCTCCAAGAGCCCGGTTCCCGAGGTGAGAAGCGCTATAGACGCCATTTCGCCGCTGAAAAACACCGCCGCCAGCTTGCCGTCGCCCTCGGAGTCCTGCGGCACGTACGTTCCGGGCGTGACGAGCCGGACGACGCTGCGCTCGACCAGCGTCTTGCCGTCCGGCGCCGTCATTTGATCGCAGACCGCGACCCTGTACCCTGCCGCGATGAGCCTGCCCATGTATGCGTCAAGGGCGTGGTGCGGCACTCCGGCCATCGGTATGGCTTTTTCCTGATCCCGCGCGGTGAGCGTTATGTCCAGAACTTCTGAAGCCGTCACCGCGTCGTCGAAGAACAGCTCGAAAAAATCGCCCATGCGGAAGAGAAGCAGACAGTCCGGATATTTGTCCTTCCACTCGGAATACTGCCTCAGCATCGGGGTCATTTTCACCCCTTCCGGCAGCTTCACGGCAAACAGCCTCCGGCAGCTGCCCCGCAGGGAACGCATGCGGCAAGTCTAATCATAGGCGTTTTTTTCCTTGCGCCGCCGTCTGCGATCAGTCGGGATTTCGCCCGCCGTCATGATATTTTCCGCGCCGTATCCCCGGCCGGGCATCTGGGAATCGAGATAGCTTTGCAGGAGGAGCGTCGCGGCTACCTTGTCCACCTGGCCCTTGCGCCCTTTTCGCGACACGTCGGCCTCTATCAGCGCCTGATTCGCCAGGACGGTCGTGAAGCGCTCATCCCAGCTGATGACGCGACAATCGGGGAAGCGCGCGGAAAGGCCCTCCGCGACCTTTTTCATGTTTTCCGCTTCCTGCCCCTCGGCGCCGTCCGTGCGGAATGGCATTCCGACGAGCAGCGTCCCGGCGCCGTACTCCATGACTATCGAGGACAGCTCTTCCATCCAGCCCCCTGATGCCTGAAGGACAGTCACGCCCTGCGCGAACGAGCCTAATGGATCACTTACGGCAACGCCTATCCGGACGCTGCCTACGTCGAGAGAGATTATTCTTTTTTTAAGGCGGCCTTGATTTTCCAGATTCAAACTCAGGATCCGAGAAGCTCTGACAGGCAACCCGCGACCTCATTGGGGTCTGCCTGGCCTCTGGCTTCTTTCATTACAAGGCCCTGCAGGAACTTGATCTTGCCGCCCTTTTTATCCAGCCCGTTTTTGATCGTCTCCGCCACGTCGGGCTGCGATGAGACGATTCTTGAGGCTAGCTCGCGCAAAGCGTCTCCTGACAGCCTGCCTTGCGGCGCTCCCAGGCGCTTGACGGCTTCATCGAGCGTCAGATCTTCCCGCGCCATAAGGTCGAGCAAATCTTTACCTATGGTGCTGGAAATGTCTCCCTGCTCTATCTTCTTCACCAGTCCGGCCAGAGCGTCCGGCTTCACTCTGAATTCGGATATGTCCTGGCCGAGTTCGTTCAGGACGCGCAGAACCTCCATGCGGATCCAGTTCGCGGCTCTTGCCGTTGGCGCGCCGGCGGAAACCGTGGCCTCATAATAATCCGCCAGCGCCTTTTGCTCAGTCAGTATGGCGATTTCCTCGCCCGAGAGCCCGAAGGACTGGGCAAAACGCAGGCGCTTCTCCTGCGGCAGTTCCGGCATCGATTGCCTGTAGCCTTCGATCTCGGAGTCGGAAATGACGATGGGCGCGAGATCCATTTCAGGGTAGTATCTGTAATCCGATGCCGTCTCCTTGTTCCTCATTGAGCGCGTCACGCCCTCCGCGTCGTCCCAAAGGCGGGTTTCCTGCACGATCCTGCCGCCTGAGTCAAGAACCTTGTTCTGTCGGGATATCTCGTATTCGAGCGCCCGTTCCAGAGCCTTGAGCGAGTTCATGTTCTTTATCTCGACCCTCGTGCCAAGGGTGCCGTCCGCGTTCGTGAGGGATATGTTGGCATCCACCCGCAGCGAGCCGGATTCCATCTCTCCATCCGAGACGTCCAGGTATCTCGCGAGCTGCCTGAGCCTCATGACGTACTCCTTTGCCTCGGCAGGCGACGACATGTCCGGTTCTGAGACGACCTCGGACAGCGGAACGCCGCCCCTGTTGTAGTCGACAAGGGAGTACGCCGCTCCGGTGAGCCGCCCGTCCGCCGTCGGGTGGACAAGTTTCCCAGCATCCTCCTCCAGATGCAGGTGATGAATACGGACGCGCTTTGACGCGCCGCCCAGCTCGATATCGAGATAGCCCTTCGTGGCGACTGGAAGCTCGTACTGCGTTATCTGGTAGGCTTTTGCCAAGTCGGCGTAAAAATAATTTTTCCTGCCGAATGTCGAGTAATTCTGTATAGTGCAGTGAAGCCCGAGCCCCAGGCGTGAGGCCAGGGCTACGGCGCCGTCGTTTAAGAGCGGCAGCGTGCCAGGGACCGCAAGGCAGATCGGGCAGACGTTCGAGTTAGGGGTATGCCCTATATATTCCGCCGAACACGAGCAGAAGAGCTTTGTCTTCGTGAGGAGCTGCAAGTGTACCTCAAGGCCTATTACTATCTGACGGGCCATTTACTTCGCCTCCTCGCCTTTTTGCGTTTTTTCAACGACGCCCGGCGTTGCGACGCGCGGTTTGCCCATGACGCGCTCGAGAACGGACGCTATGCCTAAAAGCTCCGCGTCGAAGTATCTCTGCCCGACGAGCTGGACGGAGAGCGGAAGGCCGTCGGCGTTTAAACCCATGCTCAGGTTGATACCGGGTAGGCCGGCCAAGCTGATCGGAACGGTGAAGATATCCCCGAGATAGAGCCTGTTGGGATCCGTTTCTTTCATTCCTATTCTATAAGGAAGCGATGGCGACGTCGGGAGAATGTACGCGTCGAAGCGCCCAAAAAGCTCGTCGAACTCGTCAACCATTCTCTGGCGCACTTTCAAAGCCGGGCCGTAGTAGTTCTGGTAAAAGCCCTCCGTAAGGAGGCAGGTGCCAAGGATGATCCGGCGCCGCACTTCCTCCCCGAAGCAGGCCGTGCGCGTATTCACGTACATCTCGTTCAGAGTTTGGCCGTCTAAGTGCGATCCGTACCTCATGCCGTCGTAGCAGGCAAGCTTCGAGCTAGCGTCCGCGAGCGCCGTCACGTAATAGGTTGCGACGCCATACTTGACCGCTATGGGAAGATCCATAGGCTCCACTACAGCGCCGGCATCCCGGCAATGCCCGGCGGTTTTCTGGAGCGCCCCATATAGCTCGGCGTCCATCTGGCTGGACTCGAAACCCTCAAAAACGCCTATCTTCTTGCCCTTGAGATCCGGCAGCTCGATGGCTTCCGTAAAGCGCGGCCTGTCGTAGGCGTCGCATGTCGTGTCGTGCGGATCCGGCCTTGCCAGCACCTCCATGGATATCGCAAGATCCTCCACGGTCCGGGCAAGCGGGCTCACCTGATCCAGCGACGACGCGTAGGCCAGTATGCCATACCTGCTGACTTGCCCGTAGGAGGGCTTCATGCCCTGCACGCCGCAGAAACAGGCTGGCTGCCGGACGGATCCGCCTGTATCCGTGCCAAGGGCAATGGGAGCGTACCCGGCCGCGACTGACGCGGCGCTCCCGCCGCTGCTGCCGCCCGGCACCCTGCCGAGATCTCTTGGATTTTTCGTAGGCCCTATTATCGAGTTCTCCGTCGAGCTGCCCATGGCGAATTCATCGAGATTCGTCTTGCCCATCATCACCGCCCCGGCATCGTTCATGTAATTTATTGCCGAAGCGTTATACGTGGGCAGCCAGTTTTCAAGGATCTTGCTGCTGCATGTCGTTCTCGTTCCTTTTGTGCAGAAATTATCCTTCGCGAAGTACGGAACGCCGGCAAGCGGGCCTACCGATTCCCCTCTTGCGATCCTTGCGTCAATTTCGCGCGCGCTGGCCAGTGCCGCGTCCGCCGTGAGCGTTATAATCGCGTTTACGTTTCCCTCAAATTTATCGGCGCGCGCGAGACAGGCCTCCGTGACCTCTATCGCGCTGAACTTTTTTGACCGGATGCCGTCGGCCGTTTCCTTTGCGCTAAGTTCGTAAAGCTCCATCTTTTATCCCTCCGCCATTATCCGAGGCGTCTTGAAAAATTCCCCTTCGAACGTCGGTGCCTTTGACTCGAAAATTTCCCTATCCGGCCAGTCTTTCGGCACGTCCGGCCTTCTGGAGGGAAGTTTCCTCATCCTCCACATAAAGTCAGGCACGCCGCTGCAGTCCAGGTCGCCCACCAAGGCGCAGAAATCAAGTATGTCGTTTATGGAGTTCATCATCTTTTCGACCTGCTCCGGCTCAACACGAAGCTGCGCCGCTTTAGCCATCTTAAGCGTTATATCGCGATCAACAGTCATCTTCAACGTCATTACCTCCTAAAACATAAAGAACATTATACATAAAAACAGGCTCAACGCCTATAAAAGATCTGATTTATCGTCAGACGCCTCATTTTACGGTACTCCCGGCGCTTCTTCGGGAAGCCGCGCGGGCGCCCCTTCTTTCACCCTTTCAAGGAACGTCTCCTCGTCCCAGATTTCCACGCCAAGCGCCAGGGCTTTGTTGTATTTCCCTCCTGCATTCTGGCCCCTCACCACGATGTCCGTCTTTTTGCTGACGCTGCCGGATGTCTTTGCCCCAAGGGACTCGGCGAGTTTTTCTGCCTCCTGGCGGGACATGGATTGGAGTTCCCCCGTGAAGACGAATTTCTTCCCTGCGAAATATGGGACGGCATTAAGCGGGGTTTCGCCGCTGCCGGGCTCTTCCATGCGCACTCCCGCTTCACGAAGACGCTCTATCGTCCTTCTGTTATGCTCCTCGCCCATAAAAGCCGCGATGGAAGCGGCAACGACCGGGCCCACTCCGTCTATCGCCGACAGCTCGTTCTCGCCGGAGGCTATGAGCCTATCCATGCTGCGGAAACGGCTAGCCAGGTCGAGCGCGGTTTTTTTCCCGACGTTGCGTATCCCGAGGGCGTTTATGACGGATGAAAGCGGGCGCGTCTTGGAGTCCTCTATCGCTTCTATGAGCTTCCGCGACGATTTTTCGGCCATCCTGTCCAGGGCTTCCAGATCCTCCGTGGCAAGGCTGTATAAGTCGGCGGCGCTCTTCACGGTCCCGCGTTCTGTCAGCTGAGCGATGAGCTTTTCTCCGATCCCGTTTATGTCCATGCACTGACGGGATACGAAATGAGCTATCTCCTCCTGCAACTGGGCCGGGCATGTCTTATTGAGGCAGCGGATCGCGGCCTCCCCCGGCAGCCTGACCGCGGCGGCGCCGCAAGCAGGGCATGTGCCTGGGATCCGGAACGGTTTTTCCGTGCCGTCCCGCGCTTCCATGTCGACGCGAAGCACCTCCGGGATGATCTCCCCGGCCTTATGCACCCAGACCATATCTCCGATGCGGATGTCCTTCCTGTCTATCTCGTCCTGGTTGTGGAGGCTTGCCCTCTGCACCGTCGTGCCCGAGAGGCTTACGGGCTCGAGAACCGCTGTCGGGGTAAGCGCCCCAGTCCGGCCCACTGAGACAAGGATATCGTTCAGCTTCGTGCGCTTCTCCTCTGGAGGGTATTTAAAGGCGATGGCCCACTTGGGCGCTTTAGCCGTGCTGCCCAGGCTTGCGCGGAGAGCCAGGTCGTTCAGCTTCACAACGACCCCGTCCGTGTTGATAGAGTTCCAGTGCCGCGCCTCGCCCCACTCCGCGAGGTAAGCCTCTATCTCCGCCATTGAGCGGCAAAGCCGCCTGCTCTTCTGCGACGGCAGGCTCATGCCCTCGATCCGCCGCAGCATGTCCCACTGCGTCCCCACGCCAAAAGACGCGGCGTCCTCCAGATGATACAGGAAGATAGAGAGGTTCCTGGAGGCCGTCACGCGATGGTCGAGCTGTCTTAGGCTGCCCGCCGCCGCGTTGCGGGGATTCGCGAAAAGAGGTTCTTCGGACTCCTCCCGCGCCCTGTTCAGGGTTGCGAAATCCTCCCGCGACATGCAGACCTCCCCGCGTACCTCCAGGGCACCAAGCGGCGCGTCACACAGCTTCAGAGGAAGCGTCCTTATGGTTCGGATGTTCTGGGTGACATCCTCGCCCACTGACCCGTCTCCCCTGGTCGCCGCTCTCTCCAGAACGCCGTCACGGTAAATAAGCGACACGGCAAGGCCGTCCAGCTTTGGTTCGCATGTCCACTCCGCGTCCTGTGTTCCAAGAGATTTCGCTGTCCTGTCAAAAAAATTTTTCAGCTCGTCAATGTCGAGAGCGTTGTCCAGGCTCTGCATCGGGGTGCCGTGAGCCACCCGCGTGAATTCGCTCCGCGCCTCTCCGCGCACCCTCATGTTCGGGGAGTCCGGCGCAAGAAGCTCCGGGAAAGCGGATTCTATAGAGGCAAGCTCGCGCAAGAGCGAGTCGTACTCATGATCCTCGATCTTTGGCGCGTCAAGCACGTAATATAGGTTATCGTTTTCCGCGATGAGCCTTTTAAGCTCCAGCGCCCTCTCGCGGACTTTTTCAATTTCCATCGTTTTTACGCGCCTTTACGCGTTTTATGCGTCACGCCGGCATTAAAGCGGTTTCATGGTCGGGAAGAGTATGACGTCGCGGATGCTGCGTGAGTCGGTTAAAAGCATCACGGTGCGATCTATGCCTATCCCGAGGCCGCCTGTCGGAGGCATCCCGTATTCGAGGGCGTTTAAGAAATCCTCGTCGAACGGATGGGATTCCTCGTCCCCCGCGTCCTTCCTCTTTGCCTGATCCAGAAAGCGCCCGCGCTGATCCAGAGGGTCGTTAAGCTCGCTGAACGCGTTGGCGAACTCCCAGCCGTTTATAAAAAGCTCGAAGCGATCCGTAATGTCCGGATTCTCCCTGTTTCTCTTGGCAAGCGGGGAGATGACCGTCGGGTGCCCGAAGACGAACGTCGGCTGTATGAGCGTTTCCTCCACGAAGCGCTCGAAAAATAGCGGGAGTATGTCATACTTCGTGTCTTCGCCCGAGACGTCAACCCCGCGGTCCTCCGCGTATTTGCGGGCCTCGCTGTCGGTGATCCGAAGGAAGTCGATACCTGTCTTTTCCAAAACGAGTTCCGCCATCGTCGCCCTGCGGAACGGGGGCGTGAGGTCAATCTCCGTGCCCTGATAGGTTATCTTCCTGCCTCCGAGCGCGTCCGCGCAAGCGACGAAGATTTTTTCCGTGATGTCCATCATGTCGCGGTAACTGCCGTAAGCCCAGTATACTTCCATCGCCGTGAATTCGGGATTATGTCTCGGGTCCATCCCCTCGTTTCGGAAGTTCGGGCCGATTTCGTAAACGCGCCCGAACATGCCGACTATGAGGCGCTTTAAGTGAAGCTCCGTGGCTATCCTGAGGTACATGTCAATATCGAGCGCGTTATGGTGCGTGACGAACGGACGCGCGTTAGCGCCGCCCGCTATGGTCGACAGGATCGGCGTCGTCACCTCCAGCGTGCCGTGGTCTTCGAGCACCTGCCGGAATGTCTTGATGATGACGGCTCTCTTTCGGAAAACGTCGCGCACGGCCGGGTTCGCTATCAGATCGACGTAACGTCTGCGGTAACGCACCTCCATGTCCTTGAGGCCGTGCCACTTTTCAGGCAGGGGCCGCAGCGATTTAGAGAGCAGCGAAAACTCATGTGCCTTTATGGAAAGCTCCCCGCGTTGAGTCCTGAACGCGTTTCCCTTTACACCTATGATATCGCCGGTATCAACCCATTTTTTAAAAAAAGCGTAACGTTCGGGGCCAAGCTCATTCTGCTGAAAATAGAGCTGCACGATACCGTTTTCGTCCGCGAGATTCAAAAACGCCGCTTTCCCGTGACGCCTTATAGCCATCACCCGCCCGGCAACGCGGAGTTCGTCAGTGGACGACTCCTCAGCGGCAAGGAAATCGTACCTGCCGCGGACTTCGCTCAGCGTGACGTTGCAGTCCCAGTGGTCGTTCGCGAATGGGTCATATCCTTCCTCGCCGCGAAGCCTTTCGAGCTTGTCCTTCCTCTGGCGGAATATCTCCTCCTCGGGCATTTCAGAGAGTCCGGCCCGCTCTATGTCATTTTCCATGTTATCGATCCCGTCGCTCAAAAAAACTCCCCCAGGCAGTGTGAAAAATTAAGAATACCGGACTTTATTCTATCACAATGGCGTGCGTGGCGGTGAGGCTCTCCAGAAGGCCTGTCAGGAATTTTTCCAGGCTTGCCCAGTCGCGGCACAGAGCGCATGTTTTCCGGATATTGGCCGCTCCGTCAAAACCCTTGAAGAGGCCCGCAAGCATCCTTCTGGCAAGAACCATCGTGAAACGCTCCCCTTCGTTTGCCGCGCCAAGCCGCCCTAGGGCGATGAGGGCCGATATTTCGTCTGAGAGCGTGGGATCCGTCAGTTCCCTCGGCACGTTCATGCCGAGCGCGGCGTTAGTCTTCGGGATCAGGTACGCGTCGCGGAGCGCCCCTCTGGCGGCCAAAACGGCCACGCATCCGCCATTTAAGTAACGCATCGCGTCAGACGGGGCGTAATAGTCGCCGCTTGCGGCTATGCGACCTGGAAATTTCCTCGCGGCGGCGCATACTTTGGCTTTGTCGGATGTGCCCTCGTACCTTTGCGCAGGTGTTCTGCCATGTATCATCAGAAGCTCCGCTCCCGCGCCGAATAATCCGTCAGCGAATTCCTCCGTGCCGATGCCGCCGGCCTGTTCCGGGATTATCCGCATCTTTGCCCATACTGGAAGGCCGAATTTCACGGCGCGCTCAACCATGCGCCGAGATTCGTCCGGGCGGGCGAGGAGGCTCGCGCCCGAGCCTTTTTTCGTCACTTTGGGCATCGGGCAGGCCATATTGATCTCGAGCGCGTCAAACCTCCTCAAGCAAAGCGCCAGTTCCGCCCCTCTTGCTAAGCTATCCGCGTCCGGCGAGAAGAGCTGGAGTGCTATGGGGCCCGAGGCCTCGCCCTCATTGCCGATCATATCGCCGGTCTTTTTATTCCGGTACGAGAGGCCGATCGCGCTTACCATCTCGGTGTGGACGAGCCCGGCGCCCATGTCCCTGTGAAAGGAGCGGAACGTCCGGGTCGTCACTCCCGCCAGAGGCGCAAGCCAGATCGGTGAGCGGACGCTCACGCCTCCTATCTGGTAAATTTTTTCGCTCCCGCCAGCCTCACCCATGCTTCGCGTGGCGCCTGTACAGTATCAAAAGGCCGTCGAGCGTCAGCCAGGGCTCGATGTGCGTTATGGAAGACGACCTGGCCGCCAGTATCTCCGCGTGCCCTCCAGTCGCGATCACGGGGGTTTTTGTGCCAAGCTCGTCCCAAATCCCCTTTGCGATCGCGTCCACAAGCCCGGCGTACCCGTTCACGATGCCGGACTGAATGGCGTTCATCGTGTTCCTGCCTATGAAGCGCTCCGGGGCGACGAGCGCAATCTGCGGGAGCCTGGCCGTGCGTGAAAAGAGCGTCTCCATGCTGACCGCGAGCCCTGGGGCTATCGCGCCGCCTATATAGGCCCCGTCTGCTGAAACGACATCGAACGTGATGGCTGTCCCGAGATCGACGCTTACGACAGGCCTGCCGTATTTCGCCATGGCAGCGACCGAGTTCACCAGCCTGTCGGCGCCGACTTCGTCAGGATTGTCGGTCTCCACCTTGAGCCCGAGATCTATGCGGCGGGAGACGACTATGGGAGTGATGCCCAGATAAGAGAGTATAGCCTCGTACCAGACCTCTTCCAGACGCGGCACGACGCTCGATACTATAGCTCCCTCGATGCGCTCCGCGGCCATGCCGGCAAGGGCAAACAGGTTTCGCATCAGTATTCCTGCCTCGTCGCAGGTCCTTTCGACCGACGAAAGCCTCCAGTGCCCCGTGAGCAGGTCTCCGTCGAAAATCCCGACGACCGCGTTCGTGTTGCCTACATCAAGCACTAACAGCAAAAAAAAACCTCCTTAATTAATGTACTGTCATAATTATAGAACACATGCCAAACCCCCTGCCACAATTATAGCGGCGGCAAACAGCGACCTGCGGGCGCCGAAGCCTGACGCGGAGGCGAAAAGATAGGCGAGCGCGGCGGCGCCTAAGATGAGAAGCGGAAGCGAAAAACCGATTTCCCAGGGGCATAAGAACAAAATATTCTCCGACAGACGTTCCCATCTGCGGAAAAGAAATTCCGGCACCCAAGCAAAGACGCCGCCAAAAGGCGCTCCGGCAAGGGACGGCGCGGAGCATATGAAAGCAAGAGGAAAGAGGACGGCAAACGCTGGCAGGGCAAACAAATTCGCTATGACACCTGCGACAGGGACGCTCCCAAAAACCCGCGATGAGTCGAGCGAGGTCACAAGCCAGATCAGCGGGCTCGCGAGAAATATTTTTCCTGTCGAAGGGGTTTTTTGCGCCGAAAGGGACGAGAGCGTCAGAACCGCGATCATCGAGAGGCGCCACCCGACGTCCCAGAAGAGCCAGGGGTTGAAAATCAGCATGATGGCGCCAGCGGCGCTAACCGTATTGAAGGCGTTTCCCGACCGTCCGGCTATCCTGCCGATAACCGCGAGCTGTATCATCAGGGCTGCCCTGAGGGCGCTTGCCGCCGCCCCGGCCAGCATGACGTAAGCCCAGATGACGAGGCTTATTAAACATGGCCTCAGCCTGAAATGGCGGAGAAAAAACCAGAAGATCGCGAACACGATGCCCACGTGAGCGCCCGATACGGCCAGCAGGTGAGACGTCCCGACTGACCTGTGAAGCGCGTCCAGGGATTCGTCCTTCGTGCCAGCGAGCGCTGCAAGCAGATATCCCGCCGTACGGGGCGGCAGGGATTTCATTATGCGCGCTTCAAGAAGCGTCCTCTGCCTCGCGAAACCGCGCGAAACGCCTGTTTTGGCAATCTCAGGGCTAGATATGGCCCCTGACGCGCCCTTAGCCTTCCAGTAAAGGAACTCGTCGAAACCGCCCCGCTTCGAGGCCCTTTTAAGGCGTTCCGGGAAACCGGAAAAGCTGACTTTGTCCCCTGCTGAAATTTCAGCACTGCCCCATATTTTTAAAATATACCTTCCGGAAGCGGTATTCACCAGCGCAACCCTGCCCCGGCCCATCTTTTTTACGGTGAGCACCCTCCCGCTCAAGAAAACCCTCCCGTCATTCCCGCCGGAAATCCCCGGCACCTGAGCGTCTTTCCCGCTTTCATCGTTTTTCGCAAATGCCAGATTTTTTTGTGCTTCAAGCTGTTTCCCGCGTGATCGAATTGCCTCTCGGGCGTTTTTTGGCTCTTCGCCATTCATGCCCGCGATTTCCAACTGGCGTGAAATATGAGAAATCCCGCTGTAAGCCATAATCGCCAGCAGCATGACGATAGCCGCCGTAGATCTGCTCGGCATCCTCGTGCCTAAAAGCCCCCACCCCGCCGGGGCGAATAAAGAAACGAGCGACGCTGCCCAAAATGGATAGCCGAAGGCCCCGCGCAGCGTCAGAAAGAGCAGCCAGCATAAGAGAAGCAGGAACGCCGGCGCTCTTGAAAGAGGGTTTGAAAATGCCTCCCTATCTTGAAACGGTGACGAGATCCCTGATAGCTTCAAAGCGTTTCCGCCCGATGCCGTTTACTTTCGTCAGATCCTCGATCTCGGTAAAGAAGCCGGATGTTTCCCTATAGGCAACGATCGCAGATGAGAGAACCTTGCCAATGCCAGGCAATTCCTGAAGCTCCTCCGCTGTGGCCTCGTTGATATTGACCGCGGATTCTTGCTTTCGTCCGCCGCCGCCCGTTTTGCCGGACGCGGGCCTCCGCACGGGAGAGCCTGCCTGAGGTATAGCGGGCCTGCCGGGGCCATCGTCCGCGCCCTTCAGAGGAACCCTTATGTGAACGCCGTCGCCAGCTACTTCAGCTAAGTTTAAAGCCTCCTCGTCCGCTTGCGGCGTGAAGCCGCCCGCCATTTTTATCGCTTGTCCGATCCTGCTGCCCTCCGGGATCTCGTATATGCCGGGACTCATGACGGCGCCTGTGACATAGACGGCCCACGGGGCCAGTTCCCGCGTTCCGCCTGCCTCGTAAGCCCCGTTTGTTTCGTAATCGGAAAACCCGGCGGACACAAACTCATCGGGCACCTCCGCGCCCTCTCTATCATCCGACGGGCCGCGAAGGGCGATCACCGCCGCGAACGCCAGCACTATGCATAGCGCGCCGATGCCGGCACATATAAAAGGAAGATATTTTTTGTAACTTGCAAAATGCCTCAAACGGTCAAAGCAGCTCAAAGCAGTCTCCCTTCCAGACACCAGGGGCTTGCCCCTGTTATTTTTACGCTTCGGAAACGCCCTGTCATTTCAGCGGATGCCTTTACCAGCACAACCTTGTCCGTGACCGTCCTTCCCTGGAGCAGCCCTTTGCCTTTGGGCGCCGCGTCGTCGAGCAGAACCTCCATGACGCGGCCGACATGCTCATGGTTTATCTCGTGTGAGATCCGCGACTGAAGCTCGTTTATCCGGGCCAGCCTCATGGACCTCACGGCATCCGGGATCTGGTCTTCCCTTTTAGCCGCCGGCGTCCCCAGGCGCGGCGAGTACGCGGCGGAGTGGACGAGCGCGAAGCGCGTCTCCTCTATAAGCGAAACGGACTCCTCGAAATCCTCCTCGCTCTCGCCCGGAAAGCCCACGATAAGGTCTGTCGTGAGCCCTACTTCAGGCAGGGCCTCGCGTATTTTTTTCACGGCATCTATATACTGATCCCTCGTGTACTTCCTGTTCATCTCGCGCAGGACTTTGTCCGAGCCCGCCTGCACTGGCAGATTGATCCCAGGGCAGATGTTCGGGCACGACTTCATGGCGTCTAAAATATCGTCAGAGAAGTCCAGGGGGTGCGAGGTCGTGAAGCGAAGGCGCCTCAGGCCCTTTATGGCCGCGACGTCGCGCAGAAGGCTGGCAAAGCGATAATTTCCGGCATCGCCGTCAAAATCTTTCCCATACGAGTTGACGTTCTGCCCAAGCAGCGTAATCTCAAGGATCCCTCGGTTTACGAGCCTGTTAGCCTCGGCCAGGACGCCCTCCGGCGGACGTGAGGCGAAGCGGCCTCTGACATAGGGCACGATGCAGTATGAGCAGAACTGGTCGCAGCCGTGCGCTATCGTGATGAACGCCTTGTGAGGGTTGACCTTCGGCACCGGGGCGCACTCTAAATCCATTTTCTCGCCCGCGTCGCCGTCCAGGTGCATAAAGACGCCGCCGTTCATCGATTCGGCTATCGACCGCGGCACGAGCCCAAGATGGCGCGGACCGGCGACCACGCGTACCCAGGGGAACTTTCCGGCTATATCGGCGCCTGTCCGCTGCGCCATGCAGCCTAAAAGAGCGACTTTAGGCTTTTTGTCTTTCTCCCACATCGGCCTGAACCTGCCCAGCTCGCTTATCACCTTCTGCTCAGCCTTGTCCCTGATGCTGCATGTCACGAATATGACGGCATCCGACGCGAAAGCGTCCGAGGACTCTTCCCAGCCAAGCTCCGTCATGGCGCTGCGCAGCCTGTCGCCGTCGTAGGCGTTCATCTGGCATCCGTATACCCTTATGCAAAAAATCCCCTCGCTCACTCGCTTCTCTCCTTTATTCCGGCTCGCCCTCAGCGCCCTGTTGTGATAGTATCATTATTATCATATATATTGCGAGGGAGTGTTTCGGATGTCACAATACAAAAAAATCGCGTTGACTCTTGCCATAATCATGATTTCCGTCCTTTCAGCCTATAAGCCGCCATTTCCGGCCAATGTAGCGTCCGCGCAGGAAGAGCCGAGAACCGAGCTAAAGTGCCCAGACGGCTGGACGTGCGGGGAGCTTAAAATCACACAGCTCGACGCTGTGTCCGGCAAACAGGGCTTCTGGTCTGAGAGGGAATACAGGACGGGAAACGGCGTTTCTCTCAAAGCTGCTCTGATAGGAGGCAAGGGCCCGGCTTGGCTTAACGTCCCGGCGCCAGGGCTGGAATCGGGCGATGGCTTTCTTGGCGCCGGGAAAACTTATGAAACTCTCTTTGCTGGCGATTACCCAGCCATCCTGGAGCTGGACCGGTTACTGGGAACATCCTTATCCGTCATCATCCCCGGCGCGACGCTGACCATAGAAACGCCTGAAAGCCTTAGCGGAGACGATATCGTAGAACTCGCGCTCGTCCTTTTGCACGCGATGTGAACTTTTTTCTGTCTATTTCTGTCTATTCCGGCTCGAACATATCTTTTCCCACTCCGCAGATCGGGCACACCCAGTCGTCCGGAATATCCTCGAAACTTGTGCCCGGAGCGACCCCCGAATCAGGATCCCCTGCCGCTGGCTCGTAGATATAACCACACACTGAACAGACATATTTTTGCATAAACTGACCTCCTTGAGTAAACAGCCTCAAAAACTTTGAGGAACTATCACGATATTATAAACTTATTTCGTTTTATGGAAACCCCTAAGATGTCAAAACATTATATTACTAATATGATTCGCCTCAGGAAACCGCGCGAGGCGCGAAACCGCCATGACGAGAAAGGCGATTTTCGATAGGGACAATTTGCTCATTCACAATCACATAAAAAAATCCTTGCTTTTGATCATATAATCCAGACCCGACCAGACCGTTAGGATCATAGCGAGCCACATCACGGGCAGCGCGTAAGGCATGTTGAAGATCATCATGACTATCGCGATTATCTGGCTCACAGTTTTGGCTTTCCCTCCTGTCGAGGCGTGGATCACGACACCTTCGACCGCCGCTACCATCCTGATGCCGGAGACTATAAATTCACGCGACACGATGATGACGACCATCCACGCCGAAAGCCGCCCTAGCTCCACAAGCGAGATAAGCGCCGCCGCGACGAGGATTTTATCCGCCAGAGGGTCGATGAACTTCCCGAGGTTAGTGACGATCCCCCTCTTACGGGCGATGTAGCCGTCCGCCGCGTCTGTCAGGGAAGCGGCGATAAAGACCACCCCTGCCATAATATCCCCGATGTTAGCGCCGAAGAGCGTCCCGAACTCCCCCCTCACGGCCAGGAAAACCATTACTAGCGGCGTGAGAAATACCCTCGACATGCTCAGCATGTTCGGCAAATTCCAAGATGACATACGACACAGCCCCTTTCTTTTGCGACAACAGGTAGTATAGCCGCTGCCGCGGGTTTTTTCCACCCGTTTCGCGGACATCTTCAAGACTATAGTTGAACAAATATGAGCCGTAAGGCCTATTGCAATACGCGCTAATGTCCTTATAATCTTAAACATCGAGAAGTTGATAATGTTCTTGAAAGCAACTGAGATAATAGGGAACACGAGGTGAAAGCGGTGATCTTTAAATACCGGGCAAGGACGGAGTCTGGCACGATAAGCAACGGCACCCGCGAAGCGGAAAGCGAAAACGAGGCGCTGTCCTGGATAAGGGAACAAGGCTGGGCCCCAATTCACCTTGAAGCCGGCGCTTCCGTTGGCTCAATGATGGGGCTGAGTAATGAGCAATCTTCATTTTTAAAGAAAGACCTGCGGGACATATTCCCGCAAAAAGTTACGCTCCGAGACAAGAGCATTATCTTTAAGCAGATGGCTACGATGATAAATTCAGGCATAACGATTGCCGCAACGCTTGAGCTATTGGCGACGCAGACAGAAAACAAGACGCTTGCCTCGGCGATAGGGGGCCTGAGGGACGCGGTTAGCGGCGGGGTTACCCTGGCTGCCGCCATGGCAAGGTATCCTAAGATATTCAACAACCTTGAAGTCGCTTTGACGCGCGCGGGCGAGGAAGGCGGCGTCCTGGATATATGCATGACGCGCCTCGCGGCCTTCGTCGAGAGCCAGTACACGCTGCAGAAGAAAATTAAGGGCGCAATGATTTACCCGTCCGTCATAGTGTCAGTGACAATACTGGCGATAGTGGCTCTGTGTATGTTCATAGTGCCGATGTTTAGGAAATCGTTCGCGAATATTGGCATGAGGGAGCTTCCGGCACTGACGCAGGCGATTTTCAGTTTTTCGGATTTACTGCGGGCATGGTGGTTTTTGATTCCGGTTCCCTTTATATTGATTTACGTCATTATAAGAGCTATCGGCAAAACTCCGGTAGGGAGGCACTTTTTTGACGGGCGCAAGATCAAGGCGCCTCTATTCGGGGATATTTTGTTCAAATCCATAATGTCGAGGACGTTCCGCACGCTGGCGACGCTAGTCACAGCGGGGGTCACGATACTGGATTCAATAGAGATGGCGTCCGGCGTCGCGAGCAACGTGGTTGTGTCCGAGGCTTTGGACACGATGAGGGAGCGGGCTCAGAACGGGATTCTTTTGAGCACGACATTGAGGGAACAGAAGCTCTTCCCAGTCATGGTGGCGCACATGGTAGCCGTAGGCGAGGAAACAGGCAACGTGGACGAGGTGCTGTCCAAGGTAGCCGACTGGTACGACATGGAGCTGGACGAAAAAATCAAGTCGCTGACGTCCATCATAGAACCGGTAATTATAGTCCTGGTAGGCGCGGTTGTCGGTTTGGTCGTGGGATCCATTTTCATACCGCTGCTGCAGTCGCTGCAGCAGTTTATGTAAAAAAGGCAGCTCAAAGCAAGGTAATGCGTTTTGAAATCAAAGACATGGAAAGGGGGAATTTCCGAGGGTACGTCGAGGGTGATCTTATAGGCACGTGTTGATATGTTTTTTGCGGATTATGCGGAAGAAACAGAAAGCAATAAGTCAGACAAAACAGGACAAAAACAAGGAGGAATTACTTAATATGAATAAGGTTTTTAAAGCTCGTAAAAGCGGTTTCACGCTAGTTGAACTTCTGATAGTCACCGTTATCATCGGTATCCTGGCTGGAATGATGATGCTCATGATGGGCTCGGCGACAGACGGCGCTGAGGCGACCAAGCTGATCAACGACCTGCGCCTCGTAAAGTCAGCGTCGCTCCTTTACTACGCTGACAACGACAAGTGGCCTGAAAAGGAGAGTATAAATGGATCTCTTTCTGCTGGTAGCACTCTGCATGACACCGTAGTAAAATCGCTTGAGAGATACATGGACAAGCCGCTTGCTGACAATTATGGCGGCAAGGTTTTCTATGGGGTAAGCGATGACGGCAGGATATATTTCGGGCTTTCGGCTGATGAGCTTTCTACGGGCGCAAGGGCAAAACTGATAAAAAATAAGGCAATAAGGAATGAAACGGGCGACCCATATGATAATGGTGTAGCTTACATAGTCATAAAGTAGCTTTCAACCGGAAAGACAGAATCCAAAAAACGTAATGTGGCGGCAGCGGCGATAAATAGCCGCGCCGCCTTTTCCATCAAAAAATACCGAGCGAAGAGAGGTGATAAGCGGTGAACAATCACGCAGAAAAACGGCTAACGCCGCGCGCTGCCGGTTTTACCCTTGTGGAGATACTGATAGTCACGGTCATTATCGGAATACTGGCCGGCATGATGATGATCACGATGGGCGAGGCTACGGACAGGGCGAGCGCGATCCGGCTTGTAAACGATCTCAGGCTCATAAAAACGGCTTGCCTGGAATATTTTCTGGATAACGGGAACCTGCCTGGTGACAAACTGACGCAGGGAGCAGGATACGAATCTGTCGCCAAATCGCTTGAGGCATACTTCGACAAGCCTTTAATAGAGGCTTATGGCGGAAAAATCTACGTAACCTCAAGCAACGACAGGACTTATTACGGCCTTTTGCCGGACAGCGTTACTGGCTATGCCCTTGGCGCCGGCGCATTAAAAAAACTTGAGATAATCGGCATAGTGTACGACGGCGACGGAAATCGGTATAAGGCTGGCGTAGCCGGCCCATATTTCGTGGTAATCAAATAGGCATCAGCGTTTAACGTCTTACCTTTAGGCTTTTTATTGCAAACCGCCATCAAGATCCGCACGGGCAAGCTCTAAAAGCCCCGCGTCGCGGGGCAATCGGGCGGCTTTTAATAAAGTTTCCCCGTGCTGACGGAGGCCGTCAAGTTCGCCCGCGCCCCGCAGCTTCATATCCTCTTCCGCGATTTGAAACCCGTCGCCGCAGTTTTTAAGAATATTCAGCCTTTCGTTTTTTTTGATATTCCTGACGGAGTCGAACAGTATGCATACTCCCCCGCCGCCGCCGCGCCCTACGCGCCCGCGCATCTGGTGAAGCTGGGAGAGCCCATAGCCCGATGCGCCCTCTATGACGATGGCGGAGGCGTCAGGGACGTCGACTCCGACTTCTATGACCGTCGTCGAGACCAATATTTGCGTCCGGCCTGTTCTAAAATCCGCGATGGCGGCGTTTTTCTCTTCCTGGGACATCTTCCCGTATAACTGCCCCACATGAGCAAAGGGGATTTCGCGCGAGAGCCACATTGCGCGGCTTCTGACGGACGAGTCATCAGTAGCTTCGTCATTTTCATGCTTTCCGTCATCTTCGCCTTCTTCGCCCCCTACCTTGCGGCAGACCCAGAAGCACCTCTCGCCCGCTTTTGCCTTGGCAGATAAAAAAGCGCATACGTCGCCGATATGGTTGTCGCTCACGATTTTCGTCACGACAGGCAGACGGCCCGTCTTGCCACATGCGGAAAGAGGCTTTGCACTAGCCCTAATCTCAGTCACGTCCACGTCCCCATAGAGCGCCAGCATGAGCGTGCGGGGAATCGGCGTGGCGCTCATCATGAGCGTATGCGGGACACGAGCGTCTTTCGTGCCTTCCACGACGGCGTTGCCGGTATTTGAAAATGGCTTGCTCCCTATGCGTTCCCTCTGAAGGACGCCGAAACGGTGCTGTTCGTCTATGACCACGAGCCCGAGGGCATTAAACTCCACGTCATCGCCAAGAAGGGCATGAGTCCCGATCGCTACGTCAATCTCTCCGGAAGCGAGCAAGGAGAGAAACGAGGCTTTTCTTGCTTTCGCGTCGACGGCCGTAAATTCCTCGCACCTTATCCCAAGCGGGGACAGGTATCTTACGCAGGAGGCGTAAAACTGAGACGAAAGGATTGTGGTCGGCGTTAGCACGGCTGCCTGGCAGCCCGACTTAACGCATTGCGCTATGACGGCAGCGGCGACGGCCGTTTTCCCGGTGCCCACGTCGCCCTGCAGCAGCCTGTGCATCGGCGCGGACTTGTTCATATCCTCGGATATTTCACTGATTGCGGACTGTTGGGAGTGAGTCAATTCGAATGGAAGGTTTTTCGCGAACTCCGAGATGGCCAAAACCGCCCCGAGAGGCCTGGCCCTTCGCGCCTTTCTCCGGCGCGCCGCTTCGCGGGCTTTTTTTTGAATTTCGTATAGTTCCTGATAGGCGAGACGTTTGCGGGAAACCTCAATCTCCTCGGATGATCCAGGCGCGTGTGTTCCCCTGATAGCATCGAGCAGAGAAGGAAAGGAATGTTTTTTTAAAATCTCCTGTGGCAGCGGGTCTTTTAAAGCAAGGCCTGGCGATGTGACGCAATCATAAATAATCCCGGCAAGCAGTTTGCGTGGCAGAGCCTTTACCGTGGGATATATAGGGAGCATTCGCGACCATTCAGGCGGAACTGTCCTGTCTTTCAGGATAGCCCAGTCCGGGTTCTCGAACTCAGGAATGCCTTGATTCAAGCGCGGCGCGCCGTACAGGATTGCCATTGCCCCTTCGCGGATGCCGCTAAACGATCTGGGGCCCCCGAAGACGATCGCTTTAGCGATTCCCGTCGAGTCGTCTATCTCAAAAGAGGCAATGTGAATATTTCTCCGCCGCGTCGGGCGGACCTGAAACTTCACGACTCGCCCGGAAACGACATGGCTTTCGCCATCTGAAGCCAGGTTCTCATAAAGCACTCGAATCGGCGTCCGGCATCGCCTGTCCTCATATCTGGAAGGCATGTGAAAGAGCAAATCACCGACAGTCGTTATCCCAATAGCTGACAACGACGCCAGGCGTTTAGGTCCGACGCCCGGGAGGACTCCCGCGGAATCAGTCTCCCTTATCGGTCCAGCCTCATGTCTGAGTTAAGCAGGCTCGGGTCTATGCCAAGAATGTTGAGGGTGTTCGAGAGTTCCTGTTTCTTCGCCTCTTCGCTCTTCTCCGCCCTTTCGATCCGCTCTATCCGGTCGAACTCGATGGACGAGATGGCCGGAGACGACGCGCTCCGGGAGGGTATTTCCCTGCCCGTGGCGCCCGAAAGCCGGTCGGGCATCTTGAGCTTGCCGCTGTTTTCCGCCTTCTCGATGACCTCGTTCATGTCCCGCACGAACGCCCGCACACTGGCAAAGCCCGAATCGCGAAGGGACTGCAGGGACTGCAGCTCTATACCGCACTCCGTGACCTCCTGCTCCGCGTCCCTTATGATCTTGTCCGCCTTTGCCTTGGCTTCGGCAATTATATCGGAGGCATAGGCGTTGGCCTGGCTCAGTTTCTCCTCCGCTATGGCGGAAGCGTTGCTGACCTTCTCCTCCGCGCTTCTCTGAGCCATGAGGAGCGCCTCGTGCAAAGAGCCTTTTATATTGTCGTAGTCGCGAAGCCTCTCTCCCTGCTCGGCTATGATGCGCTCGCAGTCCTTCGTCTTCTGCACGTAGGCCTGTATGCACTCCGCCACTTTATCCAGGAACTCGTCCACCTCAGCGGGGTCGTATCCCCTCATGGTCTTTTTGAACCCCTGGTTGACCACGTCCAAAGAAGTTAAAAGTTCGCTCACAGCCATACCCCCCGTTGTCGTCGTTGTTTATGCGAGGCCTGCGCCAAAAATTATTTCCCTTGATGCCTGGGCCCGAAGATTCCGGTCCCGATCCGCACGAGCGACGCGCCCTCTTCTATAGCGGGCTCGAAATCCCCGCTCATTCCCATAGACAAGTGGCGCATCGTGATCCCGAGCTTTGCGCTGATGTCCTCTGCAATAGACCTCAAGAGCGCAAACGATCGCCTTGAATCGCTCAAACCCGAGAGCGGGCCTATAGTCATGAGCCCGTCGATTTTAAGGTTTTTGCATTCGCTGATTATTTTATCCGCCAAACTCAGGCATTCGCCCGGCGCCGCCCCATTTTTCGTCTCTTCTCCCGATGTATTTGCCTCTATCATAATGGCATAAGGCGCCGCGTTCAAGCCATGATCGCTTTTTGACGCCAGATTTTTTTCGAGCGCCGAGGCAAGCCCGAAGCTGTCGACGCTCTGGATGCAGTCAAACAGCTCCAACGCTTTTTTTGCTTTATTGCGCTGGAGGTGGCCTATCATATGCCACTCGGTTTTCCCGCGTTTCCAGGACGCGGCCTTTTGCTCGCGCTCCTGCACCCTGTTTTCGCCTAAGATAGTTATACCACAGTCCAGCGCCATATACAAAGATTCCAGAGGCTGAAATTTCGACACGCCTATGAGTGTCACGTCTTCCGGCTTCCTGCCCGAGCGCTTTGCGGCCTGTGCGATCTTAGCGCGAATCTCTAGGATATTTTCGCGCATCGTCTCTATAGCAATATTATCCGTCATACCGCACACGCGTTTCCTTTACCAAAGTTTTACCCTGCCCTCCCGGGCCGAGTGTCCGTTCACGATAACCGCGTCGCCCAGCCTTATGCCGTTCGTCACGAGAAAGCGCGCCCCGCCTATCGACTTGCCCTCGATTTTCGTAAACGCGGCCTCCGTTCCCTTAAGCACGAACGCCCCCCTGTTGCCTTCCTTCACGACAACCGCCGTTTCCGGGACGGAAACGCCCGTCAAAGAGCCCGCCTCTATTATCATCTTGCAGTTCCTTGACAGCACCGCGTCGGGCGGAAACCATGGAACAGTAAGGTGCATCTTTACCCTGTGCCCTACCTTTTCATATACCCTAACCTGCGCCCGCGACGGAGTATCCAATGCGTCCATTTTAACCATTAGCCTGTCTGACGCAAGGTCTTGTTCCAAATTGCCCACGAGATCGGCGTAACCGATGAACCTGAGATCCTGCGGCTGCGCAATCAGCTTGCCGACGGAAGCACCGTTTCTGACGCTCTGCCCTTCCTTGAGCATGGTCACCGCCGACGCCGTCGGCAGTTCATCCAGGCCCGGCCATATCACGGGGTATCTCCAATTGCCCTCCGAGCCGTCCGTACCCGCCACGAAATACCCTTCATGCGGCGCCCTGACATCCTTAAAGGAATTGCCGGATCCCACGCGGGCCACGACCGCGCCTTTCGCTACCCTGACCGGCCCTAGGCCGTTAGGGTAGCGGACGGTACCGGAAACCGGAGAGGCAAGCGGCGTCTCATTCCAAAGATACACGCCGCTCGCGATGATCGTGTCGGACTGAATCCACGGAAGCGCCCACGTGATTTCCGGATGCGCGCTGTCGTACTGCTCGAAGTACGACCTGAACGCGAATATCCAGATCGCCGCGATAGCCGTCACGGAAAAACAATATATTATAGCGCGCCCGAGTTTTCTAGGCTGCCTTTGTTCGTCTCTTTCCCTCCGGTCTTTTTTCTCGCGCACCTTGGCCTTGCTCTAATAGCACTTCGAGTAGTCGCACGACACGCAGCGCAGGCATCCCTCGGCGTGAATGGTCGGGGCGCCGCATGACGGGCACATGTCGTCCTTTATTATTTCGACCGTCTCCCCCATCGCCCTTTCAAGGCCCTGCGCTATCGCGTCCGGAAGGCTCAGTATTATCCCGTCGTTTTCGAAAATTGGCTGGCTGCCGCCGATACCTTTTAGCTGCTCTATTACGTCCCTGACTTTCACGCCGCTGCGCAGCGCAAGCGAAATCAGCCGCCCCAGCGCCTCAGTGTGCGCCTGGGTGTCCTTGCCGGACTTGCCGAGCGTCGCGAAAAGCTCGAACGGGCGTCCGCCAAGCTGGTTCAGCGTGAGGTAGAGATTGCCGAAGCTCGTGCGTATCTTGACTGTCGTCCCCTGAAGGTTCGCGGGGCGCTTGCGCGGCTTTACGCCATTCCCGCCTGTTTTGAGCTGCTCTTCGGATACCCCGCTGCCGGCGCCGTGATACAGAACCTGCGACTCCTTGCATCTGTCGCGGTATATCGTGATCCCCTTGCAGCCTTTTTCGTATGAGAGCAGGTACGCGTTCCTCACGTCGTCGGCTGTGGCCGAGTTTGGCAGGTTTATCGTCTTGCTGACGGCATTGTCCGTGAATTTCTGGAAGGCGGCCTGCATGTCCACGTGCTCGCCGTAAGGAATGTCGTGAGCCGTAACGAAAACTTCCTTGAGCGCGCGCGGGGCTTCTGTCCCTGAAAGCGTCCCGGTCGCCAGGACCTGTTCTAATATCGCGCCGCTGGGATCGCCGTAGTGCCCCATCGCCTCCTCGAGATAGGCGTTGATGTACACGAGCGTGTCGTTGTCTAGGGCTTTTCTCCTGTAAGCGAGGGCAAAAACAGGCTCTATCCCGCTCGAGCACTCCGCGATGAGCGAGATGGTCCCTGTCGGAGCGATGGTCGTGACCGTCGCGTTCCGCATCTTCCTCCCCCGCTTCGCCCACACGCTGCCGTTCCAGTTTGGGAACGATCCGCGCGCCTCGGCGAGCTTTTCGCTTTCGTCGTGCCCTATCTTCTGCACGAAGCTCATGACCCTTCCGGCAAGCTCGATGGATTCCTGGCTTCCGTAGCGGATGCCGCGCAGGAAGAGGAGTTCCGCCCAGCCCATCACGCCCAGGCCGATTTTTCTGTTCCCCTTCGTCATGTTCTCGATTTTTTCGAGCGGGTAGTTGTTCGTGTCTATCACGTCGTCGAGAAAACGGACAGCAAGGCGGACCGTCTCCTCAAGATGATCCCAGTCGATCTCCCTGCCCTTTGTCATCCGTATGAGGTTTATGGAGCCCAGGTTGCAGCTCTCGTAGGGAAGAAGCGGCTGCTCGCCGCAGGGATTCGTGCTGTCAAGCCTTCCGCAGGACGGGACGGCGTTTGAGCCCTCTATCCTGTCAAGGAACAGCACTCCGGGGTCTCCTGTCTTCCATGCGCTCTCTATGAGCAGATCCCACAGCTCCGATGCCTTGACCGTGCTGCTCTTTTCTCCCGTCCTCGGGTTCACGAGATCCCAGTCCTTGTTCTCGCGGACCGCGTCCATGAAGGCGTCAGGGATGCCCACCGATATGTTGAAGTTCGTGAGCTTGCCCTTTTCGGTCTTTGCCTTCACGAAATCCAGGACGTCCGGATGCGATGCCTCCAGAATGCCCATGTTTGCGCCCCTGCGTGTCCCGCCCTGTTTCACGACCTCCGTGGTGTGGTCGAACAGCTCCATAAAGGAAATCGGCCCGGACGCGACGCCGGACGTGCTTCTCACCCTGTCTCCAGCCGGCCTTACATGAGAGAAGTTGAAGCCCGTCCCGCCGCCGCTCTTGTGGACGAGCGCGGTCGAGACTAGCGCGCCGAATATTTCCTCCATGCTGTCTCCTACAGGAAGCACGAAACAGGCAGAGAGCTGGCCTTTCGGCGTCCCGGCGTTCATCAGCGTTGGCGAGTTCGGAAGGAAGTCGAGACGCGCCATCATGTCATAGAACCTGACAGCCCATTCGTCTTTATTTCCCCCGGACACCTCTTCGGACACGGCAACCGCGGAAGCCACCCTCCACAGCATATCCTCCGGACACTCGATTATCTCCCCGGCATCGTCTTTTCTCAAATACCTTCGCTCAAGCACCTTCAGCGCGTTCTCTGAAAACTGTGCCTTCATCCTGTCAGCCAAGTCAATTTCCTCCATTTATGCAATCAATGATTCCTATAAATAAACTCCCTAAACGCTCCCTAAAGATCGTCCCGCCCGAATATGACTGACGAGGACGGCGACTCCCACACTTCTACCTGATGAAGGGCGTAATTCTTCCCGCAGATGAGCGGATCGAGCTTCTCGAAGGAGAAGCGGGCCACGTTTTCGGCGGAAGGCTGCCCCAATATGTCGTTCAGGTACGCGTGATCGAACTTCGAAATTATCTCCTCGTTCACTATCCTCTTGATTTCGAGGAAATCGACGATCATCCCTTCCTCGTCCGGGACGCCCTTTATGACGACGGACATCCTGTACGTGTGCCCGTGAAGGCGCTCGCACTTGCCGTGATACTTTATGAGGTTGTGCGCGGCATCAAAGGTAAATTCTTTTTTTAAAAGCATAGAACATCTCCCTACTTTGTCCCGTCCGGGATCATTATAACTCCTAGCGTTTCTTTAAAAAATATTTTTCTGCCGGTTAACCGGCAATTCCCCGCCAGAAAGCCCCAAGAGGCCCTTCATCATGAGGGCGGCTTTTACGGCTTTGTCCCCGACGCAGTTATTGTACATCAGATAGACGCTTTTCGCTCCAGGCACATTTCTGGTCCGCTCGAGCCATTCTTCCAGCTCGTCGCTGCTGTATTCGTAGTCAAACCGCTCGTAGACTGAGGCGCGGGGGTTCCTCCAGCCCGGCGCGTTGCGCCCGTGAAAGCGCGCCAGTGTCCCCCACTCCGCCGTAAGCGGCCAATGCGGCCCGACTGTCCATCCGATGTCAGGCTCGTCGACCGCCGTATAGGCGATATTTTCAGCCGAAAGGGCCGATATGAAATTTTCACGGTTCCCGGGCGCGAGCCACGAATTATTCCTGACCTCGACGGCAAGGGGCAATGGCCCGCACACTTCCCTCAGGCGCTTGAAATACACCAGCCCTTCCCTGCTGAAACGCCAATACGGCGGGAACTGGAAGAGGATATACGCAAGCCGCTTATGTCCGTGCAGAATCTTCACCGGATTTATAAATTCCTCAAAAAGCCGCTTCCTCTGATCCGAAGTGAGATCCTGCCTCCTCACCGCGGCGGCTTCCTGAGGGGGACAGGAGAGTTCTTCGCGCAGCCATTTGGGCAGCGACGCGAATTTCGCGCGATGGAACGTGAAGAGCGAAAATGATTTCACGCCGAAAGTGAAATTTTTGGGCGTCCCTACGAGCCACCTGAAAATATTCGCCGGATCGGGAAGGGAATAATAAGTCGAGTCAACCTCAACCGTATCAAAAAACCGCGCGTAATGCGCGAGGCGCGAGGCTGGAGTCGATGCGGGCGCTGGGTAAAATCCGCTCCGAAGCAATGTCCTGTCCGTCCATGAGCATGTGCCTACCCTGATTTTTCCGTGATTTTCGCAAGACATCCCAGTGTCACCTCCATTGGCGGCCAGACGCCGTAAAAATATTATCACCACGGGATTTTTTTGTCGTGATAGAATATCCTACAGAAAATATATTCAGCCAGAGGGTGGTTTTTTTGAAATTAGAGGGGATTTACGCTCCAGTGCCGACGCCGTTCGAATCTGGCGGCGCCGGATGCATTGACTTCGCCGCTTTCCGGGAAAACATGCTGAAATGGGCGGGCTCATCGCTTGACGGGCTCGTGATTTGCGGATCTAACGGGGAGCTGCCCTTCACGAGCGAAAGCGAGCGCGCTTTCTTGACCTCAGCCGCCAAGAAAATCCTTTCCGAACTGAAATCCTCAAAAAAAGTAATCACAGGCGCGTTTCAGCAGACGACTAAGGACACGGTTTCGTGCTGCGCCTCGGCATCCCGTGCGGGAGCGGATGCCGTGCTTCTGCTGCCGCCGCATTATTTCAAAGGGCAGGGCGAACGCGCCGCGGCGCGCTTCTTCATGGACGTCGCGGACGCCTCCCCCATACCTGTCGTCCTCTACAATATGCCGGCAAACACAGGAGTTGACATGAGCGCCGAGGCAATATTGGATCTAGCCGCGCACCCGAACATAATCGGGGTAAAGGACACGTCAGGCAACATGACGAAATTCGCCTACCTTGCTTCAGCTTCGGACAGACCCGGCCTGGATTTCTCCGTCTTCTGCGGATCCGGAAATTATTTCCTGCCGGCCCTCTCCCTTGGCGCGGCGGGAGGCACCCTTGCCGTCGCGAACCTGTACCCGGAATCCTGCCGCAAACTTTTGGACGCGTACAGAAACGGCAGCACGAAAGAGGCTACGCTATTGCAGCGCCGATTGCTCCTGGCAAGCGATGCTGTCACGGCCAGATTCGGCATACCGGGCCTCAAAGCCGCGATGGATCGCGCCGGCCTCTACGGCGGGCCCTCCAGGAAGCCATTGCTGCCGCTCGGCAAGGATGAAGCGCTGAAGCTGGAGGCAATGCTCGAAGAAGCCGATCTCGATTCCTTCGAAACGTGGAGGTTATAAAAACATCAGGCTAATTCAAAACCAGAACATGACTGGTTTAATCGGCATGAGGCACGAGGTTGCCGGGCGAGCGCGGCGAATCGGCGTCGGGCATGGATGGCCGGCGAGCAATCAGCTCAGGACCGAGGTGCATGAGCGGCTCGGTTCGCTTAACGGGCCGGCAGCCTCGCGCTTGCGTGGTTTGCTGAGATAACTCAATAGTCAATACTTCGTGTTGGGCGCAACATTGCGTAGCGCTATTCCGATTCTAAATCAAATTATGGTTCATTTGATTTAGAATCGGAATTATCAGGATTGCTCAGAGTAATCCATAGCGGCCAGGTGCTGATAATAGCGCCACTTCAGTTTAAGCTCCTTCTCCTCCTCCGCGAGCAGCGCTGCCGCTTCTTCCGGCGCGGACTTCTGGAGCGCCTTGTAGCGGACTTCGTTATAGATGTAGTCAGCTAGAGGCAGCGTCGGTGCCTTGCTGTCGATTGAAAGCGGGTTCTTGCCTTCCGCGGTAAGTGCCGGATTGTAGCGCATCAAAATCCAGTGACCAGAATCGACCGCTTTCTTTTGCTGCTCAAGCCCCCTGTGCATCTCGATGCCGTGCGCGATGCAATGGCTGTAGGCGATTATGATCGAAGGGCCGTCATAAGCCTCAGCCTCAAGGAACGTCTTGACAGTGTGCGCGTCGTTAGCGCCCATCGCCACTTTGCCGACGTATACCGAGCCGTAAGCCATCGCCATTAGAGCCAGGTCTTTCTTGCCCTGCCGCTTGCCGCCGGCCGCGAACTTGGCGATTGCGCCGCGCGGGGTCGACTTCGACATCTGGCCTCCGGTATTGGAATAGACCTCGGTGTCGAGGACGAGGATATTGATGTTCCGGCCGGACGCCAGCACATGGTCGAGCCCGCCGTAGCCGATGTCGTAAGCCCAGCCGTCCCCGCCGATCGCCCATACGCTCTTTTTAACGAGCGCGTCCGCGACAGACAAGAGCTCTTCGGCTTCCGGCGAGTCGATCCAGGTAAGCTTTTCCTTTAAAATATCCACTCTTTCCCTCTGTTCGGCGATTTCTTTTTCGGTTGCCTGCGCCGATTCCATGATCTCCCTGGCCAGCTCCGCGCCGACTTCGCCGGAGAGCTTCGCCAGGAGCTCTTGGGCGTATTCCTTATGTTTATCGAGCGTAAGGCGGAAACCGAGGCCGAACTCCGCGCAATCCTCGAAAAGCGAGTTAGACCACGCGGGCCCGCGCCCCTCGCTGTTTACCGCCCACGGCGTGGTAGGCAGGTTGCCGCCGTAGATCGAGCTGCATCCGGTCGCGTTCGCGATGAGCGCCCTGTCGCCGAAAAGCGACGAAAGGAGCTTGAGATACGGCGTCTCCCCGCATCCGCCGCACGCGCCGGAGAACTCGAAGAGCGGGCGAAGAAGCTGCACGTCCTTTACCGCGCCATGATTCAGCAGGGTACGGTCTGTTTCCGGGATGCCAAGGAAAAATTCCCAGTTCGCCCTCTCAGCCTCCCGCAGCTCCATCTGGCTCGTCATGTTGATCGCTTTTTTGCCTGGTTCGTTCTTGTCCTTCGCCGGGCAGTTCTGGACACAGAGCGAACAGCCTATGCAGTCCTCCGGCGCTATCTGGACTGTGTACTTCTTGCCGGAGAAGTTCTTCCAGTTAGCGTCCGCCGACTTGAATGTCTCAGGCGCGTCCTTCAGCAGCCCCGCGTCGTAAACCTTGGCCCGGATCGTGGCGTGCGGGCAGACCAGCGCGCACTTTCCGCACTGGATGCATGTGCCAGGGTTCCACGAGGGGATGTCTATGGCCACATTGCGCTTTTCGTATTGGGAGGTAGCCGTCGGGTAGCTTCCATCATCAGGCATGTCTGAGACCTTAAGCGCGTCGCCCTCGTTGATCATCATCGGGCCGAGGACTGTTCGCACGAATTCCGGCGAACCGCTGGCCACGGCATCCCTCTTGTCGAACGCGCTCGTCGCTTCGCCCGGGACCTTTACTTCGAAGAGGTTGGCCAGCGTGGAGTCGACGGCATCGATATTCTTCCGCACCACCTCGTCGCCTTTGCGCCCGTAGGTCTTTTTGATGGACTTCTTGATCGCGTCGATTGCGATGTCCTTGGGCAACACGCCGCTGATCGCGAAGAAGCACGTCTGCATGATCGTGTTGATGCGCCCGCCCATTCCGGTTTCTTTCGCTATGGTCACCGCATCTATGGTATAGAGCTTTATTTTCTTTTCGATTACCTGCTTTTGCACCGCAAGCGGGAGCTTGTCCCATACCTCATCCTTGCCGTAAGGGCTGTTTAAGAGGAACGTGGCGCCGTCAAGGGCGTTCTTGAGCATGTCGTAGCGCTCCAGGAACGAGAACTGGTGGCAGGCTATGAAATTTGCCTTGCTGATGAAATACGAGGCGTAGATCGGGTTCGGGCCAAAGCGAAGGTGGCTGGTCGTTATGCCTCCTGATTTTTTGGAGTCGTATTCGAAATATCCCTGCGCGTAGTTGTCCGTATCCTCGCCGATTATCTTGATTGAGTTTTTATTGGCACCGACCGTGCCGTCCGCACCGAGCCCGTAGAATAGGCAGCGGACGCATTTCGGATCCTCCGTGACGTAATGAGGGTCAAAGGCCAGGCTGCTAAAGGATACGTTGTCGTCGATACCGACAGTAAAGCCGTGCTTTGGCGACAGCTTGTTCATCTCGTCGAAGACAGCGCGCACCATCGCGGGGGTGAAGTCCTTAGATGAGAGGCCGTAGCGCCCGCCGATCACGGAGATTGCAGATCCTCTCTCAAATCCGGAAAGCGCCTCAACGACGTCCATATAAAGCGGCTCGCCAGGCGCCCCTGGCTCCTTGCAGCGGTCAAGAACCGCTATGGAACGGACCGTAGCGGGCAGCGCGTTCAGGAAAGATGAGACGTCGAACGGCCTGAAAAACCGCACGGCCAGAACGCCTATCTTCTCTCCGGCTGCCGCGGCGTGCTCGACGGCTTCACGCGCTACATATACGCCGCTTCCCATTATCACGATCACGCGCGTGGCGTCAGGCGCGCCGTAGTAGTCGAAAAGATGATATTTCCGTCCTACCCGCTCCGCGAAGCGATTCATGGCGCTCTGCACTATGCCTGGCATGTTCGCGAAATAAGGCGAGCATGCCTCGCGTGACTGGAAGAACGTGTCCGGATTCTGCGCCGACCCGCGAAGCTCAGGATATTCCGGAGTGAGCCCTCTAGCCCGGTGTTCCTGAACAAGCTCGCTGTCAACGAGCGCCCTCATGTCGTCATAGCTGATCTGCTCGACCTTCATGACCTCATGACTCGTGCGGAAGCCGTCGAAGAAGTGCAGTATGGGCACCCTGCCTTCGAGCGTCGCCATCTGAGCGATGAGCGCCATATCCATGACCTCCTGGACCGAGGAGGAGCAGAGCATGGACCAGCCCGTCGAACGCGTGGCCATTACGTCCGAATGATCCCCGAATATCGAGAGCGCGTGCGTCGCGAGCGTACGCGCCGAGACGTGCATGACTGTGCTCGTGAGCTCGCCTGCGATCTTGAACATGTTCGGGATCATGAGGAGCAAGCCCTGGGACGCGGTGAAAGTCGTTCCAAGCGCGCCGCCCTGAAGTGCCCCGTGATAGGCACCGGCCGCGCCGGCTTCGCTTTGCATCTCAATTACGTTCGGGATCGTCCCCCATATATTGGGGCGTCCCTCCGAGCTCCACTGATCAGCCCATTCGCCCATGTTCGACGACGGGGTTATGGGGTAGATGGAGATTACCTCGCTAGTTGCGTGTGCCACGTAAGCGGCGGCCTCGTTACCGTCCAGCGTTACCTTGGGTCTTGATGACATTACCCTACCTCCCAATAAAAGTCTCCCGAAAAAGCGTCGCGATTCGGGGAATAAACACGTTAGAGCCATTAAAATCTATGCTTTTTTCATTAGACGCGAAAGAGTAGAATTAACGTATTTGCCGATTCTAATTTTAAAAAGGCTGATTTAATGCCAGAGGCATGACGAGCAAAGAATTACAAGCCCAGAAGCTGCCTATATTCAAAACGGCAAAAAATTTTGCCCTGCCGGTTTAATCAGCGTCTCCTCAAGCACCTAGAAGACGGTTCATTAATTTTGCCGTCACGTGGAAGCGCAGGGAGCAGAAAGGCATTGCCGAAAGGCTTCCCGATAGTTCAAAACACGCAAGCGTCCCAGTCGGGAATTTTAGCGACAGCCCGCCCTCCTCGCCCGTCAAAAGAAACGCCGCCAGGCTCGAAACAAAGGGCTGGTGCCCTACTATCATCACGCCGCCCGATTCGTCGAAACCGACTGGACTGAAAAGAGTTTCAATCAGCCCGTCCGCGAATTCCGGAACGTTGTCGTCTGGAAGCAGCCCTTTTCTCAATGACAATTTCGTCCCGCTCCCCAGCTTTTCGGACACTATCATGGCTGTCTCCATGCTTCGCCTCAGCCCGCTGTGGAAAATCGCGCCCGGCGCCTCCCCTGCCCTGCGCAGGAATTCCCCGGCAACGCCGGCTTCGCCCCTGCCTTCTTCCGAAAGCTGCCTTTTTGCGTCGTCGGCGCCAGTCTGGGCATCCCCGTGCCTCATCAGAAAAACCTTCATGAATCTTTGCGCCCGCCCTACCAGACTATGGGCGGATCTCCTTGCGCTGAATTGCTTATGACGCCGTGATCGATCTGCAGTTTTTGGATAGCGCTGTAGCATTCGTTGAGCATCTTGACCCGTTTGCGCGTTTCCGACAGATACGCGTCCATAGTCTTGAGGAAAAAATTCACAGATGAAACGCTTTTCCCCAGATCCCCTGACACGACTTCAAGGATTTTTTCGTCAAGGCAGCACTCCTTCGCTATTTCTTTCATCGTGAGAAATTTGCCGTCTGCAATCGAACCGTTGATTTTTTTTAGTATATCGATAGTGATTATCAAGGTTACGATGCCCCCGTTCCGACAATTTCAGCCGCCGTTTTTATCACCATTGCCGCGTCCCTGAGAAAAGCCTCATGGAACGCCTTCTGATAAATATATATGATTTGCCCGAAAAATGGAATAACCGAAATGGCTCTAATCTCATGACGTGAAGTGCAAAAGTAAGTTCCAGGGTGGGGGCTGCTGTGCGAAAGTTTCTCTTGCAAGAAAATCCAGTTTTTACTTTGCATGATTAAGCGCCATATTCCATAGTAACCCGACATTACCCTAAGGAGGGCTTACTATGGGACATAAACATCTGCACGACGGCACACATCTGACGAAAAGCGAACGCGAGGTAAGCCGTGATTTCCTCGGCATACTTCTGCGGATTCCAGCGGGAATTGTCATGCTATACTGCTGTTAATCCCTAAACTGGAAGCTGTATCCATAAAGCGTTATAATCGCTTTGTTCTGAATGGTGCGGCTTTTGGAGTGTTGATAAGAGCGTACTGGTTATGGGGAACAAATAATGTCGATGGAGGGACTTGTATGGAAAATCCTTTTTTTGATCACCCCATTCTCAATTCGCCTTATGAAATTCCGAATCGGCATTGGGAACTCGATAAGGATACCAAACAACCGACACAACGTATTATAAATAAACGTCGCCCCGCGGATTTCTATACGCCTATCCCAAAACCGAAGAAGAGGAAGAATGCTCGCGTAAAACAGAAGACTCTTGGGTTTTCCGACACAGAGGACTTGCTATCCACAGAAGACCAGGAATACAGCGCTACAGCCATCATCAATCAGGTCAGGGATTGCGTCGACGCGTGGCGGCAGATACCCGATCCTTCCAATTGGGGGGTTACCGCTGAGACAGCCAGGCTGTTGCAGCATTGGAGATATCAATCTCATAATGATTCCAGCAGGATAAGACCCTTTTTCTGTCAGATAGAAGCGGCGGAGACCGTTATATGGCTCACGGAAGTCGCTCCGAATACCAGGGAAGGCAGATTCTTCATAGAACACATCAAAAACTCGAACAACGACGCAAACCCTGAATTGGTACGCTTGGCGCTGAAATTAGCGACCGGTTCCGGAAAAACCACAGTAATGGCCATGCTGATAGCCTGGCAGACCGTAAATGCCATCAGGCACCCTCAGAGCAGGCGATTCACCAGAGGTTTTCTGATTGTCACTCCGGGGATAACAATAAAAGATAGGTTGCGCGTCCTTTATCCAAATGACCCTGACAGCTATTACTCCGACAGGGAGCTTGTTCCCGCGGATATGCTTCAGGACATTAATTGCGCGAAGATCGTCATAACAAATTATCATGCGTTCAAGTTACGTGAAAAAATCGAAATTTCAAAGGGTGGACGCGGCTTGCTAAAAGGGCGTCATTCTGACCTCGAACTGAACACTGCCGAGACCGAAGGACAGATGCTCCAGCGTGTATTGCCTGACCTTATGGGGTTAAAGAACGTTTTTGTCATTAACGACGAAGCGCATCACTGTTACAGGGAGAGGCAAAAGAGCAACGAAGGCGAAAAGTTGACGGGAGACGAGAAAGCTGAGGCAAAAAAGAACAACGAGGCCGCCCGTCTCTGGATTTCCGGGTTGGAAACAGTAAGGAGCAAACTTGGCATAGCGAACGTCATCGATCTTTCCGCCACCCCCTTTTTTCTTCGTGGTTCGGGATATGCGGAGAGTACGCTTTTCCCATGGGCCATGAGCGATTTTTCGCTGATGGACGCGATAGAGTGCGGTATCGTCAAGCTGCCCAGAGTACCGGTCGCTCAGAATATCCCAGGAGACGAAATGCCAAAATTTCGCGACCTCTGGGAAAACATCAAGAGCGATATGCCTAAAAAGGGCATAAGCAAGACACGCTCGCTCGACCCTCTCTCTATCCCAAT
>JAIROA010000139.1 GCA_031257775.1 Synergistaceae bacterium
GACGACGCCGGCAGTGATCGGCTTCAGTATGTAATCGACAGCGCCAAGGCGCAGCGCCGTCTCCTCCTTGTCACGGCCCTCCTGGGCCGTGAGGAAAAGCACCGGAATGGACGCCAGGACCGGGTTGTCTTTCAGCATCTTTATCACCTGATAGCCGTTCAATCCAGGCATCTCGACATCCAGCAATATCAAGTCAGGATGCTGCCTTTCGAGGAATCTCATGGCCCTCTCGCCGGACGGGGCGGCATATACCTTGTATGCCGGAGTCAGGATTTCGTGCAGCATCCGGAGGTTCGTAGCATCATCATCCACTACCAGTATGCTATAAGCGGTTCTTGTATTCATGTTATCGTCTCTTTCGAAAGCTCGCCATCCGTCAGTATGAGGCGTATAAGGTTTGAAGCGCGGTCATAGCTGTAGGACTCTATTGCCGCCCTTATCCTGAGAAGATCCCGGTTCAGGTTCTCGCCGTAGCTCTTCGATGTCGCCTTTTCCATGATCTCTATCGCTTCGTCATGCTCCAAAGCCTCAAGCAGCGCGTCCGTTTTATCCAGCATGGAACGCAGCTCCGTCGCGCTGCCAATGAGTTTCGAGCCGCCTCCCTCATGAGCTTCACCTGACAGAGCTTTTTCGATGAATGTAAACAGCTCGTTCATATGCGCGTAGAACTGCTCGAAATTCCCGTCTATATAATTATAGTCGCGCGAGCCTGCCGCCAGCTCCAGATCCCTTGCCTCGCCCGAGAGCCTTTTGGCGCCGATATTGGCAAGCGAGCTTTTCGTGGCGTGCATGTCTATCCTGAACCGTTCGTATTCCCCGGTTTCCAGCAATCTTCGCATATCGGACAGCTTCTCCGGCAGCGTCGATCTGAACGTCCTGACGACATTGAGATAAGCGTTCCCGGAACCGCCTATGCCCTTGAGCGCCGATCCGGTATCCAGTTTCCCGGAAAGCATCTCGACCAGCGCGTTCCCTGATGGCTCAGGCCTTACGGGCTCAGCTTCCACAGCCTTTATTTTACCTTCCGGCAGCCATGTGATGAGAACCCTGTTGAGTTCCTGAATCTCGATCGGCTTGCTGACGTAGTCGCTCATGCCGCATTCTATGTATATCTCCTTCATGCCGGAGAGCGCGTTGGCCGTGAGTGCGATTATGGGCACCGACGCAAGCCAGCCGCCCTTTTCGCGGATCATCCTCGTCGCCTCTATCCCGTTAATCTCAGGCATCATGTGATCCATAAATATAATGTCGTACTGATGATCCTCAAGGAGGGCGAAAGCGCTTTCAGCGCCGTCCGCCGTGTCCGGTTCTATGCCGTACTGCCGAAGCAGCTCGCTTTCGACCATGAGGTTAATGTCGTTGTCGTCGACGATGAGCACCCTGGCGCCGTCAAACCTGAAGCACCCTATAATGCCGCCATCGTCATTTATGGGAAGAGGCTCCCCCCCGAGCGTTTTTTTGTTGTTGAGGACGCGGGCCACCGCCATGACAAGAACCGGCTCGAAGAGGACGTGGATGCTGCTGCCGGTGTACTGCCGGGACGCGAGCTTTATGTCTTTTACCACGATCATCTGGCAGCTCGCCTGAAGCTTATCCATGTGCCTCGCCACTATGGAGTGCCCGAAATCGTATTTATAAAGAAGATGCGAATAGGAGCTGCCGTTTATCAGAAAAACGAACGTTTCCTCGTCCTGCGCGATATCGTAGTTGACGCCAAGCGCGCCAAACATCTCCTCGTACTGTGTCGCCTGGAGCCCGGACGCAAGTACGATCACCCTCTTCGCTAACGGGGAAATGACATTTGCCAGGGATTCGCTCGACGCGGCCCGCGCCTCTATCGAAAAGCAGAACGAGCTTCCCTCCCCGAAGACGCTGCGGGCCTCTATGCTCCCGCCCATCTTCTCCACGAGCCCGCGGCTGATCGGAAGGCCCAGGCCGGTGCCCTCCGCATTCGGATTCAGGTTCCTGGACGGTTGGGCGAAGGGATGAAATATCAGCGGCAGCTCATCCTCATTTATGCCTATGCCTGTGTCGGAAACGGTAAAAGTAAGGCGCACCCGGTCCGCCCGCGCCTGACAGCACTCCATCGCGAACTTGACGTGACCCTTCTGCGTGAACCTCACGGCGTTGTTGAGAAGATTCAGCAGCACCTGCTTGAGCCTGATATCGTCGCACACCACGACAGCCGGCGCGTGAGGGCTTATGTTTGTGACAAAGCCAAGCCCCTTCTCCGAGGCCTTCAGGTTTGCAAGGCTTGATATATCGCTCAGGAGCGAGCCCAGATCCACGGGCGACTCGGCAAGCTCCAGCTTGCCCGCGTCTATCTTGGAAAAATCAAGGAGGTCGTTGATTATTGCCGAAAGAGAATGCGCGGCGTTCGAGATGCTCTGAGCGTAGCCTCTCTGAACGTCGTCAAGCCCCGTGAGCAGCAAAAGATCGCTCATGCTCTTTATGGCATTCATGGGCGTGCGTATCTCATGGCTGATATTAGCCAGAAAAAAGTCCTTAGCGCGGCTTACTGCCTCCGCTACTTCCAGCGCTTTCTTGCCGCCGCCGGTTCGTTTCGGGATATTGCCGCCTTTTGGCATCATGTGCGTTCACTCGCGCCTCCTCTCCATCATCAGGCACCCAGCGTGAATATGAAGCGGCGTACCGACTCCTCGCTCAAATTCTCGCCGAGCGCGTTAAGTATATCATCAGAGAAGAGGGGTTTGTTCTCGTCTATTCTTGAAAGGAAAATTTTATCATGTCTTGTGCGCCAGACGTGATCCGGATCGTAGAAAAGCTCCTCGAAGAGCTTCTCCCCCGGGCGAGCGCCGGTATAGACGATCTGTATGTCTTTATACGGCTCGCGCCCGTGCAGCCTGATTAACGTCTCAGCCATCTCCGTGATGTTGACCGGATCCCCCATGTCAAGCACGTAAAGCTCGCCCCCGCTGCCCATGGCGCCGGCTTGCAGGACGAGGCTGACGGCCTCCGGTATCAGCATGAAGTAGCGGGTCATATCCCTGTGCGTTACAGTGACGGGGCCTCCCGAGCGTATCTGCCGTTCGAAGAGAGGGACGACGCTCCCCCTGCTGCCAAGCACATTGCCGAACCTGACCGTAATATACCTTGTGTTCCGGTGACGTTCCCACGCGCCCAATAAAAGCCTCTCCGCGATCCTCTTCGTGGCGCCCATCACGCTGGACGGATGAACCGCTTTGTCGGAGGATATCATCACAAAGCGCTCCGCGCCATAAAGCCCGGCAAGCTCCGACAGCACCCACGTCCCAAGCGCGTTCACCCTGAGAGCTTCCCTGGGGTTCTCCTCCATAAGGGGGACGTGCTTGTGCGCCGCCGCGTGGAAAACGACATCCGGCCCGCACGACTCGAAGAATCTCCTCATCGTGGTAAAGTCAGCGATGTCGGCAATAATCGGCTTATATGGAACGGTCTCTCCCGATTCGCGGAATGACTGGATAAGCGAATAGATAGATTGCTCGCCGTGTCCAAGGACGAAAAGCTCTGCAGGCGAGTGCCGCAGGACCTGCTGGCATATCTCCTTGCCTATTGAGCCCCCGGCGCCGGTGATAAGGATTTTTTTCCCGGCGATGTACGCGCCTATGTCCTGCTCGTCCAGCCTTATCGGCGCCCGGCGAAGAAGATCCTGCAGCTCGACGGAGCGGAGGCGCGTCACCTCGACCCTTCCGTCGGCCAGTTCCCACAGGCTCGGAAGCACCCTGACCTCAACGCCCAGCGACGATATGGAGGAGAGGTATTCCCTCACCCGCGAGCCGCTGGCGGAGGGTATGGCTATCAATACGACCTCTATCCCCATCGACGCGGCAATGCCCGCAAGGTCATCATCATTCCCGAGCACGGGGACGCCGGCTATCTGCTTGCCGAGCTTCTCCGGATCGTCGTCAATGAAGCCGACGGGCAGAAGGTCATAGAGCCTCCTCTGCATGTCCCTCGCGATATACGCCCCAGCCTCGCCGGCGCCGATGATAAGGGCCTTCTTAGGCGGACGGCCCGCATCCCTTCCGGGCGAGCCCGACAGCTCCGCGAGCCGCCAGGAGGCACGGATGCTGCCGATGAAAAAAAAGCCCGCGAATATCATTATCGCAAGCGACGTCCTCGGCACGGTAATGCTTTTCATGAAAAAGCACACGCCCAAAAACACGGCACAGCCGTAGGCGTAGCCGCGCGTGAGCCGGGCGTACTCCTCGACGCTCGCCTGCGGCCAGTAGACGCGGTAGACGCCGCAGAAGTGGAGCAAAAGAGCGACGCACGCCGGGAATAGCACCGCGACGGCCAGGAGATCGGCGCGAAAATTCTTTCCGACCAAAAGCGTGAGGCGCAGCGCGAAACCGGCGTAAACGGCAAAGGCTAAGAGGAAGAGGTCTAAAAAAAGAACGCGCCTGTTGCGCCTGGCAAGCCGCAGCCAAAGTCCGGTGAGTTTCTCCCTGGGGCCCATCTGGCTTGAGGCTGGCTAGATTATGAGCTTGTGACCGCCCTTGCTGGCCGACGACATCCTGTCCAGCTGATGCAGGACATCCGATGAAGCCACCGTAAGGGGAGACTTCTTCTCATATTCGCGGGCGTACTCCTTCACTTTTTTCTCGTATTCTTCCATGGACTTTTTGATGACGTCGACATCGCCGCGTATCCACTGAAGGATGTTGTCCGCAACCGCTATCGAAACGTCCTCGGCCGGCTCTTCCTGAATCATTCCAATCTCTTTCAGCATCCAGTGTTCTTCCTTTACGGAGTCCACTATGTCCTGATCCGTGATGAGCCCTTTTTTATAAAGCACCCGCGCCACGATGTTAAATCGCGTCTTGTTGTTTTCGTCATTCATCGCGAGCGACTCTACTTTCGAAAGAAGCATCGTGATTACCTCTTCGAGACTTATCTGCATCGGCATCTGCATACTCATTCCTCCAAACGTGATTTATTTATGCTTAGCCGGCTTAGGCCAGGCATTGACTGCACATGCTTTATTTTATCACAAAAAAACCGGGCCCAGGGCCCGGACGCAAATCCATGCTTTGCCGTGAAATCAGCTGTTCTTCGAGTGCCAGTTCTTCGCTTTTACCAGTTCCGGCCTCGACGGGAGATATAAAAGCGGGTCGACCTTCTTGCCGGCCATTCTCACCTCGAAGTGAACATGATCGGTTGTCGCCCTGCCAGTCCTGCCAACCGTGGCTATGAAGTCGCCGCGCTTGACGCGCTGCCCCATCTTTACCAATAGCGAGTTGCAATGGGCATAAAGCGTGTGGACTCCGTTCCCGTGGTCGATTATCACTGTCTTGCCGTAGCCCTTGAAGTTCTTGCCGCCTTCCGCCGCCACAATGACTACCCCGTCAGCGGCGGCCGCTATCGGCGTGCCTTTTTTGATCACCATGTCCACAGCGCCGTGACTGCGGTTCTTTCCCCTCTTCGCGCCAAATGCGGAGTAGATGTATCCGCTTACGGGCCAAAGGAGATTTCTTGAACTCATAAGCTGAGAGATGCTCTGACCGGAAGGCCCGCTGAAACGCGGCACCGCGGACGCTATTTTGAGCGCCGTTTCGGCGCCGCTCTCGGGGACAGCTAAGGAAGCCTGCTGTGACAGGATTTCATTTACTTCTATTGACTGCTTCATTAAAGAGGCCAGGGCCTTGACCGATGAGACAGTCTCCATGAAACCGTATCTGCCTGGGAGTATGCCGGCGACATCAAGCGCCCCCTGCGGGGAATCAATATTGGCATAAAGAACGCCGCCAGACGCGTTCAGCATAATAAATGACGCCGCAAACAAAAACAGCTTTAAAGCAACTCGCCTTTTAGGACGCAAAATCCGCAGGCAATTACATATCCGCATCGAATGCCCCCTTTTTGGAACGATTCTATAATTCCCCGCGATTATTTACTCACCGAAAGGCATACTAGCATATAATCTTTTTTTTGGCAAACTCAAGAGGATAAATAAGATAAAATAGCAGATATTTCTTGATATTTATTATTAAATACTTTGATATAGAAAGGATTAAATGAGGATGGAACAAAAAACTTTATAAAGGCAGAGTTGCGTTTTGCGATCCCGCTGACTTAGTCAGCGCTCCGATAAATTTCGTCCTCGCTGTACAGGCCTAATTTAACCGTGCCTTCAAACGTCCTGGCCGCTGACGTCATTAAAAGATACAGCTCGCTCCTCCATACGTAAACGAACGTAGGGGCAATCCACTCTACGCGCTGTATTATCTCCTTGACGAAGCTCTCAAAAAGCGCCCAGGGCCCCGTAATCACGATGCGGTCCACTTTCCCGTTGAGCGCGGCCACTTTCGAGCCTATCTCCCTGGCAACCTTATAAGCCATTGCCTTTACCAGGAATATCGTTTTTTTGTCGCCGCGCGAGTGGGCTTCTTTAACGCTCTGCATCTTCCCGTTCCCAAGGTATGCCGCGAGCCCTCCGGAGAACTGAATGCGGTTCATCATCTCGTCCATGTCGTATTTCCCGGCGTAGCAGAGATTGAGCAACGCCTCCGTGGGAAGCGCGCCGGCAGTGGTCGGCGAAAAAGGGCCTTCTCCGTCGAGCGGGCTGTTGCAGTCAATTATCCTCCCCCTGTCATACGCGCCCACGCTTATCTCCGTCCCCAGATGAGCCACGACTAGGTTGACGCTGTTCGGCGTTTTCTTCATGTCATCCGCTGCCACGGCCGCCGCGGCCCTGTGAGAGAGCGCGTGAAAGACAGGAAACCTCGCAAAGCCCTTCATCCCTGACAGCGCCGCGTCTGAGATAATTTCGTCGTTTACCGACGGCGCCAGCACGAGCGGGAGGCACTCGCACATATCCATCGAATTGACGTAGTCAGCCAGACGTCCCGCCACGAATAGCGCGGAGCGCTGCGCGTTCTCATCTATGCGGCTCTCACACATGAGTGCGGACAGTTCGTCGTTCACAAGGTATATCCCGCCCGGAAGCGCGTCTACTTCGGCCTGCGTTATCACGATGTCGATATCGGCTATCGGAATTTCGCGCTTCTCGATGATATCCATCATGACGTTGAACCTGTACTCCCCCTGCTCGTAAGGCGTCAGGCGCACGTTAAGTTCCTCTGGCGAATGGGTTAGCAGCTCGTAATTCGTCTCCTCCTCGCCATTGTATATCGCGAACTCTGTGCTGGATAGTTTGGTTACAAATGATAGTACCTTCACGGCAACTTCCTTCTGCTCTTTTAGTTTTAGCACTCTGATTTTCAATCCTCATAAAATACGCAGCGACCCTTGATTGATTTTAACAGCAGAGTATCGTCGCAAGATACACCCTAACGGGTGTAGTGAGGCTAATGTTGCGTATGTGCTTAATAAATAAAAATCCCAGATTGCGGATTCGCAAAGCAAATCAGCAATCTGGCATAGTTTTTATGACTATCGAGTTGCCTCAGAAGGCAACTCAAGGCGCTGAGTTAGCAGCTCGTTACGCGAATCGGACCGCTCATACACCTCTCAACGTTTAAGAGCCCAGGCATCGCGGGGGTTTAAATCTTCACCCTTTAGGCCCCTAACGATAAATCAGCCTTTCCCTAATTTTTTTTCTGGAAGACGGCCATGGCAACCGCGGAGGCTATGGAGAGCAGCTTAGTCTCCGCCGAATCTGCCCTGCTTGTCAGCACTATCGGCGCGCGGGCGCCAAGCACAAGCCCTGCCGTCTGGCTTCCGGCTGATAGGTAAATGATCGACTTCGCCAGCACGTTCCCTGCCTCTATATTCGGGACAAGGAAAATATCCGCGTGCCCGGCAACGTCGGAGACGATCCCCTTGTGGCGCGCCGATTCCTCGGACAGCGCGTTATCGAGCGCGAGAGGCCCGTCTACAAGACAGTTTGATATCTGCCCGCGGCGGTTCATCTGCGTAAGCATCGCCGCATCTACCGTTGGAGGCATGTCCGGATTTACGACCTCGACCGCCCCTAAAACAGCCACCTTCGGCAGCTCGACGCCAAACGAGTGGGCGAGCTTCACGACGTTTTCAATGATGCCGATCTTCGCCTGTATGTCCGGATACATGTTGAATGCTGGGTCAGAGATGAAGAAAATCCGGTCATAGTGGGCAACGTGATGCAAGTAGACGTGAGAGAGCAGGGAACCGGAACGGAGCCCCTTCTCCTTGTTAAGCACGGCGCGAAGGAAATTCGCGGTCTTTACCATCCCCTTCATGAGAATGTCGGCTTTGCCGGACGATACCAGCTCGACGGCCTTCATGCTCGCCTCGGATTCGCCGCCCTTTTGATCCACCACTTCTAAGTGCCTCAGATCGACACCGACAGACGAAGCGGTCTTCGCTATTTTATCCGCGTCGCCAACGAGAAGCCCCTTCGCAACTCCCTCTTTTCTCGCCTGATCGACAGCCTCCAGCACCTCCGCGTCCTCGGCGCACGCGACGCTCACCGTAAGCGGGCCTACATCGCGGGCATAGCTCAAAAGCTCGGTAAGCGATCTTAGTTGTTTCATTATCTGGCTACCTCCCCTGATTTGATGTAACGTTCTGCAAAGCTGAAACAAATGAAAGAATACCATAATCGGCGGCTCAAGCATACGGCTAAAATCATCAAATCGCTGTGAGTTCTGGGAACCAATATTCAGCGGTATTTATTGTAGAATATCCCAAGGAGGCGCAGCTATGTTTTATTGGTTAGCCAGGATGTTCTTCAAGCTGTATTTTTTTATATATCACCGCGCGCGGGTCAGAGGGCTTTCCTCACTTGCAAAATTCACTGCCGCTTATGGCGGCCCGGTCGTCCTGGCCGCAAATCACGCGAGCTACCTCGACCCTCCGGCTATAGGGATGGCTTTTCCGGGAAAGCTCCGCTTCGTGGCATGGGACGGGCTCTTTAAAGTCCCGCTTTTTTCCGCGCTCATACGCGCTTTAGGCGCCATGCCGGTCAGCCAGGAGAACAAAAACAGCGCGGCGGGGCTATTGCGGCAGGTCATGGGCTTCATCGAAGACGGGTATAACGTGCTGATATTCCCGGAAGGCGTGAGAAGCCCGGACGGCAATATGCTTCCTTTCGAGGGGGGGGCCGCGCTCATAGCGATAAAGACCGGCTCTCCGGTCGTGCCTGTGTGGGTGGGAGGCACATGGGACGCGCTCCCTCTTCACCTGACGTTCCCAAGGCCCCGCAAGGTCACCATAACGTTCGGGGAACCGATAATTCCGGGCGATATAGCGCCAGGCGAGCCTGAAAAGCAACGCCGCGCACTGTTGCTCGACGCGCTGAGGACCGCGATTGAAAAACTGCGGGATTCCGAGCGGGAATAAAGGGTCAAACCGTGATGGAGGCTGCATCTGAATTGAGCGCGGAAGCTGAAATACCCGCTTCCCGCTTTACATTTAATGAACGCATAATATAGAATAATAATGGATAATAGCTTAGAGACTCAGCACAAAGACTGGGGAGTGATAGCTGTGCAGAACGAAAAAATTCTTACGGAGGTAGGCACTAACGAGTGGCAGGTTGTCGTTTTTCTCCTGGGGAATCAATATTTCGCCATCAACGTCGACAAAACGAGGGAAATCCTCCGATGGCCTGGTTCAAGGGATGTCCCGCAGACACACAGGGCAATGAGAGGCATAACGACGATACGGGGCGAGGTCATCCCTCTCATTGATCTAAGGGTTTACCTTGACATTACTCCCGGAGTGGAATTAGAGAACAGCAAGCTAATTGTCGCGGAGTTCAACAAAATGAAGCTCGGCTTCATGGTGGACGCTGTCGACAGGATCTACCGCATTGCCTCGGAAGAGCTGGACTCCACGCTCACCGGAACGTTCCTCGGCGAAAATTCCCTTTATGTCATAAAGCGCGAGGGCCGCAACATCCTCCTGCTGGATTACGAGCGCATCGTTCAGGTCGTGAACCCCGCTCTTGCGGATCAGTTTAATCTGGAACACGGAATATCGGAGGACATATCAAGCTCGCTTGGCAACCCGGATCAATACAAGATACTTGTGGCTGAAGACTCCCCGCTTATCCGTAAGCTCATACAGGGCGCATTGGGGCAGGGCGGTTTCCATAATTTCGAGACGGTCGGGCACGGCAAAGCCGCATGGGACAGGCTAGTCGAGGACGGGGACGACTTTGACATACTGCTCACCGATATCGAGATGCCTAAAATGGACGGGCTCACCTTAACGAGAAAGGTCAAAGAAGATCCAAAGCTTTCACATATTCCGGTCATCGTCTTCTCGTCCGTCATGGCGGAAGACATAAAGCGCAAGGCTCAGAGCATCGGGGCAGACGCGCAGATCACGAAACCTGAAATGCACAGGCTGCTAGAGACGGTTGTGGAGCTTTTAAGCAAAGTGGACAAAAAGAAGGCTTCGTGAGGGGTAACGCCATAGGCCAGAGACTCTTCAGCGGAACGGCCAGCCTGCCATACTGGGATCGCAACATGGATTTCGATATTGAGACATGGGTTCCGTATGGATGCGATTTCAAGCCAGTCACCACAAACTCGCTCTTCAGCGACGCACTGGGAAAGATAGCCGAAATGGCGTTGCGTTTGGAGAGCGAATTTCTATACATGGAGGTGGGCGGCGGCTGTCCCGTTGGCACGCTCGTGCCGGAGAACCTTATACGCCCGCGCAGGGGCAATAGCGACAGCAGCAGCTTCGCGATGGTTTTCTCTTACTCGCGCGGCATGGAGCATTTGTTGTTCGATCTCGTCCGGGACGGCGCGTACTTCGGCGCCGGGATCACGGTCTGCGGCATCTGGAGAAGCTCTATATTGGTCGACGAGTGCAAAGTGCTGGTCGTGGTCAGCGAAAACCCGCTTTTCGATCCCGATGGCTTCCTTGACTCTCTCGCGCTCGCCCTTTTCTCGTCTGACATGCCGTCGAGCGGCAATGTCCCATACTACGCGGAAAAATTCGGCTATAGAAGGTGCTCCATCCCATACGAAACCGACGACGTTACGCAGCTCCAGATTTCACACCTGCTCTCCTGTTTCGAGTTTGACGAGACAAGGCGCTTCGTCGGCCCGATCCCTGAATTGTCCATGGATAGCCTGATATAAGATTACTGATGAACTTTGCGGGGGAGTGATTGAGATGCCAAGCAATTTACCGGACGGCGCTAACGCCGTCGCCGCGCCGGAACGCGCGGACGTGCGGGATGAGTTCAAGTGGAGGCTATCGGACATATACGCGTCCATAGACGATTGGGAGAAGGATTTCAAGGCGCTTCGCGCACGGCTGCCTGAGATAGAGGAAAAACGCGGCACGCTGGGGCGTTCGGCCGGCGACCTCTTGGCCTGCCTAAGGCTGCGCGACGAGATATCCATAACTGCCGGACGCCTGTACTCCTACGCCGTGATGAAAAGCCACGAGGACACGAGAGATTCAAAATACCAGGCGCTTGCCAGCAGAGCGACGACTCTCACGGTCGACCTATCCTCAGTGACGAGCTTCATAACGCCTGAAATTATATCCATTCCGGAGGATGAGCTGAACGGCTTCACCCAAGATGAAAGGACAAGAGGGGATTTCGCGGACTACCGTTTCATGCTGAAGGAGATCATCCGCCAGAAGGCTCACGTCCTGTCGCGGGCGGAGGAGGAGCTTCTAGCAAAGAGCGGCGATATGGCCAATGCGGCGGAGGACGCCTTTTCCATGCTAACGAACGCGGACATGAAGTTTGCGGGCATAAAGGACGAGGAGGGCAGGGAGGCCGAGATGTCAGACGAGCGCTATATGAAATACGTCTCGTCGCGGGACCGCTCGGTCCGCAAGGCGGCTTTCGATTCTCTGTACGCGGCTTATGGCGGGAACAACAACACGCTGGGGGCTACGTTTAACGGAATGCTCAAGGCTTCCCGCTTTTACTCCGGCGCGCGGAAATTCGGCTCTGACCTGGAATCCGCGCTCGACCGGCCTAATATACCGATGTCCGTTTACGATAACCTGATAAGCACCATCGAAGGCAACCTTAAGCCTCTTCACCGCTATATAGCCCTCCGCAAAAAAATCCTCAGCCTAGACGAGCTTCACATGTACGATATTTACTCGCCGCTCGTCAGCAACCCCTATAAGGACATACCTTGGGAAACAGCGAAGGCTATGGCAACAGAGGCGCTTACGCCCCTCGGCCCGGATTATATGGCGCAGTTCATGTCGGGCCTCAAAGCTGGCTGGATCGACGTGCTCTCAAACAAAGGCAAGCGGGGCGGCGCTTACTCATGGGGTACGTGGGGCGTGCATCCGTTTATCCTGCTCAACTATAATGGCGAGTTCGCGGACATCTCGACGCTTGTGCATGAGATGGGACACTCCATGCACACATTCTACTCGCACAAGAACCAGCCTTATCCCATGGCCGACTACACGATATTCTGTGCCGAGATCGCCTCGACTACGAACGAGGAGCTTCTTATCCACTGCCTCCTGCGGACGACGGAAGAGCGCGAAAAGCGCATCTACCTCTTAAACCAGCACCTGGAGCGCATAAGGGCGACTGTCTACCGCCAGACCATGTTTGCCTCTTTCGAGCGCGACGCGCATGACCGCTTCCAGCGCGGAATGGACACGACGGCGAAGGATCTTGGCGACATGTGGCTCGCGCTCAACGAGAAATATTTTGGCCCGGACGCCACGGTCGACCGGGAGATCGCGTTCGAGTGGTCGCGGATACCGCACTTTTATTCGCCATTCTATGTCTACCAGTACGCCACTGGGTTTTCAGCCGCGGCCGCGCTGGCGAAGATGATCCTGGAGGATGGCGAGCCCGCCGTGTCGCGATACATAAAGTTCCTTTCAAGCGGCGGAAGCGGCTATTCGATAGACCTTCTGCGTGATGCCGGCGTAGACATGAGAACGCCTAAGCCGATCCAAGACACGATTGATCTATTCTCGGACACGCTTTCCGAGATGGAGGCCCTCTTTTAGCCCTTTATGCCAACGGCTGCGTCATGTCTAATTTCAAGCCAAATAATGTGCCTTTGGCTTGAAATTAGATTAAAACGCCATTTCTCTTTGTGGCTTCATGATTATTGAGTTATTTCAGGATTTTTTATATGGCTATCATGCCTCAGATCGCGAACCCAAAACGACGGGCCGCCGATTCGATGAGTCATCTGCTCGTCTCGGCAATCCTCATCTGGGACAATGCGGATGGTTACGTTAAACTTCAACTCCATATTCGTCATTTCCGCTCTCTTCCTTCCTCAGTCTCCGGCTTGCCGAACATCGCGATGTTTTCGGATCTGACAAAATTGGCCAGCGTCTCAAGCGATGAGCCCAGCCTTGCGATAGCGTTAGTCAGCCCGTCCAGACGCGCTTCCATCCGCACAAGCAGGAATACCGCCACGCCAACGGAAAAAGAGCCCTGCAAAACCTCCTTCCAAAAACTGCCTTCCAAATTCAGCGCCTCCTTTCGCACGGACGGTTAGCGATAAACTTAAGCGGCGGGCGCTTTTGCCCGCCCGCCGCCGTTTAAACCCTAAAACAGCACTGTCTCTTTGAGCTCGGCAACGGACGCGCCGCGTTTTTCGCCAAGCCCCGCGCTAAAAATCCGGCTCGCTATCATCGTGTCCATTGCCGCCCCAGCCTCCTGCGCGCTGACGCTTTCCTTGCAGTGCAGGAGAGAAAAGCGGGCCGTCCTGCCATCGTCCGCCCCAAACTTCATGCGGAGCGTCCTTTTCACTGTCGTCGTTCCTGCCGTTATATCATTTGCCATCTTAAAATCGCCTCCTCTTTAAAAGTTTTGACGTCTGCCTACAGTTTAAGCTCCTCAACGCGCGTGACCGTTATCTGCTTGACTGACCAATTCAGAAGGTCTTTCAGGCTCGCGCCCACTTCCCCAAGCGCATCTGTCCCCGCGTCGCCTCTGATGCCGCCAATGGTCGAGTTACTGTATACCTTTTTGCCATCCCTCTCCTCACCAGTATCCATTTTAAATGCTAACCGTGCCGACATTGCCTCGATGCTCGCCATTTTGACTCCTCCTTTGATGGCTCTGATTGGTAAAACCTTTCTAACCGGCTGGGCCCGCCTACCCTATAAAGTGGCGGCGGAGGGGTCAAAATCAGTAGGCAATTTTCGTTATTTGAATATCGCGTTATTTGAGGAACCATCGCTGCGCTATAGGTTTTATATGAGGTCGTCTGAAATGAGTCGGAGCAAGGGCTAGCGGAAATTTCAGCCGCCGCGAAAAGGCCGTTCGGTGATCGTTATTCAAAAAGCGTTTCGGCAACCGCGTGGCCGTGTAAAATCGGAAAAATATTCGAACGCAGACGTTTTTTAATCACATCAAATTAATTGGCCTTATTGCTTTTCAGGCTCTCAAAGAGGATCGTGTCCTGCTGACGTTTGAATACCGTGATGAATGTGCTGAAACATTCCACCTCATGAGCGTCGATCAGCGATTGCTTGGCGAATGGGCCTTCTTCGTTCCTGTGCATCTCAAAGCAACGTTCCAATGCCTCAGTGAAGCGCGACAGGTGCGTTTCGCAAAAAGCCACCGCGGCAGGGGTATCGTCCGGCAGATGCCGTATGGTCTCCAGCACCAAATCAGCGAAGTCGCATATCTCGAATATCTTCTCCCTCAGCTTAGGCTTTCGCACAAGGGACGCCATGGAACGGACGGCCCCTACTTTAGTGGCGCCCTCGAAGGCGGCCGGGGATTCCCTGCGCGGGAATTCCTTCGGTATTTTGGACTTTGCTTCCCTCTTTACGAGAGCCAGGTTTTGAGCCTCAAGACGAATCTCCCTAAGACGCGCTTCCGTAGCGCTTTGCAGCTTCATCCTGTTATATACGAGCACTATCGGAAGGAAGACGAGTATCAGGGCAGCGATATACAGCGGCGCCACATCGTCGCTCCTGAAAAAATTAGAAAAACCGAGGAGTATGCCTGAACCGAACAGCAACGCGATCATAAGTTTACTCATATCCTCCTCACCATCTTCCAACCATAAAAATCTTTCCTATGTGATTTTACTGAATCTGATTTTACAGCACAAGGTAAAATCACTTCTTCAATAGTCTGTAAACTGAGTAATCAGCCTGCTATAAATTAACCCGTAACGGGCAAGCTGATTTACGATTAGAATAGGGTCATCCCCACGGCCAGCCCGGCCTTGTGCCGAGAAAATAACTCAGCCTGCGCACAAAGATATCCCCAGTAAAAAGGACAAAGACGCTTCCGGCGGCAAGAAATGGCCCGAGAGGAATAGCGTCTTTGCGCTTCAGCTTCTTTGCGGCCATAAGCGGCAGGACGACTATGCCGCCTATCATGAAGCCTGCATAAAGGCTGAGAGCGCTGTATCGCCAGCCCACCGCGCCGCCTATGCCCATCATGAGCATGGCGTCGCCCCACCCCATGCCGCCTCTGCTGATTAAAATAATCATCGCTATAAAACCGAATCCGATCACCGCTCCCAGCAAACCGTCAAGCATAGCCGCCCAGCCGGCCGGGATGCGTATCAAAATGCCTAACGCGCCCAAAGCGACGGCCCAGACATCGTAGATATAGCCTATCTCTATGTCGGTCAGGGAGTTGAAAAGAGAGAACCAAAGCACGGCAAGCGAAATGGCGAGAGCAGGCGACAATCCCCATCGCGCGTAAAGGGCGGCTGTGAGCGTGCCGGAAATTACCTCTGAGGCGAAATGCCTTTTCGATATAGGCTCAGAGCAATAGCGGCACTTACCGCGCAGAAATATGTACGAAAGTATCGGGACGAGGTCAAGCGTGCCGAGAATTTTGCCGCATTTATCGCAGCTGGAACGCTCCCCGCCCCACCACTTCTTATCCGACGTCGTCCTCATGGCGGCCGCGTTTATGAAAGATCCGGCGGAAGCACCGGCCGAAAACGCGAAAAGCATTGAAATTATGAACTCAATCTGCGAATATGTGCTTATCATGTCAGAAGGCGCCACATCAAACACCCCTCGGGAGGAGATTATTTTGCCAATAATTCAGATTCATTTGCTGCAGGGACGCTCAACAGAAGCAAAGCGTAAATTCGCCCAGGAAGCCACTGAAGCGGCCTGCCGCTGTTTAGACGTCAAGGCTGAACAGGTTCGCGTCATATTCAGCGAAATGGCGCGCGATGATTACGCTATTTCGGGAGTCCTCGTCGCTGACCGGGACAAAAACGCAAGCCACTGAGCCCATAGTCCTCTTTTTATTATACCACAAGTCAATAGATTTCACGAAAACGCCGATGTTGCGCAAGCCATTGCCCAGGGGCCTCAAGGATCATGCGCTCTATCGACTCATTTACCAGTTTCGTGATGCCAAACAGCGTCTCGTCCCTAGTCGCCCGCTTTTCCCAGGCAATGGGGGGAGCTATCCTTATTTCGTGGCGGAAAGGCGCGACGCGCCTTGAGAAGATAGGTATGAGGGGGCACCCTGACGTATAAGCGAAAAAAGCCGGGCCTCGCGAGGTCGGCGTCTCTATGCCGAAAAACGGCGCCATGATCCCCTCGTCCCCTCCGTGCTGATCCGGCAAAATCCCCAAAAATTCGCCTTTCTTCAATATGGATATCGCGCTTTTCATCGTGGCGGACTTCGGCAGGCACATCACCCCGGCCCTCCGTCTCATGCTGCCGATCAGCCCCCGGTCTTCCGAGTCGTCCGGCTCGCGCACTATCGCCGTAACCCTGTAGCCGCTCTGCGCGATCCAGGCTGCCGTGATCTCCCAGTTGCCGACATGCCCCGTGATCAATATGGCACCGCCCTTGGCATATCGGCTCAGGATATCCGCGCCATCAGCGGCCACCCACTCCAAAACCTGCGCCGGATCGCGCTGCAGGATCAAAAATTCCTCCGCGACCCAGACCATATGGCTGTAAGTTTCATTTACCAGGCGCTTGATCTTTTCGGGCGGCGCTTCCGGCAGCGCTATGCTGAGGTTTTTCACGGCAACCGCCCTGCGCGGCCCTGCCGCTTTCAGGGCTGCCGACAGGGTACCGGCTAAGAGAAGGGCGCCCGCTCCGGGGCGCAGCAGCTTAGAAAAAGCGTTCGCCAGCCATGACCAGCGCATTTTTTTAAAGCGCCAAAATCCGCTGCCGGCAATTAAAGACGATTAAACGCCGTTTTGCCATTAATCAGCGCTTCGCTATCAACGATTAAAGCGCAGGAGGCGGAAATCCCTCTTGCCGACGCGAATCTGCGCGTAGCCTCCCGAAAGCAGGTCGCTTGCGGCGATCTGACGTGCCTCATCGCTCTGTTTTTCGCCGTTCAGGTATATGCCGCCCTCCTTGATCTTGCGCCTCGCCTCGCCCTTCGAGGCAACGCCGCCTGAAGCGAGAAGGCCGTCTATGAGCGGATAAGGCATGGCAGACTGAACATCGGCTGTCGGTATCTCCTCGGCAAGCGTGTCAAGAAGTTCCGCGGGCGCGGAGCGGACGTCAGTTTCGCCAAAGAGAACCTTGGACGCGTCGCGTACCCTGGCGGCGGTTGCCTCGCCGTGAACCCGCGCCGTCACTTCCCAGGCAAGGCGCTTTTGAGCCTCGCGCAGCTCAGGACGGCGTTCGTGCAGGGACACGACATCGGCTATCTCGTCTAACCCGGCAAAAGAATATATTCTATGCAGGCGCTCGATGTCACGGTCGTCCGTGTTTATCCAGAACTGATAAAATTTGTACGGGCTGGTCCTCTTAGGGTCGAGATATACCGCGCCCTCCTCCGATTTGCCGAATTTCTGGCCCGACGCGGTCAGAAGAAGCGAGAAAGTGATGCCGTAGCCCTGCCCGCCGCTGCGCTTGCGTATGAGGTCTATGCCGCCGATTATGTTGACCTGCTGATCGTTGCCGCCCATCTGGAGCGAGCAGCCCAACGTGTTGTAAAGGTGGTCGAAGTCGTGCGCCTGCAACAGGAGATATGACAGCTCCGTGTATGTTATCGTTTTCTCCGGATCCTCTATCCTGCTCCGCACGTATTCACGATTTATCAGGAAGCTCACGGGGAAATATTTTCCGGTGTCGCGCAGGAACTCTATGAAGTTTATCCTGGAGAGCCAGTCGTAATTGTTCGTCATCACAGCCGAGCCTGGGCCGCAGTCAAAATCGAGAAAGCGTTCGAGCTGGCCCTTTATGCGGCTGACGTTATGCTCTACCTGCTCCGGGGAGAGCAGCTGGCGCTCCTTCGTCTTGCCGGACGGGTCGCCGATCAGGCCCGTCCCGCCGCCGGCAACGGCTATCGGGCGGTGCCCCAGCTTCTGAAGCCAAGCCAGGCCCATGATGGGCACCATGTTGCCCACGTGAAGGCTATCGGCGCTCGGATCGAAGCCGACGTAGCCCGTCACGCTCTCACGGAGCATTTTTTCCCCTAGCTCCTCCGGGTGGCTGCACCATTCGACAAAACCTCGCCGCGACATTATCTCGTAAAAATTCTGAGGCATCCGATACTCTCCTTAATCTGCCCGCAGCGGCAAACGCGCCGTCTCGGCATTCAAATCAGAAGCCCGCAACGCCGGGCATTGCGGGCACATTTAAAAAACGCCTTAAATTATAACAGATCAATACCAGTACGCGCGGCCTTCATTCGCGGAGTCCAGCAGGACAAAGACGGTGCCGAGATGAGCAAGCGACTCCCGGAACGCCTCCGTCTGTTTGGTTTCCGATGTTTTTTCTTCCCCGCTGCCCCATTCGTCGCCATCCTCCTCATAGATGAACGCGTTTACGGACGACATCTCGGACAGCGAAGCCCCCAGCCTGGGCAGATCGACATACAGCCAGCCCACGGACGCGTCTTGGTGCTCCAGAAGGCGCTTTACGCCCTGATCCATCTCCACGTCGGGCGCGGTAAGCCCCAGCACCGCTTTTTCGTCATTCGCGGCGGCCATAACCGAAAAAGGCAGATCGGTCGCGCCGCCTGACGCATAGCCGGGAACGGGCTTCGGCGAGGTGCCCATGAACGTCTCCGCCCAGAAGCGCTCCACGAGCCTATGCGCCATTTTGCCGCGCCCGCTCATGTCCACAGTAAAGCCCGGCAGCTCGAACCAGAGTATCTGAGTCCTCCCGCCCAAAGAGAGGACAGTCGGGCCGGACATCATTGCGATGCTTTCGGATTGCTTCAGCCCCATCTTATCGAGATAGTTTATGACAGCATCCAGCGCGGCCAGAAAGCCAGATCCGTTTTTGCCGTTTTTAACGGCTTTGCCAAGGCTCGGCAGATTAATGCCGCATGAAGCTATCAGCGGCGCCGGTATGAAAAAATCCCTGCCCCTCCAGTCATATTTCTTAAGGCCAGCCATGAAGCCCTTATCGATATAGTTTTCGAGGCCCTGGATCTGCCATTTAGCTTCAATTGCATGGCTGCCTTCCTCTTTGGCGGCGCCCGAAGAGCGCCAGGCAGTCTCCAGTGAAATCTGGTCAGCGCGGGAGGAGTCGCCGCCGGCTATCGCGCCTATCACGCCGCCGTCGCTAATCAGCATGTGAGCGCTCCAGGATTTTTCGACGCGCCATGTATAATCAATCCTCTCAACGCCGCCTTCGCCGGAAGCCCTGCCAGCGCGCAAGCCGGCGTTTCTTATGCGAAGTATGTCCGATTTAGTATCGGCTACGTAGGCGGCGTTTTTCGAAACCTCCACGTAAAGCGGGCCCGACACGCCAAGCGAGCTTATCATCAAAAGCCCGTCATCATCGCTTTTAACCTCTGGCCTTATGAAATGCCGTTCCCACCCGGGCGGCAGGATGCCGGACGAAAGGCTCGTCATTTCATCGCCCGCCAGGGCAAACGCGCCGTAGGCCGAAAGGCCCCACTCGCGCTCAGTCACGACGACGGCGCTGTCGGATGCTCCTGACAGAAGCGGCGCGATGAGGCTTATCGGCGAGACTCCGGCTGGGGCGATGGTCGCGCTGTCCGCGAACAGCCTGAAAATATCCTCCGGAAACTCGCCTCGGGACGCGCTGATCATCAGAAGCGGGGCGTTCTCATCGGGGCGCGGCAGAGAAGCCAGCAGATTCCTCTGACGCGTCCCGCCGAACCTCACGGCTGCCGCCGCGATAAAAACCAAGGCCGCCGCCGCGAGGACGAGCAGCCATTTCTGAACGCCGTTGGGCTTGAATCCTCCGGCGGAAAAAGCATTGACTGGCATAATGATGCCTCCTTAGCATTATAAAGACAAAGATAACAGTGTTACGAAAACGCTGATTAATAATAATTTCTACGTTACACTCTTCAAGCCCTTGATTTCCTGGCATAAATCGCGCGATGGATAAATTTAACCGTTCCGAAATAAAGAGATCAGCCTACGGGATCAGCCCCCTTATGCAGGTGCCCTCGCCCGGGTAGGAGATGATCTTGAGCCGCCCGCCAACTATCGCCATGCGCTCTTCCATATTGGACAGGCCTCTGTGCCCCTCTACGCGGAGCGCCGCGGTGCCGTTTTTGTGCATGTCAAAACCGTGGCCGTCATCCTGAATGACGAGCTCAAAGCCATTCTCGTCATGCTTTACGTCAACCCAGATATTTTTCGCGTCCCCGTGCCGCACCGAGTTCGTGACCGCCTCCTGGACGACACGGAAGAAGGAGAGCGTTATTGCCTCGGAGAATTCGGCGTCGTCGTCTACGTCGAGAAATATCTGAACGCCGTACTGCGACGACTGGCGCTCCGTAAGTTCCGTGAGCGCTTGCGGCAAGCCCAGCTCCAGCCAGGGCGGGTTCAGAAAATCGCAAAGACCGCGCATCTCCCTCACGGTCACCATCGCGATCTTCTCCGCTAAGTCAAGCTCCCGCGCCGTGTCCTCCGGCGCGTTGTCCTGGAGCTTGGCAAGGTGGATCCGCTGTATCAATGCCGTCACATCCTGAAGCGGCCCGTCATGGATGTCCCGCGATATCTTGGTGCGCTCCGCCTCCGCTACCGAGACCATGTCGTTCATGCAGGTCTTGATGATGGAAACCCTGTTTATGGCGTCCTGCGCGACACGCGTGAAGGACTGACGCAGCTTGCGAAGCTCAAAAAGCGCCTCCCCTTCGTTTTTCCTCGGAAGCTCCTCTCCCCACTTGAGGGAAGACATCTCCCGCTCCAGATCAGCAAGGGGCTTTAAGACCAGCTTCCATAGCCTCCATATCGCAATCGCGCCCCATAATCCCATGAAACCGGTGACAAACGGCCATATATAATAAGAACGCGAGGTCGACTGGGGCAGATCGCGCCATGCGATGGCGCCTACGACGATGTATTTCCCGAAAAAAGCGGAATAGGCGCCTACCGTAAACCGGTCGCCGCTTTCGTCGTGCATGGTCTTTGCTATGCCATATGGCAAGAGGCCTTTGTTTGACTTTATCAATTCATAAAGGACTTGCGATCCGTAAAGGAAATCGCCGTCTTTATCCAGCACGAGCATCATGCCGGGAACGCGCCCCAGCCCCATATACGCGCGGAAGCCGGGCATCAGGTCCATGCTGCCGGACTCGTTCCAAATCCTCTCGTCGCCGATAGGCCCGTCCGCGCTTTTTTCGAGGCGCGCGACTGCCTTTTCCGTGAAGTTTTCGACATACGACCTTGCCAGCATCTCCATGTTTTCATGAAAGTAGATGAGATCCAAAGCGGCAAGCAGGATTATGCCGATAGGCGGCAGGCATACGGCTAAAGCCAGATAAAATAGCCGGCTTTTCTGCTTCAAAGAAACTGCTCCCCCCTGGCGTTTCACGATCCTGAACAAACCTGCCTTGCAAGCACCGTTTCATACGAATTTTGAAATCAAAGACCTAAAAGGTAAAGCGTAAAACCCAAGTGTTTAAACGATGGCATCTTCGTCATCAACACTCCTTATGAAAGCAACTTGGTATCAGTCGAGCAGTTCCTCCAGCATCACTACTCCGTATTTAAGCGCCAGGAGCATGGACTCGGTCTTGTTCCGCGCACCGAGCTTGTCGTAGATGGACGCGAGATGGGTCTGGACCGTCCTCTCGCTGATAAAGAGCTGAGAGGCTATTTCCTTGCCGGAGAGCCCTTTGGCCGCTAGGAGCAGGACTTCCCTCTCGCGGGCGGAAATCGGCTCAAGCGACATATTCTCGCCCTCCTCGACAGTGCTCGCTACCTCGCTGTCAAGATACAGCCCTCCTCTGGCGACTATGCGGATTGCCCTGGAAAGCGTGTCCGCGGTCGACGACTTGAGGACGTAGCCCCTTGCCCCCGTGCGAAGGGACGACAGGACGTACTGCTGCGCGTCGTAGCTCGTCAACATGAGCGATATGACCGGGAGCCCCTCTTCCTTGATCTTCCTCGTTATGGAAACGCCGTCAAGACCGGGCATTCTTATGTCGAGCAGCGCTACATGCGGTTTCAGCTCCTTGATGCCGTTCCAGGCGGATTCTCCGTCCGCGTACTCGCCCACCACATTGAAATCCTGTTCTTTCGCCAGATAAGCCATAAGACCGGCTCGGGTAAGCGGATGGTCATCAGCAAGAATAAGATTGATCGACATATTATTTAGTAACCCCCTTTAAAAAAATACGTAACGTAGAGACCGCTGCCGCTATTATTATTGCGAATAAAGAAACTTACATAATAATGCATTCAGGCGAACTTACGAACATCAGCATTATAACGTATCTCGGGGTAATAGTTACTGACACGCTTGCGTTTATTCTACACGATTATTCGCCCGTGCCAAGGCCGATTTCCCGTTCAATCGGCCGGAGCGCCATGATCGTTTGTTCGATCAGCCAGTCAAGGGGCTCGCCCATCAGTTTCGCGCCGCGTTCGATCACCTCCCTGTCGACTCCGCGCGCAAATGCCTTGTCCTTCCATTTTTTCTTGACCGATTTCGCCTCAAGATCCCCCAGGGATTTGCTGGGGCGGACGAGCGCGACTGCCGTCACGAGACCGGTCAGCTCGTCGATGGCAAAAAGCGTCTTCTCCATCCGCGACAGCGGCTCAACGCCTGAGTAATCCCAGCCGTGAGACAGCACGGCGCGGACGAATTCCTCGCCGTAGCCAGCCTCGCGGAGCATCTCTCCCCCCTTGACGGGATGCCCGTTCTCCACGGACTGGGTTGTCTCCCAGTCGATATCGTGGAGCAGCCCGACCATGGCCCACAGTTTTTCGTCCTCGCCGTAATGCCGGGCAAAGTGCAGCATTGCGGCCTCGACCGCGAGCGCGTGCCTGAAATACATCTCATCCTTGTTATGCTTCTTAAATAACTCGACAGACTCGTCACGTGAAAACATTCCTGCATAAGGCCTCCCAAAGCGAAATTTGAGGAAATGCCGATTCATGATTCCGGCGCATGCTTTCAAAATTGATTCCCTAATGCGACGGCACCGCCCAGCACCCGCCGGACATTCTCAGGATAGCCGTAAGCCTCGCATGGGAGCCCCGCTTCCGCGAAGAGCGTGAGTGAGAGGGCATCCGGATATGGCGACAGGTACACCACGCGCTTGCAGCCGGCGTTTATGATTATCTTGCAACAGATGGAGCATGGCGCCGCCGTGGCGTATACGGTGCAGCCGCTTATCGCGGTCCCGGATTGCGCCGCCTGCGCTATGGCGTTCATCTCCGCGTGGGCGCCCCGGCATATTTCGTGCCTTGCCCCAGACGGTATGCCAAGCTCCTGTCTCATGCAGCCCGCAGCGGCGCAGTGCTTCGTTCCGGACGGGGCGCCGTTGTATCCGGTCGCAAGTATCCTGTTGCCGCTCACCACGACGGCCCCGACCGCGCGGCGAATGCATGTGGTTCTCGTAGACGCCATTATCGCCATTGCCAGAAAATACGCGTCCCACTCGGGGCGCTCATGTCCGGACGCGTCATGAGCCGTCATTTGCGTTTCCCTAGATGTCCAGGTTGCGGACTTCCCTGGCGTGGGTCTCTATGAACTCGCGCCTTGGCTCGACGGCGTCGCCCATCAGTATTCCGAACAGCTCATCCGCAAGCACGGCATCCTCCACCCGTACCTTGAGGACGATCCTGTTTTCAGGATCCATCGTAGTCTCCCAGAGCTGATCCGGGTTCATCTCGCCCAGCCCCTTGTAGCGCTGAACGTGCGCGTTTTTAGAAGCGGAAACCGCCGTGACTTCCTTAAGCTCCTTGTCGGAGTAGCAGTAACGGCTCTTCTTGCCTTCCTGCACCCGGTAAAGGGGGGGCTGCGCCACGAAAAGATGGCCCTGCTCTATTATCTGCGGCATGTAGCGGTAAAAGAGCGTCAGAAGCAGCGTCCTTATGTGGGCGCCGTCCACATCGGCGTCCGCCATGAGGAATATTTTGTGGTAGCGGAGCCTCGACGGGTCGAAGTCCTCCCCGATGCCGCATCCGAGCGCCTGCACTATCGTGCGGATGACATCGTTGGAAAGAATCTTGTCCAGACGGGCCTTCTCCACGTTCAGAATCTTCCCGCGAAGCGGCAGGATGGCCTGAAAGCTCCTGTCCCTGCCCTGCTTGGCGCTGCCGCCGGCGCTGTCTCCCTCGACTATGTAAAGCTCGCTCTGTGACGGATCCCGGTTAGAGCAGTCGGCTAGTTTGCCCGGAAGATCCAGCTTGTTCATCGCCGATCCCCGCCTTACGAGATCGCGGGCCTTTCGCGCCGCTTCCCTTGCCTGGCGCGCCTTGATGGCCTTGTCCACTATCGGCCTCAATATTTCCGGCTGCTCCTCGAAGGCGATCTTGAGGCCCTCGTAGACTGCCGAATCCACAATGCCCTTCACGTCGCCGTTGCCCAGCTTTGTTTTCGTCTGGCCCTCGAACTGCGGTTCCAGAAGTTTGACCGATATGACGGCCGTAAGCCCTTCTTTCAGGTCATCGCCCGTCAGGTTGGCATCTTTCTCCTTTAAGAGCTTCACCTTGCGGCTCTCGTCGTTTATCGCCCTTGTGAGAGCGGTCCGGAAGCCGGAAACGTGCGTCCCGCCTTCTACTGTGTTTATCAGGTTCGCGAACGCGAAGATCCTCTCTATGTACGTGTCGTTATACTGGATCGCCACTTCGACAGTCGTGCCGTCCTTGCCTCCCTGGATGAATACCGGCGGCTTGAAGGCGGCGTCCTTGCCCCTGTTGAGATACTCGACGAACGAGCGCAGCCCTCCCTCATAGGAGTACGTCTTGAGCTGCGGCTTATTCCCCTCGCTGTCCGGCCTCCGGTCGTCGAACGTTATGGTAATGCCTGGGTTCAGGAACGCAAGCTCGCGCAGTCTCCCCTTCAGTGTGTCCGATGAATATTCGAGAGTCGAGAAGATCTCGTCGTCAGCCATGAACTGAACGAACGTGCCGTGGAACGACGAGTCCCCGGTCCTCGTAAGCTCAGTGACAGGCACGCCGCGCTCGTAGCGCTGGCGATACTCCCCGCCGTCGCGGCAAATCCGAAGCTCGAGCCAGCTCGAAAGGGCATTGACCACGGACACGCCGACGCCATGAAGGCCGCCGGAAACCTGATAAGCGCCCTTTGAGAACTTGCCTCCGGCGTGCAGGACGGTCATGACTACCTCGGCCGCCGACTTGCCGCCGCCTTCGTGATACTCCGTCGGTATCCCTCGCCCGTTATCCTGCACGGAGACGCTGCCGTCCAAATGAATCACGACGTCTATCCTGTCAGCGAAACCAGCAAGGCTCTCGTCGATGGAGTTGTCCACGACTTCGTAGACCAAGTGATGCAGCCCGCGTGGGCCTTGATCCCCAATGTACATGCCTGGGCGCTTGCGTACCGCTTCCAGCCCTTCCAGTACCTGTATGTCCTTCGCTCCGTAATCCACGTGCGCGGACGCGCCGTTTCCGTCCGAAAAATCGGGCATTACTATCGCGGCTCCTTCCGTAAGCAGTTTTTCCAAAATTTTCCGCTGCGTCTTTGCAGTGTGAGGGGAGTAAATCCCGTGGCCTGCACGGTGTTGTCGCGCATTAGAATAGCGGTCTCGCCATCCCCTCGAATGAGCGCGGTCACCTTGCCGAGAAAGACGATGTCGTCCTCTTCAAGAAGCAAAAACACAAGCTTCACCTCTTCATTATACCATGTCATAAACGCACATTTCGCCCAGCGTAAGCCATGCCGCGCAAACGTCATTATAGCAGAATCATCCGGAGCTTTCGCGGGATGGGATTTTATAG
>JAIROA010000132.1 GCA_031257775.1 Synergistaceae bacterium
GGGGTTTTCCCGACGCATACCTGAATAGCGACTCGGCAGCTCACAATCTCAAAATCGTCTGAATCCAGCACCGCGCTCATCCCCGCTCATCCCCCTCGCGTTATTTAGCGTCCGCTGAATATGGTAGCGCGGTTTTATAGATGAAGTAAGCGCAAAAAACGCAATAGAGTGGCGCCTCCCGACAAAGAGATTTAATTTTCAAAATGTTCGGCGCGCGGTATATTTTCGCGGCTTCGTTTCCTTGGATTATAAACTTGCGGCGCTCTAATCTTTCCGAAATGCGGCTGGTTTCGCGTTATCTATGATTTTTATGCGTTTTTTGAGCCCTGAAGACAAGTATCTAAGCATGAAGCCTGGACAAATAATCTTGCCTCAATATAATCCTGAAATCTTTTTTTTGTGCTAACATATGAGCGAGGGCGATATTAAGCAGTATTTATTAGGAGGGATTGAATGAAGGGCCGCGTGAATGCAGATGGCTTGTTGTTTATATTACGGTAACGCGTTTGTTTTTTTACATATTTAAATTTTGGAGGGATGGTAATGAACAAAAAGAACGCTATTTGGATTGCCGTAATTGCGGTAGTGCTTATCGGCGTATGGATGGTCTCGCGCCCGTCCGTCCAGCCGGCCGGCGAAGCGCCCATAGAGACGGCTCCGCGCACGGAAGAGGCGCCCGAGGCCTCGGAAGCCGCGCCTGATGAGTCCGCGGCGGCCGAAGCGCCTGATGACGCCGCGGCTGCGTTTCACATCGGGGTCGCGACACTGACGGTCTCCCAGGCGGAGGACACCTACAGAGGGGCCGAAAACCTGATAAAGCTGTACGGCAACGTGGCTGACGGCGGCATGATCCGCCACGTCACGATGCCCGACAGCTTCATGTCCGAGATGGAGACCACGATATCCCAGATCGTGGGCCTCGCCGACGACCCGCTCGTAAAGGTAGTCGTTGTGGATGATGCTATCCCTGGGACGACGGAGGCGTTCCGGCGCATCAAGGAAAGCCGCCCCGACGTCATCTGCCTCGCTGGTGAGCCGCAGGAGGATCCGGGCGTCATCGGGGCCGTGGCTGACCTTGCGATTTACGTTGACAACGTGGCCCGCGGCTACCTTATCATAAACACGGCGAAACAGCTTGGCGCCGAGAAGTTCGTGCATATCTCGTTCCCGCGCCACATGGGCTACGAGCTGCTTGCCCGCCGCCGCGCCATAATGGAACAGGCCTGCAAGGATCTTGGCATGGAGTTCATCTTTGAGACGGCGCCGGACCCGACGAGCGACGTGGGCATCCCGGGCGCCCAGCAGTTCATCCTCGAGAAGGTGCCGACGTGGGTTGACCAGTACGGCAAAAACACCGCGTTCTTCGCGACGAACGACGCGCAGACTGAGCCTCTCTTAGTGCAGGTCGCCAAGACCGGCGCCATATTCGTGGAGCCTGACCTGCCGTCGCCGCTCATGGGCTACCCAGGCGCCTTCGGAATCGACCTCAAGAGCGAGGCCGGCGACTGGCCGGCAATCCTCAATAAGGTCGAGGAGTCGGTCATAGCGGAAGGCGGAAGCGGACGCATGGGCACATGGGCTTTCTCGTACGGCTGGAGCACGACATGCGCGCTCGCGGAATACGGCAAGAACATAGTCGAGGGGAACGCCACGCTCGGAAACCTCGACGATCTGTGGGCGGCTTACGCGAAGTTCACGCCCGGCGCGAACTGGAACGGCTCAGTCTATACGGATCCTAACTCGGGCTCTTCGATGGATAACCTCGTTCTCGTCTATCAGGATACGTACGTGTTCGGCAGGGGATTCATGAACGCCACCGCTGTCGAGATACCAGAGCAGTACATGCTCATCAAGTAAAAAACTAATAAAAGACTAATATTTGGAGGCGATGGTTCCATGAACAAGAAAAGCTTAGTCTGGGTCGGAGTAGCTGTCGTTCTGGTGCTGCTGCTTTGGGCTATGAACCGCCCCGCCCCCGAGCCGGCAGTCGAAGAAGTGGCGGTCGTCGAGGAAACCGTCGAGGCGCCGGGCGCTTCCGAAGAAGGCGGCGAGACAGCGGCGGCTGAAGAGTTCCATATCGGCATCGTTACCGGGACCGTCTCTCAGAGCGAGGACGACTTGAGGGGCGCTGAGGAAATGATCCGCCTGTACGGCGACGTCGCTGCCGGCGGGATGATCAAACACCTCACGTATCCCGACAACTTCATGTCGGAGATGGAGACAACCATCAGCCAGATCGCCAGCATGGCGGACGACCCGCTTATGAAAGTCGTCGTCGTGAACCAGGCCATACCGGGGACGGCGGAGGGTTTCCGCAGGATAAAGGAAAAACGCCCCGATATACTCTGCTTCGCCGGGGAAGCGCACGAGGATCCGAACGTGATAGCGTCGATAGCTGACCTCACCGTAAACGCGGACTTCGTGTCGCGCGGCTACCTCATCCCTCACTCGGCAAGGGAACTTGGCGCGAAGACGTTCGTGCATATCTCCTTCCCGCGCCACATGAGCTACGAGACGCTGGGGCGGCGCCGCGCCATAATGGAGAAGGCATGTGAGGATCTCGGCATAAAGTTCGTGTTCGAGACGGCGCCTGACCCGACGAGCGACGTGGGCGTAGCGGGCGCGCAGCAGTTCATACTTGAGAAAGTGCCCGCGTGGATCGAGCAGTACGGCGCGGACACGGCGTTCTTCTGCACGAACGACGCGCACACCGAGCCGCTTCTCCGCCAGCTCGCGGCGTTCGGCGGCTATTTCGTCGAGGCCGACCTGCCCTCGCCGCTCATGGGCTATCCGGGCGCTTTCGGGATCGACCTTCAGGGCGAGTCCGGCAACTGGCCGGCCATACTCAAGAAAGTGGAGGACGCGGTCGTTGAGGCTGGCGCCGGCGGGCACATGGGCACATGGGCGTATTCGCTTGGCTTCTCCCACACAGCGGGGCTTTCCGAGTTCGGAAAGCAGATAGCCGAAGGCAGCGCAACTCTTACGGACACTGACAAGCTGCTGGAGTGCTACGGCAAATTCTCGCCTGGCGCCAAGTGGAACGGCAATTACTACGTGGACGCGGCAAGCACGACGATGGACAACTTCTTCCTCGTGTACCAGGATACGTACATCCTTGGCAAGGGCTATCTGGGAGTCGCGGACGTCGAGGTTCCGGATCAGTACCTTTCCATTCAGATGACTCCAGCCGAGTAAGAGGAGCGATAATCTAAAAACCCCGGACCGGCCCTCTCTACGGGCCGGTCTTTCAGTATGCCGGTATATTGGTATAATGTGGCTGAGCCATTATGGCATAGGGAGGAGATGAGGCGTATGCCAGACAAGGAGCCGCTGCTTCGCGTGGAGGCTGTCGGCAAGGAGTTCTTCGGGAACAGGGTTCTGGAGGAGGTCAATTTCTCGCTCTTTCCGGGCGAAGTGCTTGGGCTTGTCGGCGAGAACGGCGCCGGGAAATCCACCCTGATGAACATACTTTTCGGAATGCCTGTGATTCAGCAGACAGGAGGCTATGAGGGCAGGATATTGATAGACGGGCAGGAAGTCCGCTTTCAGTCGGCGTTCGACGCCATCGACGCCGGAATAGGCATGGTTCATCAGGAATTTTCGCTGCTTCCGGGCTTCACCGTGACGGAGAACATACTGCTGAACAGGGAGCCCACCGCCTACAACCCTCTTGTGGAGGCGTTCGGGGACAGGATCAGGACGCTTGACCGGCAAGCGATGAGGAGGAGGGCGGACGAGGCCATCTCGCTTTTGGGGTTCTCGATAGACCCGGACACGCTCGCGTCCGAAATGCCCGTAGGGCACAAGCAGTTCACGGAGATAGCGAGGGAGATCGACAGGAAAAACACGAAAATACTCGTGCTGGACGAGCCGACGGCGGTGCTTGCGGAGTCAGAGGCTGAGATACTGATACAGGCCCTCCGGAATCTCGCCGGAAAGGGGATCGCGCTCATATTCATCTCCCACAGGCTTCAGGAAGTCATGGATCTTTGCAGCAAGGTGATAGTCCTCCGCGACGGCAGGGTAGTAAAGGAGACTAAACCCGAGGACGCGACCGTGTTCCAGATCGCGAGCTGGATGGTAGGCAGGAACGTGGAGACGCCCGTGGCGTCCTCCCGCAGGATGGCGGATACCGAGGTCATCCTGGAAGCGGAAAAGCTCTGGGTGGACATGCCGGGCGAGACAGTCCGCGAGGCGACGTTCTCCGTCCGCAAGGGCGAAATATTCGGGATCGGCGGCTTGGCCGGCCAGGGGAAGCTAGGCATTGCCAACGGCATAATGGGGTTATACCCGGCCGGAGGGAAAGTGGCCGTAACGGGCGAAAAGCTTCCGCTCAACTCCCCGGCCGTATCGCTTTCGCGGAACATGGCCTTCGTCTCTGAGGACAGGAGGGGCGTCGGGCTCCTTCTCGAAGAGCCGATCGACTGGAACATCGCGTTCACGGCGATGCAGGTTCAGGACAAGTTCGTTAAGAAATTGCTGGGCGGCCTCATTAAATGGCGGGACGACGCCGCCATGAGGGACGCCGCGCTCGATTACATCAAGAGGCTGGAGATCCGCTGCACGAGCCACAAGCAGAGGGCTGTGGAGCTATCGGGAGGCAATCAGCAGAAGGTCTGCCTCGCGAAGGCCTTCGTGGTAGGGCCGGAGATATTGTTCGTCTCCGAGCCTACGCGCGGCATAGACGTGGGTGCCAAGAAGCTGGTCTTGGACACGATTCAGAGAGTGAACGAGGAATTCGGCACGACGATCGTGATGACCTCGTCGGAACTGGAGGAGCTGAGATCCGTCTGCGACAGGATCGCGATAGTCGATAGCGGCAGGATCAGCGGCACGCTCCCCGCGTCGAGCCCCGCTGAGGAGTTCGGCGTGCTCATGATGGGAGAAAGCCTCGCCGCGGCCGATATTGCTGGAGGTAATGCTGATGGACGGTAAGGTTAAAAAATTCATCGAAAATTTCGGGTGGCCTAGGATAATCATAGCCGCGTTCCTCATGTGCCTCTTTGCCTCCACGCCATTGGTCGGAGTGAGGCTCGACACCTCCATATCGGACACGCTCGTGCGCGTCGGCATGAACGGGGTGCTGGTGCTGGCCATGGTGCCGATGGTGCAGTCGGGCTGCGGGCTCAATTTCGGCCTTCCGCTTGGCATAATATCTGGCTTGTTAGGCGCCACCACGTCGATACAGATCGCCACTTCCGCGGATATCATAGCGAAATCAGGCGCTGCTTCGGGCGGGATGAAATACGCTCTTGCCTCGGCGCTTCAGACAGGCGCGCGCGGCCCGCTGCTCTTTGCCTCGGCGCTTGCCATAGCCGTCCCTTGCGCCGCCGTCCTGGGCTTCGTCTACGCGCAGATACTGAACAGGGTAAAGGGCGAGGAGATGATGATCGCCACCTATGTGGGCTTTTCGTCGGTCGCGGTGATGTGCATGGCCTGGCTCTTGCTCCCGTTCGACAGCGCCGTCATGGTGTGGGGGTATGGCGGAAGCGGTCTTAGGACGACCATCAGCACGGAAGGCTTCTGGAGGCACATCCTGAGCGACTTCGGGAGCATAACCATCGGCAGGTTCTACGTCCCGACTGGCATGTTCCTCTTTTTCGCGTTCATGGTGTTTCTCGTATGGGCGTTTTTCAGGACGAAGACGGGGACGGCGATCACCGCCGTCGGATCCAACCCTGAGTTCGCCCGCGCGTCCGGCATCAACGTGGACAAGATGCGCACGATATCCGTCATGTTCTCGACCATCCTGGGCGCTGTGGGCATACTCGTGTACGAGCAGAGCTTCGGGTTCATCCAGCTCTACATGGGGCCGCTTTACATGGCCTTTCCCGCCGTTGCCGCCATACTCCTCGGGGGGGCTTCCGTGAATAAGGCGACGATGACGAACGTGGTCGTCGGGACATTCCTGTTCCAGGGGATCCTGACCATGACGCCCTCCGTCATTAACAACCTCCTGAAGAGCGACATGTCGGAGGTGATCAGGATAATGGTCAGCAACGGGATGATACTCTATGCCCTGACGAGAAAGACGCAGGTGAAAAGATGATGGGAGACTCGAACGCAGGGCAAAAATTCACCGCCTCGGAGAATATCAGGCACTTCCTGATATCGAACGCCGTCCCCATCATATTCATCGGCCTCTCGGCGGCGGCGATACCGCTGTCGGGCTTTTCCGCTGGGTACCTCGTTCAGGAGATGCTCACGCGGCTTGCGAGGAACTCGTTCCTCGTGCTGTCGCTTTTGATCCCGATAATGGCGGGCATGGGGCTCAATTTCGGCATGGTCTTAGGCGCGATGGCGGGGCAGATCGGGCTGATACTCGTGACGGACTGGTCGGTCGTGGGCATTCCCGGGATGATCCTTGCCGCCATAATAAGCATGCCCATAGCGGCCCTCCTGGGGCTTATTTGCGGCAAGGTGCTGAACATGGCCAAGGGGCGCGAGATGGTGACGTCGTACATACTGGGTTTTTTCATAAACGGCGTTTACCAGTTCGTCGTCCTTTACCTGTTCGGGATGCGAGGGATCCTGTCCGTGCCTTTTACCGGGACTGAGATACGCATCCCGATAACAAACCCGCAGCTCGTCCTGTCGCGGGGGTACGGCATACGCAACGCCATAAACCTCACCGGCATACGCAGGGTGCTTGACAACGCGTTTCCGTTCTCCATGCATCTGAATATCGGCGGCGGAACTTCCACGATAAACATCCCAGCCGGCACGTTCATCCTGATAGCCGCGTTCTGCGTCTTCATAGTCTGGTTCCGCCGCACGAAGCTGGGCCAGGACATGAGGGCGATCGGCCAGGACATGGCCATAGCGGATTCTTCAGGCATAGCCGTGGAGCGCACCCGCATAATCGCCATAGTCATATCTACGATGCTGGCCGCGTTCGGGCAGATCATCTTCCTCCAGAACATAGGCACGATGAACACGTACAACAGCCATGAGCAGACGGGCATGTTCTCGATAGCCGCTCTTCTGATCGGAGGGGCCACTGTCTCTAAGGCATCCATAGCGAACGTTTTCATCGGGGTGACGCTGTTTCACCTCATGTTCGTCGTTTCCCCGATGGCAGGGAAGGAACTGATAGGGCAGGCGCAGCTCGGGGAGTACTTCCGTGTCTTCGTGTCATACGGCATAATCGCGGTGTCGCTCGTGCTTCACGCGTGGAAAAGAATGCAGGAGCGCGAACGCGCCCGCCGCGGCTTGAGAGGGGAGGGTTAGACCATGTTCGAAAATGCCGGAGGAGGCAATGTCAGGGCGCGCCGCATGGCCGTCCGCATGGCCCTCTTAGCGGCGCTCGTGGCCACGGCTTTCGTCATGCACGCCATAGGGAAGGAGCACAATGTCCTGCTCGACAATAAAGAGGCGCTAATAGGCGGCGTCCTGTACGAGCCTGTCGAGACTCTTTCCCTTTATGTCGACGGCGTGAAAAAGAACGACGTCAAAGCCGGCGGCAGGACGGCGCAGAAAATGGTCGGCAAAAACCACGTGATCGCGGTGGGCATAGCGGGGCCGGGCCAGACGGCGGTGAAGATGACGGAACGCGCCGTCAGGCTCGACCTAGACATGAAAAAATGGATGATATCGCTTCCGGCGCTGGCCTCCGGGGCAAGCGATATCTATATCCCAAGCCCGGTGACGGCACCCGCCCCGCCGTCTGCTGAGACTGAAACGTTTGAGCCGGGCGGCATGACTGAAGAAACGCTGCCCGGCATATAGCGTTTTTTAGGGCGCAAAGCCGGATAAACGCCAGTGCTTTAGAATGAGCGAGGGGCCGCGTGCAAAGCGGCCCCTCGCGCTGTCTTGCGGCATTTATTCCTTCGCTTTCGGATAGAGGGCGGGGTTTTGGCGAAAATGCTTAAAAATTTTTACGCCATATTTTAATATTTACATTTTCTGGGGCTATAATGATTCTTTAAGGCTTTCTTTAATTTTTTTAAAGACTGTTTTTTATTTATGTTATCCATTATATACTTATAGCTAGTTATTCATTAATAAATTTGTCCTATTGTGAGCGTTGACAGAAGGCCTAAAGCCTAATATACTTGCTCACGCTCCAACTGAGCGCGGCACCTTGAAAGCATTCCACGGGTCAGCAGAGTTCTGCGAGACAGCGGGATGATCATACAGAGCGAAAGCGAAATTGTGAAATCGGAGAAATATAAATCCTGTTTCAGCGAGCCGGAGCCTTAGGGCTTTCGGATCTAAGCTGGGCAGGGTACGAAAGCCAAGGAGAGTTTGATCCTGGCTCAGGATGAACGCTGGCGGCGTGCATAACACATGCAAGTCGGACGGGGGGTTCCGGAAGCGGGGGCGGCTTGCCGCACATCGCGGAAGGGATTCCTAGTGGCGGACGGGTGAGTAACGCGTGAGGATCTGCCTGCCGGAGGGGGACAACAGCTGGAAACGGCTGCTAATACCGCGTATGCGCGTTTCGGCGCGTGA
>JAIROA010000043.1 GCA_031257775.1 Synergistaceae bacterium
CCATGTTGTCCCTAAGATAGTCGAATCCGAACTCGCTGTTTGTCCCGTAGGTGATGTCGGCCTTGTATGCCCTTACCCTCTCCTCGGGATTCATAAACGGGGCTATGACGCCGACGGATAGGCCCATGCCGTTATAAATCGGGGACATCCATTCCGCGTCGCGCCTTGCCAGGTAATCGTTCACAGTGACCACGTGGACTCCCTTGCCCTCTATCGCGTTTAGGACGACGGCAAGCGTGGCGACCAAAGTCTTTCCCTCGCCCGTTTTCATCTCGGCGATCTTATGCTCGTGCAGCGCGATGCCGCCTATGAGCTGCTCGTCGAAGTGCGACATGCCGAGCGTCCTGCGCGAGGCCTCGCGCACTCTCGCGAACACGCCGGGGAGTATATCGTCTAAAGTCTCGCCCTCATTCAGGCGTCCTCTGAAAAAATCCCTCGATGCCTCGAGTTCGTCGTCCGAAAGGCTTTCCGCGTTCTCCCCGAGCGCGTTTATCTCATCCGCTTTATCGCTGTACCGAGCTATTATTCTATCGTTTGGGTCAAGCCCAAGCGCCTTAAGCAATCCTTTTATCATGAAAGCACCTCCGATTTACGGCCGCACGAAACATCGGCAATGGTATTTTACCACAATATAACAGCGTCTTCAGACATCCTAGCTCATCTGAGCCAACACGCTGTTTCGTAAACTATCAAAAACGCGCGGTAAATTTATTCCCGCAAAAATGTAAAAAATCTACGAAATTTTCTTTTATCTTATTTAAGCTATTGACACTATTAAGCTGGTAAATTATGATTATTATGAGGAAATCAGATAATAATTTATCTGTTTTGGATATTTTATACTGATTTGTTAATTTTATGCGGGAATAATTGTGTTTCACGCAAAGAGAGGTGTATGGCTATGTTTAACAGCGGGGCGGGTTCCTTCAAAAGGGCAATAGCGGCCATGACGCTCACGCTCTTCCTGCAGCATGGCGCGTATGCGGCAGTGTCTGTCGAAGCGCACTTAAAATCGGACATGGCGGTTCTTGACGTAGACCAGAAAAAGACATCCATGCAGAAGCCGAACATCCTGTTTCTGATAGAGGCGACGGAGATAATGAGCTTCACGACGAAAGGCGTGCAGCCGCAGGTATGGAGAGACCCTCTGTACGACGTCCACTGGGAGGAAACGGCGGACTGGAAGCTCACAAAAGAGCGTTACGGCTACACGATCTACGACATCAACAGGATCATGAAGGAAGCCACGTTTGGCATGGGCGCGATGCCGCCCGCGTGGAGCGGGGGAAACCTCTACCAGGGGCGCAACCTTTACGGGCGCGAGAGATCCCCGGCCAATAACTTTGTAAGGGGAAAAAACCTGCAGGAGGACATGGAGCTAAACAAGGACAGGTATTATTTCCCGTTCGCGGACGCGGAATACGCTAAGAAATACCTCGTCGGCGCGTATAACATGCAATCCGCTCCTCTTGAGATAGGATATGAGAACTATCCGCAGGTATGGCCGGATAATATTTTGCCAAGGGAATACAGGTACGAGGCGCAGGGCAGGGCTGGCTACGACTACACGCACGCAAACAACCACAATCACCCCAACACCAACGACAAGGATAATTTCGACGGAGACTCCGTGCTGGCGCCATACTCATATTCTGGCGCGGTAAGGAAAACGCAGGCGTACCCATACGCCCTCGTATTCAAGGATCCTAAATACTGGGTCACCCCTCCCTCTGTCTGGAAAGAAGAGGACCTTGTCCCGAATGACAGCAGGATGTACCAGACGAAGCTGGTTCTCTGGAATCTGCTGAGCGACAGCGAACGCTTCAAGGACGTCAGGATCGGCATGGCGACGACGTTCTTATCGCCGGCGAACCTCGAGAGGGCAGCCCGGCAGCGCTCACAGCACCACCACGAGATAGCCTGGGATCAGAACCCGGACACGAACGGTGTTTTTAAAGTGTTTCCGTTCGGCGCCAATATAAGAACCAAAAGCTACTTCCTGCCGGAGAACAGAGGCGGTGACGCTTACATCAAGGACTTGGGGCCGCGTAACTCGACAAACTGGTCGGAGAAAAATGTCTACAGGAGAAAGGAAATACCATCCGCGGGCAGCCGCATGTACAGTAGGGTGCAATACGAGAACGGGGCGATGCATGGGCCGGCGACGGGGGAGGTCGAGGCGTTTTTTCACATCCACGGCCAGCATTATCCGCTTTGGCACAACGCGTCCACCCATGCCCAGTACATGACCCCGAACGACGACGGCAGCGAACCGGACGGCTGGTGGTCAAACGGCGCGGTGCCGCAGGATTCGGACAAGGACACGGTGACGACGGGAAACGGGTGGTATGAGGGGATCAAAACCGGTTCCACTCACGCGGCGGATATCGCCAAGATTCACGACAACGACTTCCATGACATGTCCAAATACAACGAGTATCACACACGGGCAAAGAACCCAAACTGGCACAGCGCCGGCGAGGCGTGGGACCGGCCTCAGTACAAGATACTCCGCCGCGCGTCTTTGTGGCTGCCTATACTTGATTCTGACTACGAGTGGAAAAGAGGCTGGTCCGCCATAGGCCAGATCGACAAGTTCCGCCTGTGGATAAACGGCTTCGCCGACATCAAAAGCGACGGGGACGTCGTGACTGATTGGAATGAGAGCAGCTGGGCCTATCACTCCAAGTATGTCAGCGGCGGCGCGAGAAACGTCCAGTGGCACTGGTACAAGGATCCCGAGATCGGAGTCGCGGGCATGTTCGGCCTGGCGCAGGCGATTTTCCCGGACCCGACGCCGCTGGACTACACCCCGGGGCACACGAGGCAATGGAATCAGGCAGACCGCCGCCTCGACATGGGCAGGGATTACTATCGCAAGAGGGGCTGGGTGTGGTACTCGAAACGCGATAAGAATATAGACTACACATACGACTACCGCAGAGCCAGCCAGGAGTACGACGACACGGCCGTGCCAAGGGCCCGGTTCAACTTCGGTTCCGGAGAGGCGGCAGGCTCGGTTCTGGATTTCTTCTCGCCCAAGCTGGATTATTCGTTCACAGGCTCAGCGGCCATACGGACCGACGAAGACTACGCGCCGGTCACTCAGCCTCAGATAGCTGATTCGGGCGGCAGGCACGGCATCAGCGTCAACACCGACCTCCACAGGGTGTCGTTCCCGATACGCTCCTCGTGCGAGGACAACTGGCTCATCGTGGTCGCTTCCGGGGCCGAGCCGAAGATCACCGACAGGAACGCCTACTCGTACAACGCGTGGGAGGCCATAAAAAACCTCTACGATGCCACCGACAAGAAAAACAAGGGCGTCCCGATGCCCGCTTATGATAGCAAGAAACCGAGCCGAGGCGTGAGGAAGGCACCCTATGAGAGGGTCACGAGGATAAAGCCTTCAGTATACAAAGACCCGTTTATCGGTACGGAGCGCGGCAAGGGGCTTAACAGGAGGGATCTCGAGGAAATAGACCTCGACCGTCCGATACGCACGCTAGTGATTGGGATGGTCGCCAGCGAACACGACCCGGATGTCATAAAAGCCGGGCCAAAAGTCGTGCAGGAAGTCCTGAACATGAGGCTCAACCTGATCAAGATGGCAAACGCCGGCCAGGCGGCCCTCACCGGCAAGGAAATAGACGGCCTCACGTTCGAGAACATGTACAAAGCCCCGATTCAGCCATATTGGGCCGACAACGTGGCGTCGCTCAAAGTGGCCTTCGACGCTGTGCTGGGGGCTGTGCAGTCGGCACAAGAACCGAAAGTGGCTGGCGGCTCGATGGTGGAACAGCGGACGAACTCCGATCTGGAGGATTCAAAGCTGTTCAGCGCGACATACCAGATGCTGTATAACAATCAATGGAAAGGAGCGCTCAGGGCATATACGCCGGTCGTAAAGGACGGGCGGGTCGTGTCGATGGACACGGCGGGCTCGTGGGAGCTGGGGAGCAAACTGCTGGGAAAACGAGGCCAGTCAGGCGCGCCAGGAAACATAAAGCCGCTGTACTGGTCGCCTGGGGCAGGCGGCGCCTTTAAAGAGCTTAGCCAGGAGGACGCTTCGGATCTTGATATCTTCGGTGTCAGGAACAAAATGATAACGGCCGTCTCTCCGGGCGCCTCTCTGGATCCAAACGAGGCGCTGTACCGGTGGATCGCCGGGTACGATCACTCCTATGTACTTAATAAGTCGTACAAGCGCGCTCATATGCTCGCCGATTTCGGGCAATCAGGCCTGGCGCTTGTAACAAACCCGAACAAGTCCGCCGACACGCTGCCGGGATACGGCGCATGGGCAAAGACGCGCCCGGACGCGAACCGCCCCATGCTGTACGGCCAGACGAACGACGGCATTCTGTATATCGTGGATCCGCGGAACGGTAACCCGGAGAAGGTCATATTGCCCCCGCCGTCGCTCCTGCCCATGAGGCTCGCTTCCCTAAAGTCGCTGCCCGGTATGAGCGGCAGTCGCGTCTGGGTGGACGTGGCAACGGAAGACGGCGTGACGGGCGGCAAGAGGTCAATCCCGGGCTTCATGCTCGACGGCGCCCTCCAGGCGCGAAACTTTGATTTCGGGGACAAGTCGTCGCATAAATGGCGGCAATCCCTGCTCTGCACGCTCGGAAAGGGAGGAAACGGGTTTTACATGCTCGACGTGAGCGACCACGTGAACCCGAAGTTTATATGGTACAGGGAGCGTTTCGGCAGCCAGCTCGTTTCGATGGACGCGTCTGTCCCTTTCGATAAGCCGTCCTGGCTTGATTCGAGCGCCCTTTCCGGGCATGAGGTGGCGTGGCTGAAACTCGGATACGACGGCGGCAAGCCGGCAATGGGCGTCGTGATGACCGGCGGCGCTTCCGACAATCCTGAAACGCGGAACATAATAGTCGTGCCCGGAGGCGTTCAGGAAAAAATCAGCCTCGACAAAAACGGCGGCGATGGCGCTGTGCTGCTTATACTGGATCCGAAGGACGGCAGCTTAATCAGGGCATTCGACAGCGAGTCCGTGGCAAATCACGTTGACGCAAAATGGCGGGTTGGAAGCGCTAATGTCGGCCCTACCCCGTATATGGGGATGATGACATCCGCTCCGACGCTTCTGTCCGCCTCGAATTCCGCCTCGAAGTATGCCCGTTACATGAGCGGGCGCGCTTACGCCCCGGATAACAGGGGCAACCTCTTTTCAGTGATTATGGAAAGGGCAAACGGTGATCCCGCCGCCCCGTCCGAATGGAGCATCGTGACGGCCGCGACGCTTCAGTCCAATAAAACGGGCCTTGCCGGCACGAAAAGCAGCTTTGCCATTCCGCACGGGCTGGCCGTCAAAAAGGATGCCGCCGCCGTATGGCTCGCGGGAGGAACGGCGGATATAGAGGCAAAACAAAACGAGCCCATCTTAAACGGAGAGGGGGATCTGAAACAGATGATTTTTTCCGTTAAGACGCCGCTGGACGCAAAACCGCGTGACGGAGTGATTTACAGGGATGATCTGGCCCAGCTCAATTTACGCTCGAACGACGTGGCGCCGCCGGACGGCAAAGGCTGGTATGTCGCCCTGGAGACATTGGCCGGCGCAAGCGGGAAAATCGCCGCGGATGAATACGTGACGGCTCGCCCCGTCATGCGCGGGAAAAACATGTATGTGCCGACCTTTACCCTGTCAGCGATAAACCTGAGCGGCGTCGAGGACATCTGCAACACCTCAAAGAGCGGGGTAAGCGGCTATTCGCGCCTTTACTCTCTCGATTACAGGAACGGCAGCGGGGCATTTAAGGGATTGGACGATTCGAAGAGGCGTTTTATCCAGGTTGAGGGAGTTAAGATCACCGGCGTAACGCATCTGCGGAATAATGACGGGGGATCTACGATGGTTTTCACATACGACATGCTCTCTAAAAATCCCTTTGAGGATCAGCATTTCAGCAAACTCGCCGCGAAAAACGGCATAACGAGTCTCAAAGACGGCAGCTTCGCGTTGCACGTCGATAAAGCGCATAATAGCGTTCTCCCGCCAGGCAGCACTATTATCTATTACTGGATAGAGAAGTAGATCTCGCCCTTGCGGCGCGCATATATGCCCCTCGTTCCCCCCAGCGGACAGACACGCAAACAAAGGAGTAGGCTCATATAAAGTAGAATTAAGCGGCGGCGGGAGGTCAGTTTGACCTTCCGCCTTAAACTTTCCCGGTCTTTATTTAGGATCAAGGTTAAGGCTTTGGTCCTATATGCTCCCTTGACAATAGTCACGGAAGTAACTATTCGATTATTGACAAATATAAATAACACGTGTTATCATTTTGTTAATGAAGGGGGCGCAGGGATGAAACCGAGCGGCCATAATTCAAGAGAAATAATTTCGATTATAGAGGCCGACGGGTGGGCGTTAAAAAACGTGGAGGGAAGTCACTACCAATTCAAGCACCCAACGAAAAAAGGCAAGGTGACAATAACACACCCAGATAAAGACGTACCAGCCAAGACATTCAGGGCAATCATGAAACAAGCGGGGCTTTAGCCAGTTCCGCTGATGAAAGGAGATAATATAGATGAAACCCGCGAAATATCTTTATCCGGCGATCTTGGGTTACGATAAACCTACGGGGAAATACTACGTATTATGGCCCGATTTGCCCGGATGCACTACCACGGGGGATACCCCCGAAGAAGCTCTGGCGAACG
>JAIROA010000044.1 GCA_031257775.1 Synergistaceae bacterium
GATTCGACTACCTCAGGGACAACATGGCCCATTCGGCCCAAAATCAGGTGCAAAGGGGGCACAACTTCTGCATCGTCGACGAAGTCGACTCGATACTGATCGACGAGGCGCGGACGCCGCTCATAATCTCCGGCCCATCGGAGGACAGCATCGAGCCCTACAGGAGGGCTGACGCTGTGGCGCGTGCCCTGCGGAAGGACATCGATTTCGAGGTAGACGAGAAAGAGCGCAACGTCGCGCTGACGGAAGCGGGTATAGCGCACTGCGAGTCCATCCTGAGGCTGCCGGAGCTTTTCACGGACTACGCGAACACGGAGCTGGCGCACAAGATAACGCAGAGCCTGAAAGCGCATAATCTCTTTCAGCGCGACATTCACTACGTCGTCAAGGACGGCGAGATAGTGATCGTCGACGAGTTCACGGGCAGGCTCATGGTGGGGCGCCGCTACTCCGAGGGCCTTCATCAGGCCATAGAGGCCAAGGAGAGGGTGCGCATAGGGCGGGAGAACCAGACATTGGCGACGATTACGCTGCAAAACTATTTCAGGCTGTACGACAAACTGTCCGGCATGACGGGAACAGCCCTCACGGAAGCAGAGGAGTTCAAGGAGATATACGGGCTGGAAGTCGTCACGATACCGACGCATCTTCCGATGATAAGGCAGGACAACCCGGACGTTATCTTCCGCACGAAGCATGAGAAGTTTGGCGCGGCGGCGGACGAAATAGAGGAGAGCTACAAAAAAGGCCAGCCGGTGCTGGTAGGCACGTCCTCCATCGAAAACTCCGAGAGGATGAGCAAGATCCTCAAGGCCCGCAGGATACCGCACAGCGTGCTGAACGCGAAGGTGCATGAGAGGGAAGCGGCCATAGTGGCCCAGGCCGGGCGCCTCGGCGCGGTGACGGTCGCGACGAACATGGCCGGGCGAGGCACCGACATAGTCCTTGGCGGCAACAGCGATTTCATGGCGAAAGAAGAGGCGGCGAAGCGGGAGATCGGGCCGGACGCCCCCGAATACGAGAAGCTTCTGTCCGGCTTTAAGGAGACGTGCGGGCAGGAACACGGCCGTGTCGTTGAGCTTGGCGGATTGCGGATCGTAGGGGTCGAGCGCCATGAATCCAGGCGGATAGACAACCAGCTTAGGGGGCGCTCCGGACGTCAGGGAGATCCGGGGGAAAGCCGCTTTTACGTAGCGCTTGACGACGACCTGCTCCGGCTTTTCGGCGGCGAGCGCGTGCAGGGCATCATGACGAAGCTGGGCATGGAGGAGGGCGAGTCCATAGAGCATCCTCTCCTGAGCAAGACTATAGAGAGCGCTCAGAAAAAAGTCGAGTCCATGCACTTTGACATACGCAAGCAGCTCCTCGCGTACGACAATGTCATGAACAAGCAGCGCGAGGCGGTCTACAATGAGCGCGAGGCGATCATACAGGCGAGCGACATCCCGGAGCGGACATGGAACGTGCTGGACGACACTCTCGCTTCGGCGGCGGATCCTGAAAAAATCTTCGCTAATCCTGATGAGCCGGACATACATTCCGCGGAGCTGCGCCTGAAAGCCCTGTTCTGGCCCGGCATAGAGACGCCGCTCAAGGAAGTGTCCGTCCCTGACGATCTTGCGGCGGCGACGGAGAAGATGCGCGCGGAGCTTCGGGCCAGGTTCGAGAAAAAAATATCGGAGCTGGGGGACGAGACGTCGACAGGCCTCTTCAGATACATACTGCTGGAGTCGCTGGACTCAAGCTGGAGGGAGCATCTTCTCGGCATGGACGAGCTGCGGCGCGGCATCGGGCTTCGCGCCATAGGGCAGAAGGATCCCCTCGTGGAGTATCAGTTCGAATCGTTCAACCTGTTCCAGGAGATGCTGCAGAACGTCCGCGAGAAGGTCACCGAATACGCGCTGCGCGTGACGGTGGTGACGGAGGACAGAACGAAGCGCCGGGCGACGCGGGAGGGCAGGGAGATGATGCTGCCCGGCGGCGGCCTCACGCCTGAGGAGGAAGCGGCAAGGCACGCTGGCGAGTCTAAGCCGGCACCGATTCATAAAGGGCCTAAAATAGGGAGAAATGCCCCATGCCCCTGCGGCAGCGGCAAAAAATACAAGCACTGCCACGGGAGAGATCAGGAAGCCCAGGAGCGGGAATAGATAAAAAACTTAAGGAAAGCGACGGTCTTCGATGAGACGAAAAAGACGCGAGTTTTTTCTAAATATTTTTTACATCTGCGCTTTTTTTGTGTTTTCCGTGTCCGTTGCGTCAGCCGGCGCGTTGCCGTGTTTCGCGGCCTGGGACGCGGGCGCCGACGTGCGGCGCCTTTCGAGGGAAGCGCCGTCCATTGCCGCGTTTCCTGAAGCGGAGGGCATAGTCTGGCTCAGTTCCTATAACTATTCGATGAGGCCGGACGGCAACATGGAAAAACGGCACAGGTTCCTGATACTCCTCAATGCAAACAGTACAGACAGAACAGGCGGAACGGATCGTCTAGCGCCCGCTCACCTATTTGAAACCGATCCCTCGGCCCGAATAACCGAGGCCATGTGGCTGGATCAGTCCAGCGGGGAGAAAATCGGAAACCTGGAAACGGAAATGACGGACAGCGGCGCGAACGTCGTCATCCTGCCGTCAGACGACGGAATCATAGCGATAGAGACGCTCACGGAGGGGCGCAAAAAATATTTCCTGGACGACATCGTCACGCTGGCTGGGCCGCTACCTACGTGGGAGCAGCGGGTAGAGGTGGAAATTCCGGAGGGGATGGACTTCTACTGGCAGGGAAACGGAGTCCGCAGCCCGGAACGCAGAGCGGACATGGGCCTGGAGCACATCGTCTGGACGGTGACGAACCAGCCGGCATGGCAGAGGGCCGAAATACTCGATCAGTATCCGCCGGCGCTTGTTTTCAGCCTCCACAGAGGCGCTTCGTATCTCAGGGATCTGAGGAATCTTGAAAGCTCCTTTGCCGCGCCGCCCCGCCCCTCCTCGATATCAGCCAGCGGGGGGGCGCAAAAAGCTGTCGCCGCGATCAGGGCGTACATGAAGGACAAGGTCATCGCTCAGGACGCGCGGCAGATCATTGCCCCCGTAAGGGGCGAAATCCCTGAAAACGGCCCCTGGCTGCCGTGGGAAGGCACGATCATTGCCGCGAAATGGCTCGAATCCCTGGGGCACTCCGTCAGGGTCTTCTGGAGCCAGAGGCTTCCAGTGGACATGAACGGCCCGGACTCGGTGGCTGTCTGGAAAGAGCCCGTGCTTGTCGTCACGGGCGGCGGGGCTGATGCCTATTTCGTAGCGGGCAGGAATGAGGAGTTCGGCAAGCTGCCCCTGCGCCTCTTCGGCGCGTCCGTGTACCGCTTTGACGGCTCGGATACGCAGCGGATCGTCCTCCCGAAGGGAAACGCGTCAGACCATACGCTGACGCAGCAGTGGCGCCTTTCGATAGGCGAGGACGGCATGGCGTCAGGCTCTCTCAACATAACGGCTACGGGCGGATGGGCAAGCGTCTTAGCCAGAGGCAAGCAACCGGCGCCGGACGGCGCTATGGACATCATGAACGGGATATCGCTCTCCCTGCCTGGGATCGCCATAGAGCCCTTATCCGTGCAGCCTGTCGCTAACGGCTACAGGGCGGCTTTCAACGTCCGCGCTCCGCTTGGGATCGTCTCCGGCAGCGACATTCTCATGAGGATGCCCTGCGGGCTGCCTGTATCCTTCTGGAATATACCGAGAGACAGGGAGCGTTTTTCGTTCAGCTTCCCTTTTGTGTTCGAGCAGGACATGATAGTCTCCACGCCACAGGGATATAGGTCTTTCGGGCTGCCGGGCAGGACCCAGCACGGCGATTCCAGGGCAGAGGTGGACGAATCCCTGGTTCATTGGGAAAAGCGGTCGCAGATAGAGGCTTCGTCGAAATGGACGGTGCGCTCCGCCGCGATAGACCCGTCGCTGGCGAGCCGTATCTTAGATCAGCTTGCCCTTGCGCAAAGATGGACGGAAACGACGGTGCCGCTCAGAAAATAAAGAAGGCTGATTTATTGTCAGAAGCCCAAATTATTACTAACGCGCTATATCAGAAAGAGGTATCGGGATGGAAGATAAGAAGGAAAAACTCGCTTTACTGATCCGAAAAGCCATTGACGAGGCCGCTTCATCGAAGGGCCTGAAGATCCCGGACGGATTTTCCGTACTCCTTGAGCGCCCGAGGAGGGAAGGGCAGGGGGACTGGGCCACGAACGCCGCGATGCAGCTCGCGAAGCTCTTCGGCGCAAAGCCGGCTGAGCTGGCCGGGGAGATCGCCTCCCGTCTGGGCGAGTGCGCCGATATTGCGGGCGTGGAAGTAGCGATGCCCGGTTTTTTGAATTTCACGCTGACGGACAACTGGATAGCCGATATCATAAAAGACGCGCTGAAACAGGGCAAAAACTACGGGCGCAGCGATTCCGGGCAGGGGCGCCGGATACAGGTAGAGTTCGTGAGCGCCAATCCTACGGGCCCGATCCACTTAGGGCACGGACGCGGCGCGGCTGTCGGGGATGTCGTGTCGTCAGTGCTGGAGTTCGCGGGCTGGAAGGCTGAGCGGGAGTACTACATCAATGACGCCGGCCTTCAGATGGAGAACCTCGGGAAATCAACGCAGTCGCGGTACTTCGCGCTGCTGGGCCGCGAGGCGGAAGCCCCGTTCCCGAAGGACGGATACCCCGGGGATTACATCGACGGCATAGCAAAAAGAATATTGGACGAAAACGGCCCGTCCCTGGCTGACAGGCCGCTTGAGGAAACAGTTGCCTTTTTCAGGGACGAGACGTGCAAAGACGTGCTGGAGTTCATTAAAAAAGACCTCTCGGACTTCGGCGTCTCCTTCGACGTCTGGTTTTCGGAGAGGTCGCTTTTCGAGGGAGACATCGTGCCAAGAACGATAGCGCTCCTGAAATCCCGGGGCTTCGCGTACGAAAGCGAGGGCGCGGTATGGTTCAGGTCAACGGAGTTCGGCGACGATAAAGACCGCGTGATGGTGCGCAACAACGGGATAACGACATATTTCACGTCTGACATAGCCTACCTTCAGGATAAATACGAGAGAGGCTTTGACCGCCTTGTTTACGTATGGGGCGCTGACCATCACGGCTACGTGCCGAGAATCCGGTCCGTCAATAAAGCGCTCGGCGCGTCAGACGACAGGCTGGACATCATGCTCATACAGTTCGTGAGCCTCCTGCGCGACGGCGTCCCTGTCTCCATGTCGAAACGTGAAGGCACGTTCGTCACCCTGCGCGAGGTTATGGACGAGGTAGGGCGGGACGCGACGCGCTTTTCTTTCGTGAACAGGAAGTGCGACAGCCACCTTGAGTTTGACCTCGAGGTCGCGAAGCGCACGTCGTCGGACAACCCCGTCTATTACGTGCAGTACGCTCACGCCAGGATATGCAGCATCATGAGGGAAGCGGCGTCCCGCGGAGTCAGGATGCCCGACATATCCGAGATCGAGCCGGGCGCGCTTTCCGACCCGTTTGAAATCCGCCTCGCTAAGGAAATCTCGCGCTTCCCGGAGGAGGCGCAAAAGGCTGCGTCAAACCTTGAGCCGCACAGGATCGCGCTCTATGCGTCCTCCATAGCGGAGGCGTTTCACGCCTTCTACAACTCCAAAAAGGTGCTTGGCGAGGAGGAGCGCGTCATGAACGCAAGGCTGCTTTTGACCGCGGCAGCGAAGGTCGCGATATCGAACGCCCTGTCCCTCTTGGGCATTTCCGCGCCGGAGAAGATGTAAAATGAACGCGCCGCGCATCCGCTGGCTGGTGGTGTACGCAGTAGCCTCTTTCCTCGTGGCTGTCTCGATCGTGACTTTTTTTAAAGAGGCAGGGAGGATCGACCGCCTTTCAATCGCGCTGGAGTCCCGCCTTGAAGAACTTACCGAGTCGACGAGAAAAAACCATGAGCTTGAGGAAAAAATAAACTTTTATAAGACCCCTGAGGGGATCGCCCACCTTGCGAGGGAGGAATTCAACCTCGTCAGGCCTGGCGAAAAAAAATACAGGATCGAGATAATATCGGAGGATTCCGGAAGAGGCAAGTGAAAAAAGACATCCTTGGAGAAATTCCGCTCTGACGTGTGCATGAAAATAGCGGCTTGCCGTGGTCACTACGAAGAGACTGATTCAATGCTTTTCTAAATATAGCGCGTTTTTGGAAACTGTGATATTCTGTTACTATCGAAATTAAAGGGGGTGCGCTATGCGCGGTTTGCGATGCAGGGCAGGATATGCTCTGTTCATGATCGTCGTTTTTCTGTCCCTTCAGGCCTCGACGCTATGCTCTGCCCCGCGCCTGCCCTATCCCAGTATGCCGACAGGTGAGAGTTCATATCTGCTCGTGCTGGATATGTCCGCCGACAGCGCCTATTTAACCCCTGCCCAGAACAGACTGAGGAACCGCCAGGCTGCCGGCCTTTCCGAGCTATTGAATGATTGCGCCGTTTACCCTGACGCGGATTCCTTTGCCGGACCTGCCTATGCCCTCAAAAGCTCATCAGGAAACTTCACCCCGGCGCCTGAGCCTCGATACGACACGGTATCGAGGAAATAAACACATCCTCCGACACGGCCTTTAATCATTAAGCGGCAGTTTTGACGCGTTTTACCGCGCAACGGCGCTTTAATATTGTTTAATGCTACCCAAGGAGGGTTAACATGTCTTTGCTGCATGTAGGCCTCGACGTTGGCTCGACGACCGCAAAGGCTGTCATACTCGACGGCGATGACCAGATAATTCACAGCCACTATCGAAGGCATTTAGCTGACATACCCTCGACCGTCAGGGAACTGATGACCGAGATACACGAAAATTACGGCAATCCCATGATAACCATGGCTGTCGCCGGTTCGGGCGCCATCTCTCTGGCGGAGGGAATCCAGGTATCGTTCGCTCAGGAGCTTGTGGCCTGCTCGGCCACCATAGGAAGGTATCTTTCGGACATAGACGTCTGCATAGAGCTTGGCGGAGAGGACGCGAAACTCACGTTCTTCGACCCAGGAGGCATCGACCAGAGGATGAACGAGACATGCGCCGGAGGCACAGGCGCGTTCTTAGATCAGATGGCGGCGCTGCTCGGCACTGACGCCGCGGGACTGAATGAGCTGGCGAAGGGGCACAAGACGATATATCCGATAGCCTCGCGCTGCGGAGTCTTTGCCAAGACGGACATACAGCCTCTTTTAAACGACGGCGCGTCAAAGCCGGACATAGCCGCGTCGATCTTGCAGGCCATAGTGAATCAGACTATAAGCGGGCTCGCCTGCGGGAGGAAGATCGCCGGCAACGTGGCGTTCCTCGGAGGGCCGCTTTACTTTCTCTCGGAGCTGCGCTCTCGCTTTGCCCAGACGCTCTCGCTCTCTCCTGAGCAGTGCGTTTTCCCGGAAAACCCGCATCTTTTCGTGGCGATCGGCGCGGCGATCCTCGGCAAAAAAAATGGCCCGGTCGACCTGGAGGAGCTGCACAAAAAAGCCGTTAAATTTTTCTCGTCCGCAAGGCGCGAGCAGGTAAACGTCCTTCCGATGCTCTTCGCGGACGAAGCCGCCAGAAGGAGCTTCCGCGAAAGGCACGCCGGAGGCGGGATAGCGAGAAAGCCGCTGGCCGCATACGAGGGAGGCGCGTTTTTAGGGATAGATGTCGGATCGACGACGACGAAAGCCGTCCTCATAGGAGCGGACGGAGAGATCCTGTTCTCGCGCTACCGAGTAGCCGGCGGCGGGGAACCGCTTCAGGCAGTCCGCGAGATGCTCCTCGATCTGTACTCCGCCATGCCGGAAAGCGTCAGGATATGCCGGAGCGGCGTCACCGGGTACGGCGAGAAATTGGTTCAGGCCGCGATGGGAATCGACGAGGGCGAGGTGGAGACCGTCGTCCACGCCAGGGCGGCTGAATCCGTCGTGCCTGGAGTCGACTTCGTGATAGACATAGGCGGCCAGGACATGAAGTGCCTAGGCGTCAGGAACGGGGTCGTGCGGCACGTGTTCCTGAACGAGGCCTGTTCATCGGGATGCGGGTCGTTCCTGCAGAGCTTCGCGGACTCCCTTGAAATGAGCCTGGACGAGTTCGCCTCATCCGCCGGGGAATCGACGATGCCTGTCGATCTCGGCTCGCGCTGCACGGTTTTCATGAACTCAAGGGTGCGCCAGGCGCAGAAGGAAGGGGCAAGCGTCAAGGACATAGCGGCGGGGCTGGCTTATTCCGTCGTGAGGAACGCCCTCTACAAGGTGCTGAAGCTGCGCGACGCGGGCGAAATGGGAAACCGGATCGTGGTTCAGGGCGGCGCGTTCAAAAGCGACGCGCTTCTCCGCGCTTTCGAACTGGTGACGGGCCGCGAGGTCACCCGCCCCGAAATCTCGGAGCTGATGGGGGCTTTCGGCGCGGCGCTCATCGCCCGCGACACGTATAAAGGACAGCCTGGGACGACCATCGGGAAGGAAGCGCTCGAATCTTTCACGTCCAAGGCGTCAACCATGCGCTGCGGAGGCTGCGGCAACAGATGCATCCTTACGCGCACTGTTTTCAGCGACGGCAAGAGCTACGTCAGCGGGAACCGCTGCGAGCAGGGAGCTTCCTTTGGCGGCCGCGCGCAAAAAAGAAGCCTGCCGCCTAATATATTCGAGCGGAAATACAGGAGGCTGTTCGATGCCTACAAACCGCTTCCCGCGCCCGCCCCGAGAGGCGTCATCGGCATTCCGAGGGTGCTTAACATGTACGAGGACTACCCTCTCTGGTTCACGCTCTTTACAAGCCTCGGCTTTCGCGTCGAGCTGTCCGTGGCCATGCCGGATCCAAATCTCGGCATAGACACGATACCGAGCCAGACGCTCTGCTATCCCGCCAAGCTGGCGCACAGGCATATAGCGGATCTCCTGTCCCGCGGCGTGAAGCGGATATTTTATCCGGTCGTGCTGCGGGAGAGGGATGAGTTCAGCGACGCGCACCAGAACTTCAACTGCCCTGTCATAACAGGCTACCCGGACGTGGCCTGGCTCAACATGGACGGACTGAAGGACGGGGGGGTGGAGTTCCTGCGCCCGCCCATGCCGATAGACTCTCCAAAGAGGATGTCCGGCGCCTTGGCGGAGCTTTTAGCGCCATTCGGGGTCCGAAAGCGCGAGATAAAGCCCGCGATAAGCCGCGCTTACGATGAGATGAGGGCTTTCAAGGAAGATATAGCGTCATACGGGCGGGAAGCCATCGAATCGCTCCCGGACGGGGCCATGGGGATCGTCCTGTCAGGACACCCGTACCATCTCGACCCGGAGGTGAACCACGGCATACCGGAGCTAATAAACAGCTACGGCGTGACGGTATTCACTGAGGACTCCGTCTGCGGGATGGCGGATGAGGCAGGGGGCATGGATCCTCTTTACGTCGTGGATCAGTGGGTCTACCACTCGCGCATTTACAGGACGGCGGCGGTCATTGCAAAGCATCCGTCGTTCCGCAACGTCCAGATGGTGCAGATGAACTCGTTCGGGTGCGGCCTTGACGCGATCAGCTCAGAACAGGCAGCCGATCTTCTGGAAAAACACGGCAGGCTGCACACGCTCATCAAGATAGACGAGGGGAAAAACAACGGCGCCGTCCGTATCAGGATCAGATCGCTCTTAGCCGCGGCCAGGATGGGCAAGGATCTCATCTCGCCCGGCGCGCCGCATTCAAGGGCGCCACGTCCAGGCAGGAAAAGCGTCTTTCCGGACGCTTCCCGCACCGTGCTCTGCCCTCCGCTCTCCTCCCACCACTTTCAGTTCCTGGAGACGGCCATGCGCGGTGCCGGCCTTAGCTTCACCGTTCTGCCCGAAGGAGGCAGGAAGACGGCGGAGCTTGCGTTAAAGCACGTAAATAACGATGCATGCTACCCGTCCATGGTCGTCATAGGGCAGTTCCTCGAAGCCCTGCAAAGCGGCCTCTACGACCCAGAGACTACGGATTGCCTTTACGCCCAGACAGGAGGGGCTTGCCGCGCGAGCAATTACGTACCATTGCTGCGGCGTGCGCTTGACTCCGCCGGTTTCCGGCAGGTGCGGGTGCTTGCGGCCAACGCTCAGGGAAACAGCGGCGCCGAGCGTTTTGCGGTCCCGGCCGGCACGGCCTGGCGCTCCATGCTGGGCCTGATGTACGGCGACCTCCTGATGCGGCTGTCACTCAGGACGCGGCCTTACGAGACAGTACGGGGAGACACGGACGCGCTTTACGCGATGTGGGCAGACAGGTGCAAGGAAAACGTCATTCGCGGGAAATGGCGGCAGTACGTCGCCGACGTCAAGGAAATGGCATCCGGCTTTGCCGCGCTTCCGATTGACCCCGCGCCGCGCCCCAGGGTAGGCATTGTCGGGGAAATACTCGTGAAGTATCACGCGAACGCCAACGAGAAGCTCGTGGAGATAATAGAGTCCGAAGGCGGCGAAGCGGTCGTTCCGGACCTGGCGGGTTTCTTATCCTACTGCCTGTACGACCCTGTGTACGCGAACGCAAAGCTCTCAGGGAAACTCCTGCCTCGCATGGCCGGGCAGGCCGGAATAGCGGCGCTCGATTTCATGAGGCGTCCCATCGCGAAGGCCATTGCGGGAACGAGGTTCGGCGAGACGCACGGCATATACGGAATGGCCAGGCTTGCCGCAAGCGCCGTCTCTCCCGCTAACCAGGCGGGCGAGGGCTGGTTCCTGACGGCTGAGATGATGCGCCTCCTAGAGAGCGGCGTGAACAATGTCCTGTGCATACAGCCGTTTGCGTGCCTGCCAAACCACATAACGGGAAAGGGCGTCATGAAGGAGCTGAAACGCCGCTACAGGGGCGCCAATATCCTTGCCCTGGATTACGACATAAGCGTAAGCAACGTGAACCAGCTCAACAGGATCAAGCTCCTTATGGCAACGGCCAAAGCCTGACGGCAAAACGCTTGGGCAGCGGAAAGGCGCATCTGCCCAAAAAACACGCCGGGATATTTTTTCATTTCCCTTGCGAAATTTCACATTTTATTACATAATTAATAAAAATCACCCCATGGGCAAACCGGCATGGGGTTTTGGGATAATGCTATTATTCCGATTCTAAATCAAATTATGGTTCATTTGATTTAGAATCGGAATAGCGCAACGCAATGTTGCGCCCAACACGAAGTGTTGAGGTTTTTTCAAATCAACTCGTCTGTTATGAGTTGATTTGGAATTAGAATAAGAAGCCCGGGCAAGGGGCATTTTAAGACGTATACGCGTTTTTTGAAAAATTAATCGGCGCTTCCATAAAACTCAAAGGAGAGTGCGGCTTCATGGACAGGGCATTTATTGTAAGTTTTCTGCTGATATTGACCGTCATTTTCGCCTTTGCTACATTTTTTCTGGCCTATCTTCTCTCCGACCGCAGCAGGGAGGCCAACACGTACAGGACAAAAGCGGATCAATATCTCGCCGAGGCCGCCAAATTCATGAACAACGCAAAGCAGAACAAAGAGCTGGCGGAGCAGTATTCCGCGGAAATCGCGTATTTAAAAAACGAGGCTGAAAAATTCAAGCACTCTATGGAGGAATATCAGGAGATAGCCGAGCATTACAAAAAAGAAGCCGACAAATATTATGCGGATGCTGAAGGCCTCAGGGCAAGGATCGAGGCGCTGAAGCCCTATGAGCAGGTCAAGGACATGTCTTCGTGGGTCGCTGAAACCACGCGCCAGATGCAGAACTACATTGAAGAGGTCAAAAAATACGCAAGCGCGCTCATTGAACATGCCCGACAACAGGCACAGTCCGTAATGGAAGATAAAATAGTGGCCTGAGAGCTTGGGTCTCGCCTTTAAAAAATCATTGCCGCCGCCAAAAGGGATCGAGCAGAGATCGGTTTTTCCCGCTTTTTTCAAACTTCCTTGTTTCGTCATGCGGCGCAAGCGGCTATAATAAGCGTCGTTCTGCTGTCGATCGGGCAGTTGATTTATTCTAATTCCAAATCAACTCATAACAGACGAGTTGATTTGGAAAAAACCTCAACACTTCGTGTTGGGCGCAACATTGCGTTGCGCTATTCCGATTCTAAGGAAAGGCCGATTTATCGTCAGGGGCCTAAAGGGTGAAGATTTAAGCCCTTGCGACGCCTGGGCTCTTAAACGTTGAAATGTCGTTTAGGCGAATTAATCAGCGCTTCCCTAAATCAAATTATGGTTCATTTGATTTAGAATCGGAATTAGCTTACCACAATCGTGACGGGGAATGAAAAATGAAGGCTCGCATTCGAATTTCACATGCCAGGGCATTATTCTGGCTCGCTTCAGCTTTTTTTTACTGGCTGCTAATCTACATAGCGGATGCCGCTGTCCGCTTCCGGGCTTTTTTAGCGGTACAGATGCTCTGGCACGTGTCCCTGCGCGAAGGGCTTTCATCCATAATGAAAAACCTCAGCGCTATAGAGGACGAGGCGTGGCTCAGTATGGCGCGGGCCGGTCCCGTGCAGGGGGAATACGCGATAGTCACTCTGGCGACGGCCGCCGTGCTCATCGTCGTGCCTTTCGTCGTCCGCTTCGACAGCAAGGGGCCTGTCCGCGGTTTTTTTATGCTCCCGGCTTCCATATTCCTCTCGTATTTTTTCGCGTCCATGCTGAACGTGATCCTGGCGGCCGGGATGTGCTGGGGAATCTCCCTGCGCACTGGAATCCGCATCGGGCCGGATGCGCTCGCCTATATGGCGCATCCGCTGTCCCTACTGGCGCCGTCCGCGATCGGCAGCGTCCCCGCCACCGCGTCCCAGCTCCTTTATCTCGCCTACGCATACTCAGTCATTTCCACGCCCAACGAGGCGCCGGAGGAGATCAATGCCGCTTCGCCGGAAGAGCTTGAGACGGAATCGGTCGAGGAGTGGAACAAAACAGCCTGCACGATGGAGATGGACAGGCTGACGCGGCTCATTGACTCGAAAGTTCAAAACCCGTCGCTCGTGGAGAAGATCAGGAGGAATGTGTCAGACTACATAAACGGGTCGCCCGAAATTCACGAGAATCTCAAGTCCGGCGCCCCGCACTATAAAATCGTCCTTGCCCGTGTGTCATCGGCCCTGCGCGATGAAATCATCGAAAATCCGCAAAACGCGGCGGCAAGCGCGGCGATCCTGTTCGTAGCCGACGAGATGGAGAAAATGGAATACCTCACGCCGGACGAGCGGGCCGCGCTCGGCACCTGGCTGTCAGACACAACGCCAGCAGCATCATCTGACGCCTCGCCGCAGGAGGTCTAGGGCTTCAGGCCGATTACGGCCGTGTCATCCGCATTTAATGAGTTTCGCAAGCCCTCCCTGCGACGTCTCCCTGTATTTCGCGCTCATGTCCTTGCCCGTCTCGTACATCGTCTCGATCACCTTGTCGAGCGAAACGCGAGGCGCGGTCGTGCGCGACATGGCCATCCTCGCGGAATTTATCGCCTTCACGGCCATTATGGCGTTGCGCTCTATGCAAGGGACCTGAACGAGCCCGCCTACTGGGTCGCACGTGAGGCCAAGGCAATGCTCCATCGCTATCTCGGCAGCCGCGCAGACACATTCCGGGCTTCCGCCCATGATGTCCGCAAGGCCGCCGGCCGCCATGGAGCAGGCCACGCCGATCTCGCCCTGACAGCCAACCTCCGCGCCGGATATGGACGCGTTCAGCTTGTACAGGATTCCTATGGCGCCCGACGCGAGGAAATATCTGCCGCACGAGTCCGGAGTCGCCGGATTTACGAATTTATCGCAGTAGGCCATGACGGCCGGAACCACGCCGCAGGCACCGTTCGTTGGCGCGGTCACTACCCTGCCGCCGGAGGCGTTTTCCTCGCTTACGGCAAACGCGAACATGTTTACCCAGTCTATGATGTTCATCGGGTCCTTCGAGAGGGCGCCAATGGTCTGGAGCCTCCGCCAGAGGCCGATCGCGCGTCTCGGGACGCGCAGCGGGCCCGGAAGCAGCCCCTCAGACAACATCCCACGCTCCATGCTTTCGCGCATGACGCTCCAGACGGTCGCGAATCTGGATTCAAGCTCTTCCGTTCCGTGAATAGCCGTTTCGTTGCGCCTCATGAGGCCGGAGACGGAGAGCGCTTCGTCCTGACAGGCGCCTAGCAGTTCTTTAGCGCTGGAAAACGGGTACGGCACATGCGTCTCTTCCGCCTGCGCGCCGTGAGGCGAAAAATTTTTCTCGTTGCGGAAGAATCCGCCCCCGATGGAATAATAAGTCTCGCTTATTTCCTCCCCGTCAGCGTTCTTTGCCGAAAGCCTCATGCCGTTTTCATGCAGCGGCAGGTTATCGGCTATAAACTCGATATCGCGCTCATAGTCAAAAGCCACGTCGGCCCCGCCGTAAAGAGGCAGTTTCCTCCGCGCCTGTATGCCGGACATGAAAGCCGGTATGGAGTCGACGTCCACCGTGGCGGGATCAAACCCGGCAAGGCCCAGCACCGCCGCCCTGTCAGTGCCGTGCCCTTTCCCCGTAAGGGCAAGCGATCCGTGAAGCCGCACGCGAAGGCTCACGGGGGTGAATTTCCTCGATGCCAGCAGTTCCGCGAAATCCTTAGCTATCCTCATTGGCCCCACGGTGTGGGAACTGGACGGGCCAATCCCGATTTTAAAAATATCAAGCACGCTTATCATTTAGAGACCTCCCGATCCCGACGCTTTGCCAACGTTTCCTTAATGTTCGCGCGAAACGCCGCTGAAGTAACGGTCTCCATCCCTATTTTTCTTTTTTGTACAGCCTTGTCAGAACAGCCGCCATCGCCAGCAACGCGAAGCCAGCCATGCCGGCGCTGCAGCCGCCGCCGAGATCCGATACTTCCTTTTCGGGCGTCTTGGCGCTGTCATCAACGCTCTCCAGTTCGCAAGTGACGGCGTAGATTGAGAGGTGGTTCGTCGTGAAGACGGCCAGTTGTTTTGCCGCGTCGTACCTGGTGTCGTTCATGCGCTCGGTCGTTCCGTTTTCGTGCACATAGACGACGCGGACTCCCTCTGGAACTTCGTCGGCTTCGAGCCTGTAGTGCAGGCCGATGGTCAGCGTGCCTGCGGTCTCGAAACCTTTCAGCTCGCGGCCGTTCACGGCGAGGTAAACGTCGTAGACCGCGCGCAAGCTTTCGTCGTCCGCGAGCGCGTCCTTCTGCTGATCCGTCAGGCCGGGTATTTCGGCTATATCGTCAAGGCCGGGTATTTCGGCTATATCGTCAAGGCCGCCGCCATCCTTGTCCGTCTCCAGCTCGATCACCAAAACGACGGTCTCCGCGCTCCCGGCTTCCGCGATCAGGTCTCTTTCCGCAGCCGTATCCATCGTGACCGTGCCAACTGCCGTCATCCCGAGTGTGAGGGTTTCTTGCGGGCTGCCGGCCGCGGCCTCAAGTTTCGTGACCGATATCGGGACTGCGACTGTCGTGGCCCCGGCCACGTCGGGCACCACGATTTTGATCTCGCTGACCTCCTCGCCGCTCGCGGCGGCTGTCGCTATGGCCTGGTCTATCGCGGCGTCAATCTCTGCCGCGGGG
>JAIROA010000056.1 GCA_031257775.1 Synergistaceae bacterium
GACGGCAGCGAGGGGCTGATGAGCGCTTCCGCCGTGGCCTGCGTCGGTAAGCACCTCTACGAAAAGGGGCTTGTGAGAAACCCGAAATCCATAACCGTCGAAACGCAGAGCGGGGTAAGGCATCTCGCGCTGAATACGAGATACGGCGTCGCCGTGTCGGGCAAGGTGAACCTCGGCCCGCCGAACTTTAGCCCGCAATCCATACCGGTGAATCTTCCAGGCGAAAAAATATTGGGGCGCGTCGTCGATATAGGCGGCGGCATTTTTTCCATAACATGCGTCTCAATGGGCAGCCCTCACTGCGTCATGTTCTGCGACGACGTGGAAAACGCGCGGGTGGAGGCCATAGGCCCTAAGATAGAGCTCGCGCCGATATTCCCGAAACGCTCGAACGTCGAGTTCGTGCAGGTCTTGGACGAGAACACGCTCAAAATGAGGATATGGGAGCGCGGCGACGGGGAGACTCCGGCTTCAGGCAGCGGTGCCTGCGCGTCGGTCGTCGCGGCCGTGGAAAACGGATTCTGTGCCAGAAGCCTTCCGGTGCGCGTTATCCAGAACGGAGGCGAGATGACCGTCGACTACACGGGCAGCGACGTGATCCTTGACTGCAAAGTCCACAAGGTCTTCGAGGGCGAAGTGGAGATTTAGGGAGTCTCCGATGGAACAGAAAAACGATATATGGCTGTCTTTAAATCGGCCTTTGCGGCGTTAAATTAGCCTTTATTCAGGCCATCGGCCGCAAAAGGCGGCGGGCTTTTTGAGGCGCGGCACAGACTATATGCCGCGCCTTTAATATGGAGGATTCAAATGTCAGACGATGTTCGCGAAGTAAAGAGCCGGATGGACATAGCGGAGCTTATCGGGGATTATGTCGAGCTGCGGAGAAGGGGCAGCTCGCTAAAGGGCCTCTGCCCCTTTCACAGCGAGAAGACGCCGTCGTTTACCGTTTCTCCGGATCGTCAGACGTTCCACTGCTTTGGCTGCGGGAAGGGCGGAGACGTCTTTACGTTCCTCATGGAAATGGAGGGCCTGTCGTTCCGCGAAGCCCTTGATCGGCTTGCCCAGCGCACGGGCGTAAAGCTCTCGCGCGTCGCTTCTGCCGGAAGCGCCGCCAGCCGTAAAGAGTCCGCGCTCATTCTGGAGGAGGCGGAGGAGTTTTTCAAAAACTCCCTTCTGGGCGCGGGCGGCGCGTCCCCGCGCCACTACCTTGAAAGAAGGGGCCTTGCGAGGGAAGAGTGCCTGAGGTTCGGCATAGGCTGGGGGCCTCAGTCCTGGGACGCGCTCCTGACGCACATGAGGAAAGCAGGATTCACGGACGGCGAAATAGTGAATTCCGGCCTGGCCGGACAGGGGGATAAGGGCCTTTATGACAGATTCCGGGGCAGGGTTATATTTCCTGTCCGCGACGAGACAGGGAAAATAAGGGGCTTCGGCGGAAGGCTCATCGACGGAGAGGGCGCAAAGTACGTGAACAGCCCCGAAGGCGAGCTGTTTAACAAGCGCAAGCTGCTCTATCTCATGCACGCCGCGAAAAAAACGATCCGGGAGCGCGGAAGGGTCATCCTGACGGAGGGATATATGGATGCCATCAGATGCCATGTCTCCGGATTCACAGAGACCGTAGCGTCATTAGGCACGGCGCTCACCGAGGAACAGGCCGCGCTCATAAAGCGTTTCACGGATCTCTGCTACATGGTTTACGACTCCGACAACGCCGGGCAGGAAGCCTCGATAAGGGGCATGTACATCCTCCAGCGCAGGGGCGTCGACGTCCGGATCGTCTCCCTGACGGAGGGTAAGGATCCGGACGAGCTGCTTTCGGGCGAGGGCGGGGCGGATCTTTTCTCCTCTCTTTTAAAAAAGGCGCTGCCTCTGCCGCTCTATCACGTTTTCATAAGGCAAAAGGCGCTCAGGACGCCCGGAAAGAGCAGGGCGGCGAGGGAAGACGTGCTGACTGGGCTTGCCGGGCTTCCCGCTCTCGACATACAGCAATATATTCCGAAAATCGCAGAGCGCTTCGGCGTGCTGCAGCATCAGCTTGAGAGGGAGATAGAGCTGAGGAGGAGAAAGGCCGCAAATTCAAAATCAGCAATTTACGAAGAAGGCAATGAAGATAATTCGCGCGTATATATTAATAGCGGTGAAAATATTGATGAGGAAGGCGGAAAAACAAGAGAGGCCGATCTTGAGTGCGCGGTTTGCAGCATCCTCTGGCACGATGAGGAGTTGCGCTCGATGCTTTCCCAGGGAGATGTCGTTCCGTTTATCACAGATGAAGCTGTGGCGGGAGCAGTCTCGGCACTTTTGTCGGGCGAGTCTCCGGAGGAACTGGAGATGCGCTGGAGGGCACTGGGGGAGACGGGCTGCCCGGCCAGAATAGCCAGAGGAGACGCCATCCTGGCGGATGGAGGACTCGGGCCGGATCACGCGCCGAAGATGATAGAAACGCTCCGGAGGAAGGCTCTCACAAGGCGATACGACGAGCTAAAGGACAAAAGCCTCCGTGGCGAGGCTACAAAGGATGAAATCGCCGAAAAGGACAATCTGGCGAAAAAAATCAAGGGAAACGTAGGAGCGTGAACAGATGAATATTCCCCAGGAAACGGAGGACTATATGGAAAAAGAAGAAAAGGACATAAGCGGCGCGGAGTCCCAGGAGTCTGCGTCGTCCGTTGCTGTCGGGCAGGAGATTCCAGCCGATGAAATGATGGACTATATAGACAGCATAAGGGATCTTCTGCACATCGGCAGGGAAAAAGGTTTCGTAACGTACGAGGACATCGAGAAGAGGCTGCCGAAGGAGATATTGTCCGCCGAAGTGCTGGACAACATCTACCTCAACATCATGGAACTCGGCATAGACGTCGTCGACGAGCCGAAAGTGAAAGATGAGCTGGAAGATGACGTGCTGCCTCTCGTAACCGGGCCTGACGACGGCACGCCGCTTGAGGAGCTGCCGCTTTCCGATCCTGTCAGGATGTACCTCCGTGAGATAGGCAAGATAGCGCTCCTCACCGCGGACGAGGAGGTTGCGCTGGCAAAGGGCGTGGAGTCCGGAGATCAGATCGCTAAGGCTCACCTTGTGGACGCAAACCTGCGCCTCGTTGTCAGCATCGCAAAGAAGTACATCGGGCGCGGGATGCTCTTCCTTGATCTCATTCAGGAGGGCAATCTCGGACTGATAAGGGCGGTCGAGAAGTTCGACTACCAGAAGGGCTTCAAGTTCAGCACCTATGCCACGTGGTGGATCAGGCAGGCCATCACCCGTGCCATAGCCGATCAGGCCAGGACGATAAGAATCCCGGTTCATATGGTCGAGACGATCAACAAGCTGATACGCGTGTCACGCCAGCTCGTCCAGCGTCTCGGCAGGGAGCCAACGGCTGAAGAGATAGCCGCCGAGATGGAGATATCGTCCGACAGGGTGGAGGAGATTCAGCGCATCGCGCAGGAGCCGGTTTCCCTTGAGACGCCCATAGGCGAGGAGGAGGACAGTCAGCTTGGGGACTTTCTCGAGGATAAGGACATGCCGAATCCTGAGGAAGTGGCCGCGAGCATGATTCTCCGCGAGCAGCTCGAGGAGATGCTGGAGGACTTGAGCGAGCGCGAGAGCGAGGTTTTGAGGCTGCGTTTCGGCCTGGAGGACGGACACGCGCACACGCTGGAAGACGTCGGCAAGCGCTTTGGCGTCACAAGGGAGCGCATAAGGCAGATAGAGGCGAAAGCGCTCCGCAAGCTCCGCCACCCGAGCCGCAGCAGAAGGCTGAAGGATTTTCTGGACTGACGTTTCAGGATGCGCATAGATAAATTTCTGAAGCTGTCCCGCCTTGTCAAAAGACGCGCGACAGCTCAGGAAATGATCGAGGTCGGGGCTGTCCGCCTGAACGGGAATGCTGTAAAGCCCTCCGCTTCCGTCCAGGCCGGGGATAAAATCGAGATAGCCTTCCCAAGACGTTTGCTTGCGGTCAGGGTTCTCACGACGGGCGAACTGGAGATAAAGCGCGGCGCCGCGCCGGTAACGGATGCGGAGGAGCGCAGGCTCGCGGAAGACGAAATGCCGTGGCAATGACGCGGGAAGCAATAGAAAGGGGTGCTTGACGTTATGAGCGAAATTATAGGGGTACACGCAAGGGAAATACTGGATTCCAGGGGCAACCCGACAGTCGAGGTCGAAGTGTGGCTCGACAGCGGCATATGCGAGCGCGCTTGCGTGCCGAGCGGGGCGTCCACGGGAACATTCGAGGCCATTGAGCTGCGCGACGGCGGGGATCGCTACGCCGGCAAGGGCGTGCAAAAAGCCGTGGAGAACGTGAACTCGATCATCGAGCCGGAGCTTATCGGCTACGACCCCGCCGACCAGGAGGAGCTGGACAGGCGTCTTGTCGAGATGGACGGCACCGATAACAAAGGTAAGCTCGGCGCCAATGCCATCCTCGGCGTGTCGCTTGCGGCAGCGCGCGCCGCTGCCCGGGATCACAGACTGCCGCTGTGGGCCTATATAGGAGGGCTCGGCCCATATACCCTGCCTGTGCCCATGATGAACGTCGTAAATGGCGGGGCTCATGCCGACAACAACCTCGATATCCAGGAATTCATGCTTGTCCCGCACGGCGCTTCTTCCTTTTCGGAGGCGCTTAGGATGGGTGCCGAGACGTATCATGCCCTCAAGAAAATATTGAAGGGCTCTGGTCACGCGACAGGCATCGGCGACGAGGGCGGCTTCGCGCCGAACTTCAAGGCGAATTCCGAGGCCCTGGCCTACCTCGTGAACGCCATCACCGAAGCGGGCTATGAGCCGGGCAAGGAGATAAGCCTCGCGATGGACGTTGCCGCGAGCGAGTTCTACAAGGACGGCGTTTATGACATGGCGGGGGAAGGCCGCAAGCTGCGGGCCAAAGAGCTTGCCGATTACTACGAGGATCTTTGCGGGAAGTATCCTATCGTGAGCATAGAGGACGGCATGTCCGAGGAGGACTGGGACGGGTGGGCTCATTTGTCCGAAAAACTCGGCGGCAAGCTGCAGCTCGTGGGCGACGATCTCTTCGTGACGAACCCGTTGCGTTTCGAGCGCGGCATTAAGTCCGGCATAGCAAACGCCATCCTGGTCAAGCTGAATCAGATCGGCACGCTCACGGAGACGCTGAAGGTCATTTCAATGGCCAAGTCGTCCGGCTACGGGGCAATCGTCTCGCACAGATCCGGCGAGACGGAGGACGCGTTTATCGCCGACCTGGCGGTCGCGACCGCGGCGGGGCAGATAAAGACCGGAGCTTTGGCCCGCACCGACAGGGTTGCGAAAT
>JAIROA010000109.1 GCA_031257775.1 Synergistaceae bacterium
TTAGTTGACACCAGCGGACTTACGGACGGCGACAAGTTCGTGATAAACGTCGCGGCGGCGGCGAAGCTGGATAGCGCCGGTTCTTTGATAAGCAATGAGAATATCTCCATCTACGCTGACCTGTCCCGTTCGGGCGGCTACGGCTGGGACAGCACGTCGCAGTACAGGTTTGAGAACGGCAAAACGCCGGACGGCGACTACGAGGGCTTCATAATAGATAACCTTACCGGCGCGGAGAAGTCCGGCAAACTTACTCTAACAATGCTAAACACTGGGCAACAGAATCCCGCAAGCGGCGTCGGAGATGCCAGGGACGCGCATCCCGGCTCGGACGTTTTTTGGATAAATGCGGAAGTCAACAACCAGGGCAGCCTTATCCCAGGCGCGAGCGGGCTGGTCACCAGCGTGTACATCAAGGATCTGGAGAAGAACGCCACGAAGGACGTAATCGACTACATCCCGGAGATAAAGTACGCTGAGGTAAAAGGCGTATATGACCAAAGCACCACCGCTGGCGGCGACCACAACAACTACAACGCCTCCGTGATTTTCGACTTCCTCGGGTTCGTGGACGATGACGACGACCCGTCCACCCCGGACAAACTCCGCTTCCGCATCCAGGCGCACGTCATGGACATAGACGGGAACTACGCCTATATCGAGGACGAGGAGAAGGATCTCGTAATGGGCCAGAACGCCGACACCGCCAATAATATTCAGTTCGTAATATTCAGCGCCACGAACAGCCCTGATAATCCTTGGCGAGGTACTATAAACTTTGATGGCCTCTACTTCGACAGCTTTGAGCTGGGCGATACATGGGAGGCCGGCGACAGGTTCACGCTTTCGCTCATGGCGAGCGGCGCGGCTGGAAACAAAGGCAAAGATGCAGACGGCATAGACACGTCGATGGACGAGGTCACGTTCATCTCAGATCTGCGGGGCACGGCGCTGCCGCACTCGTTCCGGTTCAACGACGGGGCGCTTGACGGCAAGGAGACGGATTTCCACATATACCAGCTCGCGAACAACACGTACATTGACGAGGACAGCGAGCACTTCGCCGACGACCAGGTGATGGACGCCACTGTGTCCCTGGGTATCGGGACGTTGGACACGGCGCCGGACGCCGTCACGTTCACCAGCGCGTTCATGCGCGGCATAGACGCCGGGGTCGCGCACTATTACAGCAGGCCGGAGGACATAAAGCAGTTCTGGAACGCGAACGGGGTATTCCTGCTGGAAAACCATCCGGAATCGCTGACGGTGAAGCTGGGCGACAGGGAGACGACGGTGTACATCGACCGGAATGTCGAGATAGGCAAGCTCGCGCGCCGCATGTCCGAGCAGATATGGCTGAACCTGATAGAGTGGCAGGGCGATATCACGGACGAATCCATAGACAAGGATGACATAGACGACAGGGACAAGGACGAGATCGTCCAGTTCGTCAACTCCGTTCCCGGAGAAAGCTCGAACGAGGCCGTCTTCGGGACGCTCGTGGCCCACTCCGTCATACCGGGCGCGAACTACAGGCTCGAGTTCTTCGGCAGCGAGGAGCTCATGAAGGCGCTGGCCTTCCGGGAGATAGCGGCCGCGCGCGACACGATATTCGAGATGACGGTATATGACGCGCACAGCGGCAGACAGGTCTCCGGCCCGAGGAAGGTGATCGCCGGACAGGACATAAACGACGTGGTGGCGCCGGGCATAAGCCTGGCGGCGGACGCGGCGATCGGGATCAGCGAGGTGCATTACGCGGACGCGTCCGGAGTGTTCGCGACAAACCTGGCGGCGGGCGTCACGTTCGACCGGTACATACACTTGGCGGACAACGCGCTGGTCTTGCAGATAGGGGCGAACCAGGGCGAGGATACGGTGCTGGTGCTTGGCGACATGACTGCCAAGGCACTCGGGGTTCACAACCTCGAGGTCCGGCAGCGCCAGAGCGCCGCGCGTTCGGTGACGCGCATAGACGACGCGATAAGGAAGGTCTCGACGCAACGCGCCATAATCGGCGCACAGGTCAACCGCCTGGAACATGCCATAAACGCCGTCACGGTGGCATCCACGAACCTGTCCGACTCACGATCCAAGATCAGGGACGTGGACTACGCGAACGAGATGCTGAACTACGCGAAGCTGAACATCCTCCAGAGGGCGGGCTTCTTCATGCAGGCGCAGGCAAACCAGGCGAACAACAGCGTCCTTACACTGCTGCGCTAAGGAATCGACAAAGTAATGCTGTCGCCCTGGCTTTTTCGTCGGAGGGCTTGACATATTAGGCTTCCGGTAATATAAGATAATGATTTGGTTATTAGGTTTTCGGTAATTTGGCGGAACACGCTCCGCCAGGGAGGAATTATGATGGGCGTTTTAAAACGATATGGAACAAAACTTCCGATAACCGGCAAGACCCCTTCGGTGAATTTAGAGGAGGGCAGTACGCCGCTCGTGCGTCTCGACCGGATCGGAGAGACGCTTGGGGTTGAGCTATGGGCGAAACTGGAGGGCTGCAATCCATCAGGATCGTTCAAGGACAGGGGAATGGTCCTTGCCGTGGCAAAGGCCCTTGAAGACGGGGCTAAGGCTCTGGTATGCGCTTCTACCGGCAACACGTCGGCATCAGCCGCGGCATACGCGGCACATGTCGGCTTGCCTTGCTATGTCCTCCTGCCATCCGGAAAGGTCGCGCTTGGCAAGCTCGCGCAGGCGCTCATATATGGGGCAAAGGTAATAGCGATAGACGGAAACTTCGACAAGGCGCTTGAAATGGCCCGCGAGGCGGCGGAAGAGCGCTCGTTTGCCATGGTGAACTCCGTAAACCCGTACAGGCTCATAGCACAGAAAACCGGCGCGTGGGAGATATGCGAGTCGCTCGGGCGCGCGCCCGACATACACGCCATACCGGTGGGGAACGCGTGCAATATCAGCGCGTACTGGGCCGGTTACAAGGAATTCAAGGAATGGGGGCAAATCCCGTCTCTTCCGAAGATGATGGGCTTCCAGGCCGAAGGGGCGGCGCCTCTCGTGACGAACGAGCCGTGCCCGAACCCGGAGACGATAGCGACGGCCATCCGCATTGGCAACCCGGTAAGCGCCGAGCTTGCCCGCAAGGCCGTCCGCGAATCAGGCGGGCAGTTCAATTCCGTCACGGACGATGAGATTTTAAAAGCCCAGCTCATGCTGGCAAAAGACGGCGGGATTTTTGCGGAACCGGCATCCTGCGCCACTCTCGCGGGCCTCATAAAGCTCAAGGCAGCAGGCAAACTGCCGGAAGGGGCGACTGCTGTCATGATACTGACGGGCAATGGACTCAAAGATCCCGACACGGCCCTCTCCCAGGCCGGACGCCCTATTAAGATCGGAAGCACCCTAAAAGAGCTGCTAGAGGCGCTGGTTTGATGCCGGAACCGATACTCCGCGTCAGGACGCCAGCCACTAGCGCAAACCTGGGCGCCGGTTTCGACACAATCGGAATGGCGCTGTCGCTTTACAACATATTTTCCGTGACGGAGAGGCTTTCTATCGGCGAATTTCATATCGACACCGTCGGGGAAGGCGCAATCGAGCTATCCGATATAGAGTCGAATATGATCGTCAAGAGCTACCTGGCTGCTTGCAGCCTCTGGGACATCAAAGGCACGGGGTTCGGCCTTGTTTCGAATAACGCCATCCCCTTGAACAGAGGGCTTGGCAGCTCTGCCTCAGCTGTGGTCGCCGGGGTTTTGATAGCGGACGCTTTAAACGGAGTCAACGCTTCGGAAGAAGAGCTTCTCCGCCTCATGACAAAATTAGAGGGACACCCTGACAACGTCGCCCCCTGCTATCTGGGCGGCATGACCGTCAGCTGCTGGGACAACGACAACCTTCGCTACGTCCGCCTTCCGTCCCTGCCAAGCGATATGTACGTCGTCGTGGCTGTGCCGGACATCAAGGTGCGGACGAGCGACGCCCGCGAAGCGCTCCCTGAAAAAGTCGAGTTCACGGACGCTATTTTCAACGTTGGACGGGCCGCGCTTCTTGCCGCCTCGTGGGCAACGGGTGAGTGGGATCTGCTTTCCTGGGGGATGGACGACAGGCTGCACCAGCAGTACAGGGCCAAACTTTTCCCCGGAGGCGATGTGATAATGGATAGAGTCCGCGCCATACCGGGATGTATCGGCGTGGCGATAAGCGGATCAGGGCCAAGCGTCCTCGCGCTTGTCCGGGGAAAACCGCGCAAGACCGCCGAGACCATGTGCCGCACGTTTTCTGAGTACGGAGTCGAGTCGCTTTTCTTCGTCCTCGAGTGCGACAAAGGCGGCGCGAAGGTCGAAAAAACGATGATGCGCCCTAGAAAGGCCGGCTCATGACGTTGAGCAAAGCGGAACGCGTAAACAAACAGGACGATAAAAAGATCGCTGTCCTCAAATTCGGCGGAAGTTCGGTCGCGGACTCCCAGAGGATGAGAAAAGTAGCGGCCATCATAATCGGATATCAGAAGAAGGGCTATCTGCTCGCGGTAATCGTATCCGCAATGGGAAACACGACAAATGACCTGCTGGCCCTTGCGCAGGACGTATCCGACGAGTCCGGCGGCAGGGAGATAGATCAGCTCCTTGCGACGGGAGAACAGCAGAGCGTGGCCCTTCTAGCGCTCGCATTAAACCGCGAGGGCATCCCAGCCCAGTCCTTCACCGCCTCCCAGGCCGGATTCTACGCGAACGGATTCCCGACGGAGGGCAGGATTTACCGCGTCGACCCCAAAGGAGTAATAAAAGCGATGGAAGAGGGCAAGGTAGCGGTCGTCGCGGGCTTTCAGGCCATTACAGACTCCGGAGACGTCATAACGCTGGGCCGCGGAGGATCCGACCTCTCGGCGGTAGCGCTGGCAGCGGCAATTGGCGGGGAGTGTCACTTATTGAAAGATGTCGCCGGCGTAATGTCCGCGGATCCCAAAGTAGTGAAAGCACCCATAAAACTTAAACATTTCACGTACCAGGAGTGTATGGAACTTTCTTCTTTAGGTGCTAAAATGTTGCAGGCACGAAGCGTCGAGGTGGCGTCAAGATACGAGGTTCCGCTTTATGTGGCATCGAGCTTCGTGGATGAGGAGGGAACCTGGATAGTGAAGAGCAACCCGGTAAGCGAAGGCCTTGCCATAAAGGGCGTTGTGCATGATCTGAAGGTGGCTAAAGTAGTGATGATGGGAGTGCCGGATGTTCCCGGAGTGGCGGGGCGTCTTTTTTCCAGCCTGGCCGATAAAGGCATAGGGGCTGAGATGATTCTGCAGAACAACATGAGAGGCGGCTTAAACGACATAGGCTTCCTCGTGAAAAAAGAATTCCTGGACGGGGCGATAGACGTATGCCGCGATTTCAGCCGCGACATAGGCGCTCAGGGCGTGTCTTTCAATACGGAAATTGCCCGCGTTTCCATTGTCGGCGCCGGCATAGCGAACCATCCGGACATACCATCCCGGATGTTCACCGTTCTCGCGGAAGAAGGGATCAACATAGACATGATCGCGTCCACCGCACTTACCGTGACCTGCATCGTAGCGTCTCCCAGGGCGGAAGACGCGGTGCGCGCGCTTCACGAACATTTTATTGAAGAGGGGGCGGTTTAAATGCCCAATAAGGAAATGACACCTAAAAAAGTAGCGGTGCTTGGCGCGACCGGACTCGTCGGACGCGAGATTTTAAAGGTTCTCGAACAGCGGGATTTCCCCATCGCCGAGATACTGATGCTGGCCTCGGAGCGGTCAGCCGGCAAAACGCTTGAGTTTGGCGGCAAACAGCACACCGTTACCGCGGTCAACGACTGCTCTTTCAAGGGCGTTGAGATAGCGCTTTTCTCAGCAGGGACCTCCACATCGAGAAGATGGGCGCCCGTGGCGGTCGCGGCTGGCGCGGTGGTCATCGACAACAGCTCGGCCTGGCGCATGGATCCCTCCGTGCCGCTCGTCGTGCCGGAGGTTAACCCACAGGATATAAATCTGAACAAAGGGATAATAGCCAATCCGAACTGCTCGACCATCCAGGCCGTCGTAGCCCTCTATCCGCTGCACAAAAAAGCGGGGCTGAATTACGTCGCTTTTTCGACATACCAGTCCGTCTCGGGAACAGGACACGAAGCGCTGACGACGCTTGAAAACGGAAGCCGCGAGCTTTTAGGCGGCAATGAGCCGTCTCCGTCCTTAGTCTACCCTCATCCAATCGCGTTCGATCTCCTTCCTCACATAGGGCCGTTCGACGATGACGGCTTTTCTGAGGAGGAGTGGAAGATGATACGCGAATCGCGGAAAATCATGCACATCCCGGAACTGCGGGTGAGCTGCACGACCGTGAGAGTGCCGATCTTCCGCAGCCACGGCGAGGCCATCGTCGCAAGGTTCGATAAGCCTATCGCGCCGGAGGAGGCCAGGAAAATTCTGGAAGCCTCGCCTGGGATAGAGGTGCAGGACACCCCGGGAAGCTCGATCTATCCGAGGCCTCGCTACGCCGAGGGCATGGATCCTGTCTACGTCGGCAGGATCCGCAAAGACACTGGCTTAGACGACGCTCTGTCCATGTGGGTGGTATCGGATAACCTCCGCAAAGGGGCCGCGCTAAACGCTGTTCAGATAGCCGAGCTGTTGCTGTAAAAAAATAAGACGCCGCTTGCCATAATGCCGCTCGGCAAGAAGCAATAGCCGGCGCGTCAATATACAGGCCCGTGTCCGGCTTTTCGCCGGGCAGTGGCTTGCTGTGTCTGCCCGAAAACATTTAGTTTCTGGATCGCGAGCGTTCCGGCCCTTCCGGGCAAAGTCCCTCTGACTATCTCGGAGCGCCCGAACGCGGCGCGGTCCGCTATTTCATTGAGCGTGACGAATTTAGCCCCTCCAGACGCGGCGATGGCAAGGAATTTCTCAAACACGCTGAGTTTTGACATGCCCTCCATCTCCGCGTGGACGGTAAGCACGTTCCACTCCTCCGACAGCCTGTCCGCCCACATGCCCGGCAGCGTCCCGTCATCAACTCCAGGAAGCCCCCATATCTCATCCATCGTGGGAAGCGTCGTCGGTATCTGCGGCGTCGAGAAGCTCGCGCCATCGCAAATCGGCAAAAAAGGAGAACGGCCCCGGACGTCGCTGGCATATTTCAGGCCCAGCCCATCGATTGCGCCCAGGCTAGCGACGGAAACCTGCCAGCCCGGCGCGGCGTAGCTTTGCGGCGTTTTGCCGGAGATCTTAAGAAAAAGCTCCGCGGCCCTGTCGAAAAGCGCCCGGAACTCGCCTCGTGACATTCCGGAGAGCTTATCCTGAACCAGAACATGATCCCACGCATGTACGCCGCAGTCGTGCCCGTCTTTAACGGCCCGCTCGAATATGCCAGGCTCAGAAGGCACGATCAGCGGCGCATGCAGGAGCGTTCCGTAAAAGAGCGTTTTGAAGCCATAGGTGGACGGCGCTTTGGTGCGCATCATCTTCGCGATAAAACCCCTGCGGAAAACGCGCCTGATCGCCTTGCCCGAATTGTCGGGGCCGTAGGAGAAAAAAAACGATACCTTTATCCCGCGCCTGGAAAAAAGATCAAGCAGACGCGGCACGCCCTCGCGGTAGCCCCTCAGCGTGTCGACGTCAGCCTTTATGGCGACGTTCACTAATGGATGTCCCCCTTCTCGTACCACTCGAGCGTCATGCGAAGCATGTCCCTGAACGGCGTCTTGGGACGCCAGCCAAGAAGCCTCCCTATCTTCTCTATCGACGGGACGCGGTTTGACATGTCGTCATAAGTTTCGCCGTAATGCAGGGCCGCGTCTACGTCCAATAATTTCGCGCTCTTGGCTTTTTCGGAGAATACGGGGATTTTCCCCATCTCCTCAATAAGCATGACGGCAAACTCCCTCATGGAACAGTTGTTCTCTGGATTCCCTATGTTGAATATTTCCCCGTCCGCTTTGCCGCCCTCGTTTCGGATGACTGCCATCAGCCCTTCGATGGCGTCGCCGATCCAAGTGAAGCTGCGGCGCTGCTCCCCGCCTCCGACTAAGCTCGCCTCGCCCAGGAACAGAATGTCGTATATCATCTGAGTCACGGCGCGGGCCGTGCGCTCCTTGGCGTCTTTGAACGTGTCGAGCCTCGGCCCGGTCCAGTTAAACGGCCGGAATATCGAAAAGTTCAGCCCATGCTCCTGCCTGTAGGCAAAGATCATCCGATCCATCATCTGCTTGCTGCAGCTGTATATCCAGCGCATCTTAGATATGGGCCCCGTTATTAGCGGGCTCTCGTCCTCCTTAAGCTCCTCGTCGCCGCTCAGGCCATAGACCTCCGACGTGGACGGGAAAATCAGCCTCTTGTCATAGAGCGAGCACAGCCTCACTATCCTTAAATTCTGCTCGAAATCCAGCTCATAAGTCCAGATGGGCTTTTTTAGGTAATAGGCCGGTTTCGCCACGCCAGCAAGCGGCAGCACGACGTCGCACTGCTCTATCTGCCCCTCGATCTGCCTTCCTTCCTTAAAAACATCCCCTTTGCGAAAGAAGACGAAACGTTCCTGTTTCATGAGTTCCGTAATATTGCCGGAAGCCAGATCGAAACCGGACACTTCCCAATCCGTCTCCCGAAGGATGGCTTCGGCCAGATGGCTTCCGATGAAACCGTTTATGCCGGTGATGAATACCCTCATCTTGCAATCTCCCCTTTTTCCCTCGTCTCATCCTCGCCGTCGAACTGCCAGGACAAAAGCTCGACAAGCCCGTCCGCGGCGGCTATAAGAAAAGGATGCCGCGAAACTACCGTGCCAGGCTTTTGCCTGGGCTTCCAGCCTACGCCCTGCCCGGAGACCCTGGCGCGCCAGATGAAGAGTTTTTTGCCGTCCAGCGCGGCAAACGCGCCCGGAAACGGATGCGTCAGCGCGCGGATTTGATTGTATATCTGTTCCGCTGATTTGTTCCAGTCGATTATGCCGTCTTCCGGCCTGCGCCGGCCGAACTTCGTTGCCATGGACTCGTCCTGCGGCGTCATGGGCGGGCACCCGGCCTCGATGGAGGCAAGCGAGCGCGACAGCACCAGGCGCGAAGCAGCGGCGACTTTTTTAAAGACATCCAGAGCCGTGTCCTCGTATGCTATCTGAACCGGTGCCTGATCCACGATATCTCCCTTGTCGGCTAACTCCGTCATCACGTGGAGCGTGGCGCCTGTCTGGGCCTCGCCGTTCAGCACAGCCCAGTTGACGCATGCGCGTCCGCGATACCTCGGAAGCAGCGCCCCGTGAATGTTATAGGCGCCCAGGCGCGGAATGGCAAGCGCCTCGCCCGGTATCAAAGCCCTGTAATAAATGGAAAGGATGATCTCGATCCCCGTTTCACGGAGGAAGCCAAGCGCGTCAGGGCCGATTTTCGAGTCCGTTCTGGCCGGGACGCCGTTTTCCCTTGCGAGAGCGGCCACAGGCCTGAACCATATCTCCTCTTTCGGGTCATCCTCATGCGTAAACACCGCCGCCACGTTCGCCCGCGACATAAACAGATCCTCAAGGCAGACGTACCCGGGCTCGCTGTAGGCAAAAACAGCGATCTTGGGCCTGGGGTCACTCACTGCCGCGCTCATAGATTTTTTTCACCACGAATCTGGGCCTCCTGCTCACTTCCCTGTAGATTCTCCCGACATATTCACCCGTTATGCCGAGGCTCATCAGCGTTATTCCCGTCATCAGGAACTGTATCCCCATCAGCGTAAAGACGCCTTCCACCTCAGGGCCCAGAACGACCCGCCTGACCATTATGAAACACACGAGCAGCAGCGACAGGATGGAGAGCGCCATGCCGGACATGGTGACCATCTGGAGCGGTACCAGAGTGAAGCTCGTCATCAGATCGAAATTAAGCCGCACAAGCTGCGCAATCCCGTACTTGGATGTGCCTCTTTCCCTCTCCCTGTGCGGGACGGGAATCTCAATTGGATTAGCCGAGAACTTCCGCCCTAAAGCCGGGATAAATGTCGTGGTCTCGCAGCTCGCGTTTATTATATCGATTATGCGCTTATCGTAACCGCGCAGCATGCAGCCGTAGTCACGGATATCGAGACGCGCCATGCGGTTCGTCAGCCGATTTACCGCCCTGGAAGCGATTTTCCTGAATATGGGATCCTGCCTGTCAATGCGGTACGTCCCGACCGTATCGTATCCCTCGTCCATCTTAGCCAAAATATCGGGTATGGCCTCCGGCGGGTTTTGCAGATCGGCGTCGAGCGTTATTATCTTTTCGCCCCTGGCCTGCTCGAAACCTGCCATAATTGCCATGTGCTGGCCGAAATTGCCGTTTAAGTCAACAACACGGACTTCGGGGCGCGCTTTGTGAAGATCGTAAAGCATCGCAAACGACCTGTCGCGGCTTCCGTCATTGACAAAGATTATCTCGTACGCGCGGCCCAGTGATTTCAGGACGGGTTCAAGCTCCGCGAAGAGGGGGCCTATCGACTCTTCCTCGTTATAGACAGGTATGATCACGGAAATTTCTGGTTTCATCAGCGCCTCCTGTTGAAGATTATCACGCAATCCTCCGCCTCTATGGTTTTTTTGCCGGCGCCGGGGCCATCCGGGAATAGATCGCCGCTGCGCTCTTTATCTATTATAAGGGCTAACGGCTCGCCGGCGCCCCATCGCTCCAAAAACTCGCGCCCATTCATGAACCACTCGGCCCTTTCGCCCTCCCCGGCCTCACGCGCCCCGTATTCAAGCTCGCCAAGAGCATCGACTAAGATCACGCGCTCTTTCGCGTAAAACGGCACCCCGTGGAGCATCTCGCCGTAAATGGCAATCCTCTCATCCGGCATTTTATCCGATATCGCGGCCTGGGCTGCCGAGTACGCCGAGCGCGTCCTAGCCAAAGGAATATAAACGGACTGAAGGCTGAGGGAGAAAATCAAGGCCCCGGCACAGAACGCCACGACGGCGCCATTCAAGTCGCCCCTTACCCGCCAGCGGATAAGAGCGCCCAAAGACCCTGACAATAGACCGAATGACAAAGTCCCCGCCAACGCAGCCTGCACCGGCTTGCTCAGATAATTTCCGGTCAGGGCGAATATGAATAACGATGAGACAAACAGCCCGCAAACGGCAAAGCTACAGGCCATAGCGCCGCCGATCCATCGCCCGCCGCGCATCATCCTGTCGATGTTCCGCGCTATTAGAATGGCAACGGGAGGCAGGCATGGAACGATGTACGGGATGAGCTTCGAGCTGGATATCGAGAAAAAAATCAGGATCACGGCAAACCAAACGATAAGGAACATATTGGCTTCCTTCTCGTCCCGGGAAGACGGAGACCTGATTATGCCGCCTTTAGCGAAAAGGGACGGGAGAAAACCAGTCCACGGCATCACGCCGGCGGGGACAAGCGGGAGGAAAAACCAAAATGGCTCGTAGCGGCTATGCATCCTCGTGGCGTAGCGCAGAAAATGCTCCTGTATGAAAAAAAACCTGAAAAAATCCGGATTTTCCCTGCAAACCAGATAAAACCACGGAACGGATGTCACGAAAAAAAGCAATATTCCTGGAGCGTATAGGGCATGCGGAAGCAATCGCCATTTCTTCGTAAAGACGGCGTACCAGAATATTATGCCGACAGGAAGCACGATGCCTATCAGGCCCTTTGTCAGAACGGCAAGGGCCATCGCGGAGTAAAAAATCAGATACCATCGCTTATCCGATGAGGACGCGCCTAAGTAAAAGGCTGCCATCGCCACGGTAATGAACGCGGAAACCAGCATGTCGGTAAGAGCGAGCGTCCCGATCGCGAAATAAAGGAACGACGTGCCCAGAACGGTCGCTGCCAGGATCCCCGTTCTTTTCCCAAAAACGCGGGTTCCGAAACCCCATGCCGCGCCTATCCCCAACAGGGCTGCCAATGCGGAGGGAAGCCTCGCCGGAAACTCGCCCTCGCCAAAAATTTTATAGCCCGCCGCGATCATCCAGTACGTCAGCGCAGGCTTTTCAAAATATTTTACGTAGTTCAGCTTAGGCGTGATATAGTCGCCGCTTTCCGCCATCTCGCGCGGTATCTCCGCGTACCGCCCCTCGTCAGGCTCAAAAAGCGGATGAGTCCCAAGCGGCGTAAGATAAATCGCCAAAAAGAACGCGCACAAAAGCAAGGGGAGATATTTTATGTTTTTCATGCCGCAGCCTCATTTTTTTTATATTTTTTATAAGCTTTGCATGATATTTTTTTAATTTTAGATATGTTATGTGCGCCTCCCGTTTTCATTGAAGGCATCATCAGGCGCGATGATTCCATTGCGCTATATATCTCATTATTTTCCGCTTGCGTCAATACTGAAAAATGACTATAGGCACAATTTATTGTATTATGTGTGTTATGTAATGCATGGAGTCTGATTTTGCCAAGGAGAGACCAGGCTATGGAAGAAAGTCATGCCGTTTCCCAAAAAAAACCGCATCGGGCGCCTTTTTGGCTCTCTTTGCGCTTTGTCCGCCTCGCTCCGGCGCTTCTTATTCTTATATCGCGCGCCCTGTCGCCGGCAACGGCTTTAGCGGGCGAGCCCGCGTCCATTTACAGGATTACCGAGAGCTGGATAGGCTCGCATTTTTTAACGCTTTTTTCCATTTCTTCCTTTCTGATAGTCGTCTGGTACAGCGGAAGCTGGCTGCTGTGCGCCAGCGACACGAAACTCAAAACGCCGTATCCTATATTTCATATTCCGTACGGGCTCGAGCCGGGCTATATCGGCTATATAAAAAAGCTCTGTTTCGAGCCTGAGCTGTTCCTGGCTGACTTGATAGATTTGGGCATCCGGGGATTCGTGGTCATCACGCCGCTCGAAAACGCGCTCTCCGTCTCGAGGACGCAAAAGCGCTGGAACGAGCTTTCCCAGGCGCACAGGGCCATTATGGAGAGTCTGTTTGAAGGCGGGAAACCGAGCGCCCTTTTAAGCGGGATCGACGGCGCCGGAAGCGATGCCGACATTGCCTTCACTAAAAAAAAGATATCGCTCATGCCGTCCTTTTACGGCGTAAACAGGAGGGCAAAGGCGCAAAGAGCGGATGCCGGCAGAAAGTTCCCGGCTCTCGTGAAATGGAACTGGAAGCCCGTCCTTTTCGGGCTGCCGCTTTTTATCCCGTTCTTGCTGCTCATGAGGGCTTTGCCTGGCGGCTTATCGCAATACGCTTTGCCGTCCGGGCTGGCGGTTCTTTTCTTTATGCCGTTTTTCACCGCCGCGGTCAAGACTGTGACAAAACTAAGAAAATACCGGGCTTCCAGAGAGAACGCCGAAGGCGCCGCCGAAAACGGTCATCTCAGGCGCGCAAAGGGGACAAGGCACATGAAGAGAAAAAGCGACGCCTTCGCGATTATGGCTCATTCCTTAATGATCGTTGCGCTGCTTGCGGTATTTTCCATCGTCATTCCGTTTTTCATCATCAGCGGCCTGCTTTCGATACTGTTCGCTGGCACACTCGATCCTCGCGTACCCACCTGCACCGGGGCCGCAATCGCCTCCGCGCTCGTATTTTCGGCCATCATGCCGGCGCGCACCCCGGAAGGCAGGAAACTTCTCCTCCGCGCTGAAGGCTTTGAGATGTTCCTTAAAACCGCCGAAAAAAAACGGCTGGAGACTCTCTATCCATTCCGCGGCCAAAAAATCCCGGAGTTCACCTTGGATCTGTTCGAGCGCTTTCTGCCGTATGCCTTCGCGCTCGGCGTTGCCGAGACATGGGCTGAGTCGTTCGAGGCGATGCTTCTGGAATCCGTATACAGCCCAGTCTGGCACAACGGCACCTTTCACATCCGCTCATTTTGCGCGGGGATGCGGCACCTTAGCCTGGCAATAAGCGCCGCGCCGCGAAAAAACAGACGCGGCGCAAGAGGCGCGAAAACGCTTTCGCCCGCCGGGCGCAGAAGGGGCCGTTAGATCAGCGCGCCAGCTCTCGCGACGCAGACGCATTCCTCCGGGCAAACCCCGCTTAGGAAATCATAAGCATTAAGGGCGAATATAAAAGTCAGGTTGGCTTGTAATTAAAATTACTGAGCCCAATACTCGTTTTTTATAGTAACATTTGATTTAGAATCGGAATTATCAGGCTTTTAACGATAAGTCGGCATGTTCTTAAAATTAGAGTTATCAGGAGGGGAACTTATGTCACAGGAAAAACCGAGAATTTTGGTGCTAATAGGCGGAATCTCCAAGGACTCGATCAATAAGAAGCTGTTTGGCTTTTTCAGGGATGAGGCAAAAGACGCGTTTGAGTTCGATGAGTTTGACATAAAATCGCTTCCGTTTTTCTCTCAGGACATTGAAGCGGATCCGCCCGCCGTAGCCGCGGACTTTAAGGAGCGCGTCAAGGCCTGCCGTGGCGTACTTTTAATCACTCCAGAGTACAACAGGTCTTTCCCCGGCGTCCTCAAGAACGCGCTCGACTGGGGGTCGCGCCCGTATGGGCAGAACCTTTGGAGCGGGAAGCGGGCCGGGATCATCGGAACAAGCCCAGGGGCAATCGGCACGTTCGGGGCGCAAAACCAGATGCGGCAGATAATGAACTTTCTCAACCTACAGACCATGAACCAGCCGGAGTTCTACTTTAAATTCCCGAGTGAGCTTGAAAACGGCAAGCTCCCCGGCTCGGCCAACGATTTTCTGAAAAGCTACATCGCGAAGTTCAAGGAGTGGATGGATAAAGCGTAAAAATAAACTGTCACTCCAGTGTTTTGCTGCGCGGCATCGGCAGTTTATCCGGGGAAGACGCGTCCCATAGGACGTAAAATCCGTCGGCCTCAGGCGTTTTGGCAGCGCCAAGGTACTCCAGGACGCGCTCCCCGGCCAGGCGGGCTCTTCGCAGTTCGGCGGCGGCAAGGCCCGAGTGGTTGAATATCGGGCTCGTCCCTCCGTAGACGACCTCGACAAGCCGCCGGGATTTATGTTTTGTGGCGGAAACGGCGACAGGGGCAATCGACACGCGCGCGAGGCGGGCGGACTCATGCGGCATTTTTTCAACGTCTATGGCTAAGACGACGCTCCGCTCCCGCGGAAGCGTCCGCTGAAAAGAGACGAAGTTGCCAAGCGAATAAGCCACGAGCGCCGGGCCCCTGTCGGAACTCGCTATTTCGACCGTCTGGAGGACATGGGGGTGCGTGCCAATAACAAGGCTGGCGCCGTTCTCGATGCTAAAAGCTGCCATGCGGCGCTGTTCTTCGGACGGGACAAGGCTATACTCGCTGCCCCAGTGAAAACAGGCGACGATCACATCGGGGCTTGTGTTCTGTGCCTTCCTGAGCCCTTCGGCAACCGCGTTTTGCGAGATGACGTTGAGATGAACGTCATCGGAGGAATTATATTCCGGCAGGGGCGCGTTGCTTCCGTAACAATAATTAACGAAAGCCCACTTCAAGCCACCGTAATCAATCAGCAACGCGTCGTTCGGAGCTACATCCCCGTGCCCAAGCCCTGTCCACGATATTCCGGCATTGTCCAGGACGGAGATAGTCCGCGCCGCCCCGGAAACCCCTCTATCCAGTATGTGGTTCGTCGACAGCGTAAGCACCCTGATTCCAAGATCGGCCAGCGATCCGGCAAGCTCGTCCGGCGTGTTGAAGCTGGGATATCCAGCGTAGCCCCTTTTTTCGCCCGCGAATACCGTCTCAAGATTTCCCACCGCCAGCGAGTCGTAGAAAAGCGGCCTCACGCGGCGAAACTGCGGGCTGAAATCCCAGGACGCGCCTCTTTTCGCGCTTTCCAGCTGCTGGTCATGCGCCATTATGTCGCCAATAAACACCGCCCTCGCGCGGACAGGCGCATCAGCGAACGCGGCGCGGCAAGGCGCAATAATAAAGGCTAGCGCGGAAATGAGAATGGCTAAACGAAACGGGTTTTCACGCCGATCTGATATGAAAAACAAACCGCATCACACGTCCCCGATTTTTTCCCGGAAGGACTCAGCGGCGCCGCGGATGATGTCCGTTATGTCGTCCGGCCTGGAGACTTCGTTGCGCCTCATTATCAGGCTGTAGCCCGTGGCCATCGCGAGAGCCCGTGCCCTGTTACGGAGCGCCGCGTCAGGGAGGACGTCGAAGTCGAACGTCTCCGCGTACCCTCCGACCCTGGAGCATATCTGCGAGCCCATGAAGCCGCAAACCTCCCGCACGTAATCCAGCAAAAGGCCGTCAAGGCATTCCGGATAGGGGCGGAAGATATCCTTCACGTCGCGCTCCCAGCACTCCGCGAAGACGCGGCAGTATTCTTTCATCGTCCCGCTGATGTATCCCAGGATCTCGTCACGGTAGCCAGACCGTTCCTCCTCCGTCCACTCCTTGTGATAAAACCACGTGTCGTAGGTGTACACAAGGTTGCCGAGAAGATACCCTGAATCCGACGAGAATGGCCCCATGTGCGTGTATTCCATGTCGATGATCTTCATCTGGCCGCCGTCTATCATGGTGTTCGACGTGTGCAGGTCGCCATGGACGAGGCACTCCAGCTTCTTCATATAAATATCGCGCAATTTCAGAAGCTCTATATTGACGTCGCGCTTGTCCCAGAAAATATCAGAGATCTCTCTGTGCAGCGGGTCTGGCGGTTCGGTTTCAAAGTCTATGGCTTCAGTCAGCGACTTCCTCAGAAAAAGAATCGTCTCCATGATGAGGCTCATTTCAGGGCTCGTGAACTTGCACGCCAGCTCCTTGTGGATTCCCTGGTCAAGGCACAGCTCAGACGTGTAAAAGTTGATCTTCGCGATAAATTCACCCATCATCTTCGGAAAATGCGGATACCTGCGCCCGCGTGAGAGCCCGAAGCGCATTATCCCAAGCTTTCCGCAGTCCTCTGAAATGAACAGGTTGTTCTCGCTGTCCACGTGGATAAGTTTCGGAACGTATTGCGGCACGATCGCCGAGCGGATCCGGACAATGTCCACCTCAGAGCCGCTCCGCCCGACCGGCATGGGATACACGCCCTCGCCTAAAAGCTTAAGATACGGCTTCGCCTGCTTCACTATGACGGAATTTCCGTCATCATCCCAGACGCGGTACAAATGGTTCACGTAGCCGTCGCCGTCCGTCTCGTTGCGCCCTATCTCCCGAACGCCAAGCGCTGCCCCCCGGGCAAAAAAAATCCCCCGTTCCCGGACATACTCAACCACCTTGCCAGCGTCAAGATCTCGATACAACATCAGTATCCCCCAAGGGAAATTTTATTGAATGCTATTCTAATGTCTTAATAATACACGCATAGCCCGATTATGTAAATCGCCATATTTTTGCCTGCCCGAAATACGATCCGCGTGATATGATGCTTTCCATGAAATGTAAAAATTTTTATGGAGGTGACCGTGATGTCCTGGAGCTGGGCTGCTCTGATGCCTCATCCGCCGATAATAATACCGGATGTCGGGCGCGGACGGGAAAACGAGGCCGCCATAACCATAATTGGGGTAAAAGGCCTTATTCATAAGCTTTCAGAGATTGAAACTCCCGACAGGATCCTTATAGTCTCTCCCCATCAGCCCTATTCCCTGGGGGCATTTTCCATCAACAGGGCGGAAGCGCTTCACGGAAGCTTCGCTCCTTTCGGCGCCCCGTCTGTCGCGTTCAGACTGCGGACGCCTGTGGCTGAGGTCGGCTCTCTGGCCGCCTGCCTCTCGTCCGCCGATATTCCGGTATGCTTCCACGAGACTCTTGACATGACGCGCGATCAAGGCACGCTCGTCCCGCTCTACTTTCTCGAAAAAGCCTACAAAGACCTTCCTCCGGCCGTGCTGTCAAGCCCTATAGGGCTCGACATCGAAATGGCCTTTGAGATGGGGCGCGCTCTGGCCTCGCTGGAAGACGGCAACAAGTGGGGGCTTCTGGCAAGCGGCGACCTGTCGCACCGCCTCAAGCCAGGCGCTCCGGCAGGATTCAGCCCAGAGGGGCAAAAATTCGACGACGCTGTGGTGGAAGCCCTTAAAAAACGCGACGCTTCGATATTGCGCGGCCTTCCGCGAAAGACGATCGAGAGCGCCGGCGAGTGCGGATTGCGTTCGGTCCTTATCATGCTCGGGCTATGCTCTGAACTGGGAGGCTCTATCGACGTGCTGTCCTACGAGGGCCCGTTTGGCGTCGGATACTGCAATGCGCTATTCTCTGGCTGAAAAACAGGAAGGGGGCATGACGATTGTCCGCTAATGACAGGGCGCATCCATACGTTTCCCTGGCAAGGGAGACAGTCAGGCGGAATCTCGAAGGGGACGGGCCTCTGCTTTCCGGAAATGAGATCGACACTGACGAGAGCCTGTGGGCGCAAAAGAAAGCGTGTTTTGTCTCCATAAAGACGCTTAACGGCAACCTGCGCGGCTGCATAGGGACGATTGCCCCGATACAGCCCTCTTTAGACAGGGAGATCATGGCGAACGCTATTTCAGCTTCATCGAGGGATCCGCGTTTCGGCCCGCTCCGCCTGGAAGAGCTGGATGGCGTCACATTCTCCGTGGACGTCCTGAGCGCGCCGGAGGCAGTGTCAGATATCTCCAGTCAGCTCGATCCCAGGCAATGGGGCGTGATCGTCTCCAAGGGTTATCGGCGGGGAGTGCTGCTGCCAGATCTTGAAGGAGTCGACACCGTTCAGGAGCAGCTTGAGATAGCCGCCCAGAAAGCAGGGATATCAGACTTCCTCGACGCCTCGATAGAACGCTTCAGCGTCGACAGGTACAAGGAGGCTTAAGGGGGCGGCATTGTGGAGACGATCCGTCCGCGCTGGTGGAAACCCGCCCGCGACGAGTCCGGCAATCCCGCCGCCCTGTGCGGGCTTTGCTTTCATTGTTGCCTTATAAAGCAAGGCCTCTCCGGGCGATGCGGCGCGAGGCGTTTTGACGGCAGCGCTTTCGAGTCACCGTTTCTTGGGAAATTCGTCTCCGTAGCCATTGACCCGATAGAGAAAAAACCGCTCTATCACTGGCGCCCCGGGACAAAAATCCTCTCTTTAGGCAGCCTGCGGTGCAATTTATTCTGCCCGTTCTGCCAGAATCACGCTATCGCTCACCCGAAGGGCGAGACCGCGGCAAGGGAGATTTCCCCGCGCGATCTGGCCCTGACGGCTTCCAGGCACGGGCTAGCCGCCGTAGCCTACACGTACAATGAGCCGACGCTTCAAGCGGAATATATTATTTCGGCCGCCCCTCTCCTGCGCGAGGCGGGGATAGCCACCGTGATGGTCACGAACGGCCTTTTTTCCAGCGAGGCAAGGGATGAGCTGGCGACTCTCACAGAGGCGATGAACATCGACATCAAGGCGTTCGGGAAGAACTCTTACGCTCCCCTCGGTGCCGCCGAGAAATCAGCGCGAGGCGGCCGGGGCTCGGCAGAAGAAACGGTCATGGAAAACGTCGAGTCGCTCTTCCGCGCCGGAGTCCATATAGAGCTTACGAACCTGGCCGTGCCTGGAATAAGCGACTCCGAAGACAGGTTTGCCGAGATGGTGAATTGGATAGCGGGAATATCACGCGAGATGCCTCTTCATATATCCAGATATTTCCCGGCTTACAGATATGAAGCCCCGCCTACGGACATCCGGCTCATGAAAAAACTCGAGTCCATAGCCCGCGGGAAACTTAAATTCGTGCATCTCGGCAATGTGTGGTAAAGTAGTGCCGAGGAGGCGGTATTTGGTAAATTTCCATTAGAGGTGTTTTTATTGATAAACAAAAAAATTTTTTCCGCTTTAGCGATATCAATAATCGCCGCAATCTTAGCTGGCGAGGCTTTTTCAGCGGCAAGCGTCGAGGATCTCGATAAATTCCCGCAAAACGGAAGCACGTATCTCCCCTCGGATCCGGATCAGCCTATCACGGACTTCTCGGAGCAGAGCGCTTACGCTGACGAATATAAAGCCAGGTTTTTTGCGCCGTGGCGCAACCAGGATATCTCATATCTCGATGTCTCGCTGGACAAGATAATCGAATTCCAGAAGAACGCGGCTAGGAAAAAACTCTTCGCCGAGGACGGGCGCGCCTTTCCGAAGGAGTCACTGGCGCAAATTGCCGCAATCGGACCGGAAGCGCTTAATCTTGGCGAGCCGCGCCCCGGGATATGCGTCGCCGAAGCTGACGTCAGGATCCTGCCGACATCGGCGCCGCTATACAGCTCCCCGGACAGCGCCTCCGGGGCAAGGGGGCTGCTTAAGGCGGACTGGATCCAAAACTCCACCGTCAAACCCGGAGAACCGTTAGCCATCTTCGCCTTCTCGAAAGACGGGAACTGGCTCTTTGTCGCTACAGGGACGGTCGTCGGATGGATCAAAACCGCCAAAGCCGCGTTCGTGGACGGCGAATTCATGGATAGCTTCATGTACTCTGATTATTCCGTATTCGTCAATGACAACGTGAAAATAAAAAACGAGAGCGGCACCGTCATAGCGACGGCCAAGATGGGAACCCTCCTCCCATCGGACGGGCAAAACCTGCTCGCGCCAGTGAGGGGGAAAAACGGAATGGCAGCTATAATGCGCTACAGGCCTGGGGACGGCGAGACGGAACCGTTCCCTGTCCCTTTCACGCCGCGCAACGCCGCAAGAGCGATGGATCAGCTCTTAGGCGAGCCATACGGGTGGGGCGGCGAGCGCGGGTTACGGGACTGCTCGGCGATGACGCGGGATTACTTCACCCTCTTCGGCGTCTGGCTGCCAAGGAACTCAGGCGACCAGGCTAACGCGGGACCTGCCGTAAACCTTACAGGCACAGAGTCCGGGAGCAAACTTAGCATGATCGTAAAGGACGGCGTCCCGTTCGCCACGCTTATACACATGCCGGGGCACATCATGCTTTATCTCGGGGTTTACGACGGCGAGCCCGTCGTGATGCATAATGTGTGGGGGGTGCGCGTAAACTCCGCCGGAGGCAAGACAGGCCGCGCGGTGATAGGCAAGACGGTCGTTTCGAGCCTTCTGGCTGGCGCGGAAATAAAAAACAGGCCAAAGTCCGGCCTTTTTATCGACAAGGCGGCTAAACTGGTCTTCCCTATAGGCAGCACGGGAAGATCGCTATAGTTCCGCCAAAAAAATTATGGAGGTAATGAACGATGGTTTATAGAATAGGCATTGCGGGCTGTGGCACCGTGGGCAGGGGGCTTGTGGCTCTTCTCGGGGAGAAAAGAGAGTATCTGGAAAAAAAATACGGCTTCCGATTCACTCTCAACCTGGTCTCGGACTTTATAAAAGGCACCGTCGCGTCCGATGACGGCATGGATCCGGCGGATATCATTAAAAACCTGAACGAAAAGGGCGATCTGCGGTTCATGAAAGAGGCACAGGAGGTTACGGGCACAAACCCGTTAGCGAATCTGCTCGCGCGGACTCCGGTAGACATCCTCTGCGACGCCACCCCTACGAATTACGAGACGGGAGAGCCAAGCCTTGGCATTCTGCGGACGGCGATACAAAGCGGCGCTCATGCGGTCACATGCAGCAAGGGCGGAGTGGGGCTCGACTTAGCCGGGCTTCAGGAACTCGCCTCCGCCAAGGACGTCCAGATACGCTATGAGAGCAGCGTCCTGAGCGGAACGCCTCTTTTAAATCTTGTCCGGGGCCCGCTGGCGGGGTGCGTCGTGGAGAAGGTAATGGGCATAGTGAACGGCACGACGAACTACATACTTACCATGATGGAGGGCGGCGCGGGCTACGCGGAGTCGCTAAAAGAAGCGCAGCGTCTGGGCTACGCCGAGACCGATCCGACGGGGGATGTCGAGGGCTTCGACTCCGCCGTGAAAGTCTGCATCATGGCTCAGGAATTCTTCGGCCGCAAGCTGAATGTGGCAGAAATCGACCGCCAGGGGATCACGGCCCTCACGGTAAGCGATGTCAAAACGGCTCAGGCGGAAGGCAAGCGCATCAAGCTGATAGCTGGCATCGAAAGGAACGGAGACTCCGTCTCAGGCTACGTAAAGCCGATCGCGGTCGGGCTGTCGCATCCGCTCGCGTCCGTTATGGGCGCCACGAACGCCGTCTGCCTCACGACCGACAGCCTCGGCGACGTTACAATAATAGGCCCCGGCGCCGGGGCAAAAGAAACGGCGCAGGGCCTGCTCTCCGACATGCTCAGCATACAAGCCCTGTCATATCGTTAAAGCGCTCTATAAGCTCGTCATATTTTATTATGCACGACGATCTGAGGGAACGGGATGGATATGCCCTCCTGGTCGAAGCGTTCCTTTATTTTGACGCGCAGCGCCCTCTCGACGCCCCATTGAGCGCCCGGCGCCGTTTTAATGAGAGCGCGGAGCTGTATGTCGCTCTCCCCGAACGACACTATCCCCTGCACTGTCGGCGGGGAGATGATACCCTGTCCGTATGCGTCCGCGACTTCTTTCGCGCAGCGCTCCATGACGTCAAGCGCTTTTTTGATATCCGTGGCGTAATCGACGCCGACCGCGACTACGGCCACGGAAAACTTCTTTGTGCTGTTCGCGACCTGTGAGATAGTCCCGTTCGGTATTATTATGAGCTGCCCGTCGACGGCGCGGAGGCTCGTCGCCCTCATGGTAAAGCTCTCGACCGTTCCGGAAAAAGAACCTATCGAAACCCAATCGCCGACGTTAAACTGATCCTCTATTATTATCAAAAGGCCGTTGATGAAGTCGCGCAGTATGTTCTGCGCGGCAAGGGACAGACCGAGGCCGACAACGCCGATTCCGGCGAGAAGCGGCTTTAAGTCGATATTGAAGTGGCCGAGAAACGTGAAGAGGAAAAATATACCGTTGAGTACCCTGATCAATTGGACAAAGAGTCCCCTGAACGTCTTCACTCTCTGCGCTATAACGGCTTTTTGGGTTTCCTCGTAAGCGCGGCTCGCGAATACGCGCTCCACGAACTTGCTTTTTTTATGCAGCTTTATCAGTAATCTGTCTATCGCGTACCAAGCGGCGATAATAAAAAGAGGCCGCACGAAAAACACCGCGACATCCTGCCAGCTTATATGAAATTTATCCAAAAAACCTATAAAACCCACACCATCGTCCTCCTCGCGCGCCGAGCAATTATTTTTCTTAAGAAGGCTGATTTATCGTCAGGGGCTTAAAGGGTGAAGATTTAAACCCTTCAACGCTTGGGCTCTTAAACGTTGAAATGTCGTTTAGGCGAATTAATCAGCGCTTCCTTAACTCGGCACCTAAGGAATTATGGCATAAATTAGCGTTTCCGCATACCGGCGGGCGTCCGCTTAAGAGGCTGATTTATCGTCAGTGGCCTGAAGGGTGAAGATTTAAACCCTGCAACGCCTGGGCTCTTAAACGTTGAAATGCCGTTTAAGCGAAAAACTTCACGCCCGCCGCGCTTACCGTTTCGCGCCGCCTTAAAATTTCGCCGGAACTATCGTCTGGTCAGCGGATCCGACTCGCGCCTTGCACCAAACCGCCTCGTTCTCCGCGTTAAACGCTGTATTCGGAACAGCCGCTGCGGGCAAAAGGCCGGGCAGGGTTCCGGCCAATATAACCGCCGCTAAAATCGCGAGCCAAGCCTGTCTGAGCTTTGTATTTGTAATTCTCCGCATGATAGATCCCTCCAATGTCATACGCAGTGTGATAATTATATAGCTTATTTTACGAACCAGTAGTTAATATAGCTCGTCTCCGGCGGAAGCGTGCCGCTCCCTTCGCCTGAATCATCAAGTTGTATATTTATTATCACTTCAGCGGAATCATCCTGTGCCACAGAAATGCCTTCGTCGGGATAATTCGCGACGCTTTGGGCAAAAGCTACGCGATCGAAGACATCCAGCGTTATCGCAAGCGTCTTTTTCCCGCCCTGCTCCGATTTTGTCATGCCGACAATTTTCGCGCCCTCGAACTCCAGAAACTTATTGCCGTCACTCCAGCGCCCTCCCCAGCCGGTATCCGCGTCGAGCGCGTATATTCTGGCTTTGCCGTCAATTGCCGCGTCCCCGCACATATTTGAGCCGTCATTCGTGTTTGTTTTTTTCGGAAGGAACGTCGCGAAAAAGATCTGATTTCCGAATTGAAGATGCTGAGCCGAGACGTACTCCTCGCCATGACCCGGCGTCGTCCCGTCCGGCTCCAGAGGAATATACCAGCCCAGGCCGGTCTGGGCGGACGCTTTCGAGCTGATGTCATTCGACTTAAGCTCAACCCAATCGTCGCGGCGCGATGTCGTACCATCCGTAAAATCAGGCAGCTTAAACGAATATATGAGCTGCGATTTGTTCTTCAGGTGGCTCGATCCGGCGACGTTTGCCGTTCCGCCGGATACCCACCATACGTTCGGGGTTGACGTCCTGCCGCTGATTACGACGCTGTACGGGCTCGAGTAGCTGTCGGTCGGCTCGTCGCCATTCTTGCGGAGCGTGCCCGCGGTCAGGAGTCTTTCCGTGTATGCGCTTGGGACGCTGGGTTCGGCATCCGGTTCAAGCAGCAGGGCGAAGATATTTCCGCGGTTGTCCGAAGCGTATACCTGATCCGCGACGTATTTGCTGACCTGCCCGTCGTACTGCGAAGCGCGCAGCGCCGGCGCGGATACCATCATGCCCATATAGGGATCCGGCCCGGAGTTGGCGCTGCCAACCCTCCAGAATGGATCCACGGATCCGCTGTTAAATACCTTTGCCCATTTTTCGCCCGTATTGTCGAAATCATCGTGTTTCGACGCGTCCGGGTCTATTATATAGAGCGCTGCCCCCATCCTGCCGTTATTATTCAGATCGAAGCTCTTTTGCATTCCGCCCGGCAGGACGATCATATTCCGCAAATCTCCCGGCAGGCCGTCAAGTTTTCTGGATACGCCGGCGGCTGGATTCAGGCTGTTGAAACCAAGCTGATAGAACGGATATTTGTCAGGATCGCTGTATATGGAATCTTGTCCATCCCACTTAGGGGTGACGGTCTCTGTTGTCGGAGACGCGTCGTCTGCCCTCATGCGGACTAACGTGAGCGTGCCATCGTCGTTATCCAGCGTTTCACGGTACCAGTAGAACGTTGGGGCGTCCGGCCGCGACACGTCCATCGTGTACAATCCGTTGCCGCCGCGCCCCAGCATCGCTATCAGAATCGACTTCCATCCTCCGCCAGCGGCGCCCATGTCGAAATATCTCATCCGTACCGGCCCGTCCAAGACATACGCCGGTTTGGAGCTTATCGGGATGTCATCGCTGGTCTTGGTCATGAAGTCCATCACGTCCAGCCAGCGCATCTTGTAATCACCGCCGCTGCCCACCTTCGACATCTTGAGTCCGGCAAGCCGTAACGGCAAAAGCGACGGCGGCGGCACTATCGCCATCTGTTCGCGCTGGCTCGCCGTACCGGTGGGGTTAATGACGTGCAGGATCCCGTCGTTCGTCTGAGCGTAAATCCTTGTCTGAAGAGCCTTTTGCGCCGGAAGTTCAGCCCACGCCTTGTAGCCGGGAAGGCTGTCAGCAATCTGGGGCGGCCCTGCAATCACGCTCGTGGACTGTCCAAAGTCCGAAAGCAACGACCTGCGTTTGAGTTCCGCCGTTTCAATATACGAATATTCGAAGCCATGGAGCCAGTTCACCAGCGCGCGCGACGGGTGCAGTTTGCCTGAAAACGATTGCCCGGACGGTATGCTTGATATGTTTGACGCGTCCATGCCGCTCTCGACGAAAGCGGCCGTGACGCCGAACATACCAGCCTGCGGGTGCGGCGTGGCGTCGTCTTTGTTCACCGTGTAGGCGAGCGTTTGGAACGATTTGGCGGCTCCATTCCAGTAGACGAGGTTACGGCTGCCGGGAGTGACGGAACTGTGTAGATCCCTGCCCAGTTCCCACAGCTCCGTCTTCGTGATGCTGTCACCGCTCTTTATGGAGAGGTAGCGGGAGAATTTCCCATTCCACTGGTCGAATTTGTTTATGCGGTATCCGGCCGAAAAAATGTTGTAATGGTTGGGGCTCGTCTCTTCCTCGTCGCCCATCATCGGACTCTCCGTCAAAGGTCCCGCCGCCGGCTGTATCTCGCTGTTTATCCTTGCCAAAACGGCGCGAAGCGCCTGAATGAGCCCGCTTACGTCGTTGGCGAAATACGCCTTCGCGTCCGGGTTGTTCGGGTCTCCGGCCTTGGCCATAGCGTCCAGTTTATCGCGGAGACCGACAATGTCCGGCTCCTCTGAGTCGGGCGAGACAAAGCCGACCACGAGCGTGCGCACGCCCTCGTCAAGGCTGATGGGTTTAAAGACCAATTTCCCTTTATCATCTTTAACGGGATTGCCATTGATGTCTCGACTCAGCGCAGTCAGTGCCTTGCTCTTGGTGTGGTTGTAGAGATCCTCTACCGCCTCGGCCGACGAGTACTCCGAGCTGTCGTCCCCGGCGGTGAAGATGACGACCCAGTTTTTATCGCACGGGTCGCTAAGCGGAAATGAGACTTCGGGCGCATACTCGACGTTCGAGGCGCTCGCGGTGGCCTCACCTATGCCGGAGACGGGGGGCGAGAAGAAATCGAGGAGCGTACCCAGCGCCTCGCCCGAGCCTATCTTGAAGTGATTGAAAAGCTCATCGATGTATGACGCGTTCATAGCGGCTTTAACTTCATTTTGAGTGCTCGAAAATGTGATCGCCTTCTCTCCAGCCGGGTCAGTCGTATCCAGCATATCTTGGCGGCTGAGATCGTTGTGACCCGGATAAATCGCCGTGCTGAGAAACGTCTTGCCGTCACCGAAGAGTTCCGGGTTTTTAAAGTAGTATGGATCATCCGGCCCATCGCTTTCGTTCACATTTTCGTACCCGTCTATCCAAAGGCGGAATTTACCCAGGTGCTCCGACGAGTAATCGTCCATAGGGACTCTAAGATAGGCTCGGTTCAATAACTTCCATTTAACGTCATTATGGTCAACTTCGTAGTAATCACGATTTATGCCCCAAAACGCGCTGGTGGCATCTCTGTACGCCGGGCTCTCATCAGGCGGCACGCTGTAAAATATGTCAGACAGCTTCGTTGACCAGCCCGGTGCCGTCCCGTGCGGAAAGTTCGGGTCAAACGCGCCGTAAGGGGACGTTTTGTAGTAATCAGCGTAAAAACCCGCATTTGCGGTGTTCATCTCCTGGTAGGTCGTCGCGAGGCCGATGCGCAGGTTCTCGACGAGAATCATGTCCGACAGCACTCGCCACATGACGAGCTTCATCTTGTACATGCGGCTGTCGTTAGGGACAAGGTCGCTTTTGTTAAGCTGCGTGCCTTGCGGCGGCCCGTTCTTCCACCAATCGCTGTTCTTGAAGACGAGCGCGTAGGGCATTGGTTCCGAATCCACCCCAAACACCCCCAACGGATGGTCCGCGTAGTTGAACGGGGAGTAGTAGTTGTCAAGATGCAGGTTGAGGTCGAGCGTGTTCATTGTGATGTTGTTATCCTCGTCCTCGCTATCCGGCCCCTCCCTGCCATAGCGATCCGTAGGACTGATGTCGGGGGGCGCAAACGTGTTACCTAGGACTGGAAGACCGCCGTGTCCGTAAGTGGCTTCCCTGAGCATCGCCCCGGCCTGCTGCTGTCCTGTTTCGACCGGCTCAGCAGAAACGTTGACCCCCCACTCCGGCATTTTGCCATTCGCGGTGAACGTCATCGGCGAGCCGGTGTCCAGCACGAAGAGGACGTTTGCCTTCCTCGTGACCAGTATCTGGTTGTTATCCTCCAGAGGCATCTCCTCTTTATAAGGAGGAAACAGTATCTTGCCGTCCGGCCACGGATCCGCCCAGGCTATGATGTTTATACCTATGGGCGCCAAAATGAGCGCGGCAAGCAAGACGGCCGCCATGAGCCCAATAAGCCGCGATCCCGCCCCACGGATTTTCCACGTTTCTTTAATCCAGATCTTTCGCATCGATTCACAAACACCCCTTTCGAGATTCAGCCGCAATCCGCGAATCAAACCTCCGGATTCGTCGGACATCAATTCACATTCATTCAATATACATACGTCAATCCGCTCAAATCAGAACTTACAGGGCAGCGCTTCAGCCCATTCGCGATAGTGCGAATTTTTATTTAAATGAAGCGCCAGATTCTTACTAAAACGTGCCCTCAGACTCACCATGTTATGGTTATTAAGATTTATATGATACAACACTTTACACTAGAAACATGGTTTGAGCAATGTGTCAACCTCTTTATGTATAAAAAATGAGACTTTTTACCCAGTCCGCTACTTTTGTTCTACATCGGCGGCGCGCATTACGTCAAAAAAAGACAAGCCTTTGATCACTTTTTTGCCCGATTTTTCCATTCGCGGCGCCACAGTAAAGGCAAGAGGTTTTAGCGCTGGCGTTATGCTAAACTTTGCTCTACAATCAATTTCGCTATGTCATTTGTATTAAGGGGTGACCGGATGAACAAAAAGTTAAAGGAGAAAATCGCGGAATCGCTCTCGTCTGTGGCGCCGATAACTCTCATCGTATTTGCGCTCAGTATCTCGCTCGTGCCGCTGCCGACGGGCACGACGGTGATGTTTCTCGTGGGCGCCGCGATGCTTGTCGTCGGCATGGGCTTCTTTTCTCTCGGGGCTGAAATGGCGATGATGCCTATGGGAGACGCGGTAGGGGAAGAACTTGGGAAACCCGGACGGACGAAGCTCATGGCGCTTGTGACCCTCTTAATCGGGATCATCATCACGGCGGCGGAGCCGGATCTCAGGGTTTTAGCGGGACAGGTTCCAGCAGTCCCTGACATCGTCCTCATCTCGACAGTCGCGCTTGGCGTCGGTTTATTCCTCGTCGTCGCGATGCTGCGCTCGTTCCTCGACGTAAAGCTGTCACACCTCCTGATGATATTTTACGTTGTGACGTTCCTCGTGGCGGCGTTCGCCCCGCCGGACTTCACGCCCGTGGCTTTCGACTCCGGCGGCGTGACGACCGGGCCTATCACGGTGCCCTTTATAATGGCTATCGGCATAGGGCTTTCGGCGGCAAGGGCGAGGAGCGGCGGCGACTCGCAGGACGACAGCTTCGGCTTGGTCGCGCTGTGCAGTATCGGGCCCATTCTGGCCGTCCTTCTGCTCGGCATAGGATATAACCCGCAGGACGCGACGCACTCCCCTCTCGTGCTGGCCGACGTCGTCACCACGAGGGATGTGGCGGTTCAATTCGCGAAACGCCTGCCCGTATTCCTCGGCGACGTTTTGGCGGCGCTCCTGCCGATATGCGCCTTTTTCACGGCATTCCAGCTCCTGTCGAAAAAATTCGCCCGACGTCAGCTGGCGCGAATGGCGGTCGGCTTTATTTACACGCTGACCGGGCTGGTCATGTTCCTGACCGGCGTCAACGTCGGCTTTATCCCGGTCGGGCATCTCCTTGGCCTCCAGATCGGCGCCGCGGCTTACAAGTGGGCGCTGATCCCGCTCGGCATGACGATAGGGTATTATATCGTCGTCGCCGAACCGGCGGTGCATATCTTAAACAAGCAGGTCGAGGAGATTTCAAGCGGCGCGATCTCGCAGCGGGCCATGCGCCTGTCGCTGTCCCTCGGGGTAGCGGTTTCGCTGGCGCTCGCGATGATAAGGATACTCACCGGCATATCCATATTCTGGCTTCTTATTCCGGGTTACATCGCGGCTCTCGCCCTCTCGCTCTGCGTGCCGAAAATTTTCGTGGGCATCGCTTTCGACTCCGGAGGGGTGGCGAGCGGCCCAATGACGTCGACTTTCCTCCTCCCGTTCGCGATGGGGGCTTGCCAAGGCGCGGGCGGCAACGTTTTGACGGACGCGTTCGGCGTCGTCGCGATGGTGGCTATGACGCCGCTCATCAGCATTCAGCTCATGGGGCTGGTATACGCGCGCCAGATGAAAGCTGCTGAGATCATGGAGAGCGCGAGCTTCGCGGTTACTGACGATATTACGGAAATAGGGGAGGGATCCTCCGATGATTGAAACATGCAGACAAAACGGCATCAAGATGCTCGTCGTAATCGTCGACAGACGGCAGGAGGGGAAAATCTCCGAAATCCTGGCCGCCGAGCGCGTCCAATTCCACTTCATCGCTCTCGCTGAAGGGACTGCGGGGTCGGAGATAATGGCCCTCTTGGGCCTCGAATCAATAGACAAGTCTTTCGTCTGCTGCCTTGAGCCGGCGTACAGGATACCCGGGCTGCTGGAGTCCGTTTCGGCAAAATTGCAGCTCAGGAAACCCGGAAACGGCATAGCGTTCACCATGCCGATATCCTGCATCAACAACTCAGTGCTGACGCTTCTTACAAAACAGGCGGAAAACGACGAAATAACCGAAAGCGGGGGAGATAAATTGGAAAACGCTAACAGCGGGCAGAAGCACGAGCTGATAGTGTCAATAGTGGGTCACGGCTTCGCCGCTCTTGCGATGGCGTCGGCCAAAGACGCGGGAGCAACCGGCGGAACCGTCCTGCACGGCAGGAAGCTCGGAGTCGATGAGGACGCCAAATTCCTGGGCATAACGCCGCAGCTCGAAAAGGACATCGTGGCGATCCTCTCGCCCCATGAAAAAAGGAACGACATCATGCGGGCCATAACGAAGAGCTGCGGCGGCAACACCGAAGCGCACGGCATAATCCTGTCGCTTCCGGTGGAGGAAATCGAGGGATTAGGGGAGAGATGGGAGAAATAAAATCGCAGGGGCAGGCCTATGTGCCTGCCCACCGCGATATCCCGCCCACGCGCATCCGTGAAATCCTGCAAGGCCTGGGAAACAGGGCCACGCAGGTTTGTCCCTGCGATCTGGTGTTTGCCGATATTAAAGCGCCGCCTATCCGATTCTCAGGCTCTGATCCGTCTCGTGCAGCAAAATCAGCGAATTATATTTTTCTATGATGGATCGTGCCGTAAGTTCCCGCTTGTCTTTCGCGAATTTGCCCAATTCATAAAAATTCCCGGCTAGAAACTGCTCCGCGTCGAATATGTCAACCCTGTCCCTGATGCCGGCTTGCTCCGCCTGTCCTTCGGCAATCTGCATTCCCTTTCCTATTGTCAGCAAAATCGGGCGCAGTCCCGAGTCCAGGTTATCTCTGCACTTTCGCATGACGGCCTCGCCTGGGAAGGTCGTGACGTGAATGGACACGTCATCGAGCAGAAAATCGCCGGGACGCCCGGATTGCGCGTCGGCTTCATTGGCGCCGTGATGCTCGACTCCCCCGTCCGTCAAAATGTCCAATTTCGCACCGATGAGATGCTGGAGGACAGTCCCTACCACGGTGACGCCCTGAATTTCCTTTTGGCGGCGCGATGCCTGGCCTAAAACATCCCTCAGGATCGCGCTCATTGATTTGGACGCGTCAAAACGCAATTTAAAGGGCTTGCTCGAAAAAAACGCCCTGATGCGATCCACCCACAGCGACTCCAGTTCTTTCAGATCCTCAGAGCCCGGATTCAGCTCATTCAGGAACGCGGAGTATTTCCGCATATTGCCGATGCTTCCCCGGCTCGTGCGCCCGCCCTCTTCCGCTAAAACCTGCGTTATGCCATACTCAGACAGCACGGACTGAACCTGTGATTTCCCAAGCGTGGATACCTGGCCGCCCTTTTCGGTGAGCAGCGATGCCGGATTGATCGGCAAGCCATTCCTCAATGCATAGCGCGTGACCGTCAGCCCCACGGCCAAAGGCCCTTTTGAGCCCTTGCCCAGGAAACGGCTGCCTTCGATGAATTCGTTAAACCGCTTCCTGATGTTTTCGGACATTCGCGCAGGCAACTTCCGCAAGCGGATGCAGCAGATATTTAGCGAGGTGTCGCGCGGCTGGCATTGCAACCGCGTCGCCCATAGCCATATAACCATCCAGATACGTCCCGGGCAATTTATACGAATCGGGGGCGCCCATGAGGCGGGCGGCTTCCCGCGCCGTCATGAATCTTATTTTAAAACCTTCCGCCGCCTTGAAGATCAGCAGCTGCTTGCTGCTACCGCCGCACGGGGTCCGCAGGCAGCCGGCTATGCCATCAAAGCGGATCTCAAGAACCTGCCTTCCGTTTCTGATCCTCCTGTATCCGGCAGAAATAGTCTCCTTGCTCGAGTCGAACTGTTTTAAGCGTTTTTCCAGGATAAGGCTCAAATTATGCTCCTGCCACTCTTTTTTTGGAAACGGCGCATCTTTCTCGATGCATTCCTCAAGCCTCGGGATGAGAGCCTTTGGAGGCTCTATGTCCCATGGCACTACATTATCCAGCCGTTCCCGCAGCCTAGAGAACACCTTGCCTGTCTGAGCCCAGAGATCCTTCCCTCTGGGGAGCTGCTTTATCGGTATCCCGTGACGCGCAGCGACGACGAAAACCCTTGGCCTTGACTGCGGAAGGAAGCGCCTGGCGTCTATGAGCAATGGGCCGACATTGTATCCGCGCTCCGTAAGCGCGTTGTGAAGGTCAATATAGCCGGCACCGCCCTTTGACGACAGCAATCCCAGGACGTTCTCGGCCACAAGGATAGGAGGACGCGCATCCAGTTCGTCCAGTACGCGAAGCCATTCCCAGACAAGACCGCTGCGCGGGGCGTGTATCCCGCCTATTTTGCCGGCAAGTGACAGATCCTGACAAGGGAAACTTGCCCACGCGAGAATGGCGGGGGGCAATTGCGTGCCGCTTATATTCTTGATGTCTTCAAAGACAAAATGCCCTTCCCCATGATTTGCGGCGTACGTTCTCGCTTTCTTGGCGGAAACGTCGTTAGCCCACACGACATTAAACCACGGCGACAGGGCTTCGGTGACGAGGCCTGAACCGGCAAAGAAATCCAGCGCGGTATAAGTATTTTTGGGGCGCTCCCGCGCCGGCGATTCATTCATATCTGAAGCCTCGTCATAAATCAGTCATTGTTAAGCATAGCTTGCCCACGCGCATATCATAACCGAGTTTGTCGGAAATTAAAATCGCCTCAGGCAATTATTTTACATATATACGGAGATAACGTCGATGAGGAAATATCGTTTGAGAAGAGAATACCTGAGAACCTGAGAACGGATCTGAGCGGACACCGCGAAAACATAGATGAATATGCCATAAAAACGAGGAACCGCCCTGAATGCTTCTAAAGAAACCGCCTCACAAAAAAGCTAACCATCTAACCGCCAAAGACCAGCGTCTTGACGACGACAGGAACGACCCGCCCCTGTCCCAACGGATGCCCTATGTCGATGTAGTCGCCGTTTTCCACGCTGACGCTGTCGATGCTGATAATATCCTTGCCATCGAGCCTTGCGGACAGAGCGTACCCCAAGGCTTTTGCCATGTCCTCCTCAACGATGACGACGACCTGTTTCCAGCAGGGAAGAGCCTCCCTCACGCCATCCGCTATGCCTGACGCGATGCGCCCGACCAGATCGAAGCTGGGCGAACGCACGCCCCTGAAAGACAGCGCTACTTGCTGGTATGAGTCGCCTTCCTTGAACCACTTCAGCTTCTCCGCGATGATCTCGCCGATTTTAGCGAATGATCGCCCCTCGTCTTCCTCCGAGAGTTTCAAGACTGGGAGGTTCTTGATAGGAAACATACCGTCACTCGTGTACGTTATCGTGCTTCCGCTGACATTGACTATGTGGATTCCCGCGCCCACGACCGTCGCGCGTATCGTCTCCGCGGGCTTGTATGTTTTGACCTGCCTGAAAAGTTCCGTCTCTCTTATAGCGCTTCCCAGAATTATTCCAATATCGCCATAGCGGAAGAGCCTGGAGGCGTCTTCCGGCGAATAAACAGCGTCCGCCACGCCGCCGGAAAACGTCACTCCCGCAAGCGGATGGCGTGCCTTAAAGCGTTTTGACGTGAGAAAGAGATCAAGCATGTCCGACTCCGGCGCGAAACCCGTCAGTTCGTCAATGAAGGCCGCCATCCTGACCGTAAGCGACCTCAGAGACTCCAGGCTGGCAATCCGTCCCTCTTTTATGTCCAGCCTCATGGATGAGACAAGTTCCTTGACCTTTGGGGTAATGTACTCCACATGGCGGCTTTCAGGGTTCAGCTTCACGAGCCGGCCTCCCACGTCGAGGCACGAAGTATCCAGAACCTCCCCGTTCAAGAAAACAGCCACATTCGTGGTACCGCCCCCGACATCGAAGTTAGCGATCACGCTTCCCTTTTCCTTTGAGATCGCGGCAGTCCCCGCGCCCCGTCCCGCGATTATCCCCTCGAGATCCGAGCCGGCAGTCGCTACGACGAAATTGCCGGCGTATCCGCTCAGTTTTTCCAAGACGAGGCGGGCATTCTCCTTGCGGGCCGTCTCCCCGGTTATGATGACAGCACCGGCGGAGAGATCCGCAGGCCCAATGCCCGCCCTTGCGTACTCGGAAGCCACTATGTCCCGGATGCGCTCACCGTCTATTGTTTCGGAAGAGACGAGCGGCGTGAAGTATATATCGCTTTGGTAGATCACCTGCTTGTCCACGATCTGCACCCTCGGCACGGAGGCCGCCCCCGCCAGGTTCTCTATGACGATGCGGCTAAAGACGAGCTGCGTCGTGGAAGTCCCGATGTCTATGCCTACGCTCAATATAGATTCACGCACGGAGACGACCCCTTGCTACTGGTTCGACCAATCGGCCGGGTACGTGACGTAGAAGAACTTCACATATTTAGGGGCGCAGAACTCGATGGGCGAATCTTTCGGGATGTAAATTATGTCCCCTTCGCTTCCGCTTATAGTCCTGCCGTTCACCTTGATATCAAGCGTCCCCTCGAGGATGTAGTCCACCTCGTCATAGCGGAGCGTCCACGGGAAGGAGGTCTCTTTCATCTCCATAACCCCGATGCCCAGACGCGGGCTCTCCTCCAGCGTGAAGAGATCCTTCAGAAACACGCCCTTGCCCGCCGGCCCCAGATCAAACGGGAACGGATCCTGCTTTATCGATTTGATTTTTTTGACGGAGGCGATGCCGCTTTTAGGCTCCGTATCCTTTATTATGCCGCCTTCGCCGGCCAAAAGCTGGGCCACTACCTTGCGCACTACCTCTTGGAGAATCGCGGACTCGTCCATAGTCAATTATCCTTTCCTAATTCAGCTCGCTCTTAGGAGCGATGAGCATGGCCAGAAGAACGGCGCTTACGCCGCCCACCAGCTTGCCAACTATCATCGGGAATATCATGTCCTTAGCGACGCCCGCGCAGAAGCCGAGGTGGTCGCCGAAGACGAAGGCCGCCGAGACGCAGAACGCCACGTTGATTACCTTGCCGCGGTTATCCATATCCTTCATTATCGTGAACATCGGGATATTGTTGGCGAGCGTCGCCACAAGGCCGGCCGCCGAGACGTCGTTCACGCCCAAGACCTTGCCGATGCTCATGAGGGGCTTCTGAGCGTACTTCGTTATCACGTAGACCATCGGGAAAGCGCCGGCCAGGACTATCGCGATAGCCCCGATCACGACCACGGCGTCATTCAGAGGCGCCATGCCCTTGATCACGACGACGCCGGTCAGTGTCTCTATGATAATGGCCGCCAGAGCCAGCGTCACCACGGCCACGACTCCTTTTCCGAACCAGTCGAAACCCTTTACCATCTTGTCCGGTATCTTCCAGAGGCCGACAGCGATAAGGGCAGCCACGATGACGACAGGGATGAGGTTCGACACGACCACCATGACCGGCAGGCCCTGAACGATGCCGCCGACAAGCGAGCCCAAGGGTATCGTGATGATGCCGACGAGCGTCCCCTTAGCCAGGAACTCCCTGTCTTCCTTCGCGATTATCCCGAGCGCCACAGGAATGGTGAAAACGATCGTCGGGCCCATCATGGAGCCCAGGATCATGCCGGCGAACTTTCCTATCTCCTCGCTCCCGGCCATTTGCATCGCTAGCGGGAACCCGCCCATGTCACATGCCAGAAGCGTCGTGGCGAACATCGCCGGGTCAGCGCCCAGCGCCTTGTATATCGGGCCGACTATCGGGTTGAGAATGTTTGCCAGAACCGGCGCGAGCGATATGACGCCGACCATAGAGAGCGCCAGTGCTCCCATCGCCATGAAACCTTCGTCGAATTTCTCGCCAAGGCTAAGCTTATTTCCCAAAAGCGCCTTGTCGATTGCCGCTATTGCCATAAACACAACCATAATATCTACGATAATTTGATTAATTGAAGTATGATCCATACGAAACACCCCCTCTGTGAATTTTAAGCGAAATCAGATCGTCATAAAGCTTAGGCGGGCGGCGCGCTGGAGCATTGACACGCCGCCTTCGCTTTTATGAATCAATACATCCTCGGGTGGTCGACCAGCGCCACTACGGCAGTCGCGAAAGCATTGCAGGCAGCTTTGCAGGCGGACTGAGAGCCTGTGAGGAGGCCTCCGCCGAAGTTAGTCTCAGACGGCGGCCCGTAGAATGCGGCCATTCTGACGTCCGCCGCCTTCAGCGCGGCGTCCAGGCCCCAGATCGCTTCCTCAGGAGGAGCGATGAGGTATGCGAGAGCCTGCCCCACTTCGATCCCCGCAACCCCGGAGAGATAGGTTCCGGTCCTTGAAATGCAATGCGCCAGATAAGCTACGGTGTCGTCCTCGTTTGCCGAGACGAATCCGGCGTCGTGCTCTATGAAGTTAATGAGGGTTTTCATTCCGCTTCGGACCTCGCCAGGGCCGGGTCCGGCGATTATGCCGATGATTTCTCCGGCGAGCTTCGTGTTCGCGTTCGCGGCGCCGCCGTAGAATGACTTTGCGTACACCACGCTCACGTCCGCGTTCTTAGTTGCCTCGTCGAGAGCGATGTAAGTCACGTCGTCGCAGTCCGCCGTGATGAAACCTATGCTGTTCTGCTCCGGAGAGAGCCCCAGCTCCTTGGCAAGCTGTTCGTTAACGTTAGAGATAATTTTCGACGTGAGCACATTGACCTGTAAACGTTCGCCTTTCATTTCTCAATCATCCCTTCCCTCTGCTTATGCCGATTCTCTGTGGATAAGCTGTTTTTAGGCCGATAGCGTAAGGATTTTTTTACGCTTCCGTTTTTTTGATTTCAAACAGGCATTACATGCCTCACAGTTTGAGGTCGAGTCCGCTGGCTTTGTTCTCCAGCATCAGCTTTATTATGTCGGCTATGTAAGCGCCGGCCTCCACGGGAGGCGTGCCGCCCTTGTGTATGTTGGAGACGACAGTGCGGCGGGCTTCAGGCATCCCGACCGTCGGCTTATAAGCCATATAAGACGACATGCTCTCGGCAGTCACAAGGCCCGGGCGCTCGCCGATAAGCGTGACTACGACGTCGGCCCCAGTGACGTCGCCAACCTCGTCCTGAGCCGGAACCCTGCCATATTTGACAAAAAACGGCGGGGCCGTCTTGATCCCGCTGCGGTCGAGGCCCTGCAGGATGGCCTTGTACGTGTCCTCCGCGCAGGTTTCGACAGCGGTTGTGCTGAGACCGTCCGATATGTAGATAAGGACGGACGCGCCTGACCCGACTATGCCCTTTATCTCCGCCTTCGCTTCGTCGCTGAACTTCCTGCCCAGATCCGGCCTTGTGAGGTAATTGTCCTTGTCCGTGCAAAGCGTCTGGATTACCTTCAGATTCATCCTCTTAAGCAGCCCGTCCTCTGGCATCTCGTTAAACACGGCATCCATCGCTGCCGCGTGATCCGCGCGGAATCTCAGCAGCGTTTCCGTCTTGTATCTTGGGCCCGCGCGCCACACGCCGAGCCGTGCCGGCGTTGTTTTTTTCAGCGTCTCCAGGGCCCCTCTGTTAACCGGGTTCGGAACGAAAATCTGGCTTCTGAGGTCAACCTCGGTGATGTCCGGAAGATAGCCGTCGCTCGTGACGCCTGCGGGCTTGTCTGAAGCGTTTTCCAGTTCCAGGAGGACCTGTTCGATTACTTTTTTGACATCTGCCTCTGCTATCATTTTCTTATCACTCCTTCAAAAAATGTTGGGCGATTTAAATGAAAATAGATGCGTCGCCGGCGCGTTCGGTGAGCCTTCCGTTTTCGTCGAGGATCCCCATCCCGACTGCCCAGCGGAAGAACTCCGGCGCCGGCTTAAGATCGAGCAGCTCCCTCAGCGTGGCGTCGTCATGATAGCTGGTATCCTGATAAGCCAGCATTACGTCATCCCCGAGCGGGACTCCCATGTAATAATTCGAGCCCGCAAGGGCAAGCAGCATCGTGGCCATCTCCTGGTCGTCCTGCTCTATTTTCGTGTGATTCGTATAGCAGGGCGCCATCCCCATCGGAAGGCCCGTGAGCTTGCCCATGAAATGATCCTCGAGGCTTGCCCTGATGATCTGGCGTCCGTCATATAGAGTCTCCGGGCCGATGAAGCCTGAGACGTTGTTTACCATGAACGGGCTGAATTTCTTCGCGAAGCCGTAGGTGCGGGCTTCGAGCGTCATCATGTCTATGCCCTCGTTCAGTTCCAGGGACTGCTCGGATCCCTGCCCCGTCTCAAAGTACATGAGGTTCGGGCCTTTGGCCATGCCATATTTCGTTATAAGCTCGTAAGCCTCGTCGAGTATTTTTTCGCTCACCCCGAAAGCCTCGTTCGTCGACTGAGTCCCGGCCACGCTCTGAAAGAGCATGCAGGCGGGCGCTCCCTGCCTTACCGCCTCCATCTGAGTCGTGACATGGGAGAGAACGACGTTCTGAGTGGGTATCTTCCACTTCTGCATGAAGTCCCAGCTCGCGTTAAGAAGCATTTTCGTGTTGTCCGCGTTGTCCTCGACGGGATTGATGCCTATGCAGGCATCGCCGGAGGCGTAGGAGAAGCCCTCACGTATGGACGCCAGAACCCCCGCCACGTCGTCCGCCGGGTGATTGGGCTGTATCCTGTAGGAGAGCGTGCCGGGAAGGCCCACGCACGTGGCGCACGTAGCCCATACTCGGAGCTTTCTTGCCCCGTAAACCAGATCCATCGCCGTCATCAGTTTCGCTGTGGCAGCGACCATCTCGGAATTGAGCCCCCGGCTTACCCTACGCGCCATCTCAGGGGTCGTGCCGTGATCAAGCAGCCACTCCCGGAGATAGCCTACGGTCCAGCCCTTTATTTCATTAAACACGCTCTCGTTTATCTGGTCATCTATGACGCGGGTAACCTCGTCCTCGATAAGGGGGTTGCTCCTTATTTCGCCAAGCGTTATCTCGCTCAGAACTATCCTCGCGGCGATCCTCTCCGAAACGCTCCTCGCGCCGATGCCAAGAAGCGAGTCCCCCGACTTGTCCTCGTTCGCGCGCGCGAAGAGATCACGAAGATCCCTGAACTCGTAAGACTTGCCGGCTATCCGTGTTTTGAGTCTCATAGCGGAAATCCTCCGTTACGCGAATATTGAGAGATCGCCAGCGCGCGGCGTGAGACGCCCGTTTGCCCATATCCCCATCTTTTCCAGCCATGCCGCAAATTCAGGGATGGGAGTCAGGCCAAGAAGCTGCCTCAAAGTCGGCGTATCGTGGAAACTTGTGCATTGATAGTTCAGCATCGGGTCGTCCCCGTGCGGAATTCCCATGAAATAATTGCAACCAGCGGACGACAGCAGCACCGCAAGGTTCTCTACGTCATTCTGGTCTGCCTTCATGTGATTCGTGTAACAGGCATCGCAGCCCATCGAGATGCCGGTCAGCTTGCCCATGAAATGATCCTCTAGCCCGGCCCGGACGACCTGCTTGCTGTCGTACAGATACTCCGGCCCGATGAATCCGACGACCGTGTTCACCAAAAACGGCGTGTACCTCTTGGCGAACCCGTAGCAACGGGCTTCCATAGTGACCTGATCCGTGCCGTGATGCGCGTCGGACGAACACTCGGATCCCTGCCCCGTCTCGAAATACATGAGGTTCGGCCCATTGCTCTTGCCGTATTTCCTTATCGTCTCGAAGGCTTCGTCCAACACCTCAGCACTTACGCCGAAAGCCTCGTTGCCCTTCTGCGAGCCTGCGACGCTCTGGAAGAACAGGTCGGAGGGCGCGCCCTGGCGCACGGCTTCCATCTGAGTCGTTACATGGGCAAGGACACAGCACTGCGTCGGGATGGCGAATTTCTCCTTTATTTCCGCAAAACGGTCAAGCAGCCTCTTTACATTGTCAACTGTGTCGTCGACAGGGTTGATCCCTATGACCGCGTCGCCGACTCCGTAAGAGAGCCCTTCAAAAATCGTCGCGGTCACGCCTTCCAGGTCGTCAGTCGGATGGTTTGGCTGGAGACGGGCAGCCAGGGTGCCCGCAGTGCCTATCGTCGTGTTGCAGTGGGCCTGAACCCGTATCTTTGACGCGCCGTAAATAAGATCCAGGTTGGACATTACCTTCGCGACTCCGGCAATGACCTCGCTTGTGAAGCCTCGGCTTGCCCGCTTTATATCCTCGGTGGATGTCTCGTTGGAGAGAATCCACTCGCGAAGGTCGCCTATGGCCATATTCTGGAACTCGCCATAAATACGCTCGTTAACAGCATCCTGGATGATCCTGGTAACCTCGTCATCCTCGTAGGGAACCACAGGATTGTTTCGCAGATCCGCGACCGTGAGAGCTGACAACACCTGTTTCGCGGCAACGCGCTCAGCAACGGTTTCCGCGCCTACGCCAACCAGCCTGTCCCCTGATCGTTCCTCATTAGCCTTGCCCAAGACCTCCTTGATGTCCTTGAACTCATAGCTTTTCCCAAAGAGCCTTGTTTTTAAAATCACCGGACGCCACCTCCATGACTTTCTCGGGTTCTATGACTCTGGATAATTTGCCGTCACGCAGTCACTGTTTTTATAGCGAGCAGCTCAGTACCGGGATACCACGCAACAAACCCGCTTTGCCAAATCACCTCCGTCTGGCATAACAATCTATGCATCTTGCCGGATGCCTCATACGTTCTGGCAACAATTTTATAAAGACAAACTAAACTATACTTGAATAAGTGTGAATAAAATATTTTTCACAGACTGCTAAAACTACGCACCTATGTAATACGGAGTTTAGCACATTATTCTACAATTTTTCAATGGCTGCTTTATTTATATTTATTTTTTATAAAAATAATTAGCCGGCTGCCGCGGCAGCCGGCCGTTGCATGCCAGTGCGGGCTGGCGTCAATTAATTTCACCCGCTATGGATTTTATCGCGCGCTCCAGCTCATCGCATACGGAACGCGTCACGTTTTCGTCCCTGGCTTCCACCAAAATGCGAAGGAGCGGCTCCGTTCCTGAAGAGCGAAGCAGTATCCTGCCAGTACCGGAGAGTTTTTGCAGGGCCAGATTCCGCGCTTCTTCAAGCGCGGAGGAGGCAAGCACGCTCTCTCTGTCGGGAATGCGGATGTTCCTCAGCACCTGCGGGTACCTAGGGAATCTGTCTATCAGGGTTGAAATATCCTCCCCAAGCTCGCGGCAGGCGCGCAGGAAGAGAATGCCCGCGTTCAGGCCGTCCCCTGTGGCTACGTAGTCCAGCGCGATTATATGCCCGGATTGCTCGCCGCCAAGCCTTGCGCCCGTCTTGCGCATCATCTCGACCACATATCTGTCGCCGACCTGGCTCCTGAAAATCTCAATCCCCTCTTCCGCCATTTTCTCGTCTAAGATCATGTTGCTCATGACAGTCGACACGACGCCGCGCCCGAGCATCTCCTGCGACGCGAGGTAACGGCTGATGATCCACAGCATTATGTCCCCGTCTATGACCCTGCCCTGGCCGTCGCAGAGAAGCACCCTGTCCGTATCGCCGTCGTAAGCGAACCCGAGCATAGCTGACTCCCGTTTCACCGTTTCGGCAAGGTGATTCATGTGTATGACGCCGACGCCCTCATTTATGTTGAGCCCGTCAGGCTGAATCCCTGTATATGTCACACGCCCGCGCCAGTTTGAAAAAACGGACCTCGCTACGTCTGAAGCCGCCCCGTTCGCCGCGTCCACCACTATGGGCCAGCGGCAATCCCCTACCTGGGCGAGCTGTCCGGTAAGCCATGCCGCGTATTCGGCCACGCGCCCGCTTTCGTCGATAAGGTCGCCTATGGATGCCCCGGTGGGCCGCCAATCGTCCAGAAGATTGTCGCCAAGGTACTCCTCAATCATGGCCTCGTCGTCGTCTGAGAGCTTTGAGCCGCCGCTGTCCAGGAACTTTATCCCGTTGTACTCCGCCGGGTTGTGGGAAGCGCTGATTATGCCGCCGCCGTCGAAGCCCGCGTTCTTTATCACATAGCTCACCCCAGGAGTGGGGAACACCCCGAGGGCGTAAACGTCCGCGCCCGCGGACATCATGCCCGACGCGAGGGCTGACTCCAGCATGACCCCCGAGCGCCGCGTATCCCTTCCGACGACTACCCTGGGCCTTGGGACGCCTCTTTCAGTGAGAAAAAGGACGAAAGCGCGCCCGAGGCGCATGGCCATTTCCGGCATCATTATGCCGTTGTTCGCCACGTCGCGCACTCCATCTGTCCCAAACAGGCATCTAACCCTCTCAGGAATCACCATAAAACAACCACTCCTCGATTTCGCAAGATAATGAAAGAACCCGTTCTGATTCTAACTGACCGCGGCGCGATCTTATTCTAATTCCAAATCAACTCATGACAGACGAGTTGATTTGGAAAAAACCTCGGGCGCTTCGCGTTGGGCGCAACATTGCGTTGCGCTATTCCGATTCTAAATCAAATTATGGTTCATTTGATTTAGAATCGG